>DASTRL010000217.1:0-19874 GCA_035761265.1 Steroidobacteraceae bacterium
TCCGCGAGCCCTGCTGGTCGGCGGCGGGGTGGGCATTCCACCGATGATCTTCCTGGCCGAGTGGATGCTCGAGCAGGCGGGCAGGCCCTGGAAGCCGCTCGTGCTCATGGGCTCGGAGATTCCGTTTCCGTTCAAGACGCGGCCTTCCACCATCCTGGTGGCCGGGATTCCTGCGGGCACGATCGCGGCGCATCCGCTGCTCGACGGCTGGAGCGTGCCGAGCCGGCTCGCTTCGAAGGCGGGATTCGCCGGTTGCTACGACGGCTTCGTCACGCAACTCGCGGATGAGTGGTTGGGCGCGCTCGATGCCGCGGCGCGCGCCGAGGTCGAAGTGTTCTCCTGCGGCCCCACCCCCATGCTCGAGGCCATGGCGAAGGTCGCGGCGAAATACCACGTGCCCTGCCAGGTGTCGCTCGAGGAATTCATGGCCTGCGCGGTGGGCGGGTGTGCGGGTTGCACGGTGAAGGTGGCCACGCCCGAGGGTCCGGCGATGAAGCGCGTGTGTGTCGACGGGCCGGTGTTCGATTCGAGGGCTGTGTTCGGCCCGTGAGCGAGGCGGCGCACATCGTCGAACATGTGCGCCGGCGCTTGAAGTTCAGTGGGGCGCTGGCCTGCGTACTGCTGTGCACGCTCGCCCGCGCCGACGGCCCGCGTTTCACCGGCGAGCAGCTGCGTGTGGATCTCGCGTACCTCGCGCGGGCGTTGCACGAGATGCCCGCGGATCTGGCGCACTCGGCGGATGTCCCGCGGCTCGAGCGAGCCATTCGTGACCTGGACACATCGCTCGCGAACTCTCCTCCACTGGATCGAGACGCCGCATGGCGATTGCTCGCGACCTTGAATCCACTGCTCGCCGACGGACACCTGTTCGTGGGCTTTCTCGACTGGCGCGGCGAGACCCGCGCACATCTGGCGGCCGGCGGCCTGTTGTTCCCGTTCGAGATGCAGGTCACGCCGGACTGCAACCTGCGGGTGCGCGCCGCACTGGGCGGCGGCGACTCGCCTGTCACGAATGCGTTCGTCCGCCGCGTGGACCGGATTTCCGCGCGCACCGTGTGCGAGCAGCTGCTGGCTCGTGCGCACGGCGACACCCGCAACTTCCGCGCCGATCTCGTGTCGCGGCGCTTCTGGTTCTACTACTGGAAGGTGTTCGGCGCGCCGGACGCGTACCAGATCGAACTCGCGGGCGAACAGGACGCGCGCCGGATTCCCGGCAGTGCGCAAGTGCCCCGCTTGCTGGCCGACGAAAGCGACTTCAACCGGCAGTTCCAATTGAGCTTTCCGGCGAATGCTCCGGTAGCCGTCCTCAAGCTCGGCACTTTCGCATGGCCGGACAAGCAGCGGCTGTTCGACTTCACGCGCGCCTCGTTCGCGCAGATCCACGGGCGACACGTGAACGAGCTGATCATCGACCTGCGCGACAACGGGGGCGGCGATGACGAAAGCTGGGTCGAGGGAGTGATGCCTTACATCGCCGGCAAGCCGTTTCGCATCGGCTCCCACTATCGCAAGCGGGTCGTGGTGGCCGATCCAGCCCGGCACGAGGTACCCGGCAGCGTCGTGGATGGGGAAATCGACGACTGGTTCCCTCCGAGGGCCCACGAACCGCTGCGCTTCACGGGCCGGGTCTACGTCGTCGTGGGCGCGGGCACGTATTCCTCGGCCGTCGTCATGAGCAACGTGATCCAGGATTTTGGCTTCGGACTGGTCGCCGGACGCGGCGACAGCGTGCGTACGCAACAAAGCGGCGGCGCACGTCGCACGACGCTGCCGAACTCGGGGCTCATCCTGGTGACGCCGCGCTTCGTGTTGACGAGACCTTCCGCGGCGGCCGAACCGGCTCTGCTGACGCCGGATGTCTACCTGGACGAATCGCAGCCGGCAGAGGCCATTGCGGGATTCGGAGCCAGATAGAAGCACGGGCCGCGCGCGTGTCCCGTTCCGGGACGGAGTCTCTCAGGCTCGAGGTCTGTCCCCGTTTGCCAGGAAACGGAGAATGTCCCCATTTCAGCCGAAGTTGATCTTCGCCTCGAGATTTGAGCGCGAGTCGGCGTTGGCGAGCGCCTCTTCGAGGTCGATGCGGTTCTGCTTGTAGAGATTCAGCAGCGCCACGTCGAAGCTCTGCACGCCGCGTTCGGAGCTGGCGACGATCGCCTCCTTGATGCCCGAGACGTCGCCCTTCTTGATGAGCTCGGTGATGTACGGCGTGTTCAGCATGACCTCGATGGCGGCCATGCGCTTGCCGTCCTTGCCGATGACCAGGCGCTGCGAAAGGATGGCGCGCAGGTACTGCGAGAGGTCCAGGAAGATCTGCTTGTGCTGATCCTGCGGGAACAGGTTGATGATGCGATCGAGCGTTTCCGCACTGTTGTTCGCATGCAGGGTCGAGAGCACCAGATGGCCTGTACCCGACAGATTGATCGCCGCTTCCATCGTCTCCTTGTCGCGGATTTCTCCGATGAGGATCACGTCTGGAGCCGCGCGCATCACGCCGCGCAACGCGCGGGAAAAGCTCTTCGTGTCGAGCCCGACCTCACGCTGGTTGACGATGGAGCGCTTGTTGGTGTGCAGGAATTCGATCGGGTCCTCGATGGTGACGATGTGGTCCGAGGAGACTTCGTTGCGATGGTTGATCATCGCCGCGATCGAAGTCGACTTGCCCGAGCCCGTGGCGCCCACCATCAGGATGAGCCCGCGCTTCATCATGATGAGGTCCTTGAACATCTCCGGCAGACCCAACTGGTCGAGCTTCGGCATGTCGGCGCTGATGTAGCGCAGCACCATCGCCGGATAGCCGCGCTGGTAGAACACGTTGACGCGGAACCGGCCAAGGCCGGGCTCGGAGATCGCGAAGTCGATCTCCAGCTCGCGCTTGAAGCTCTCGAGCTGGTCGGGCGTCATCAGCCCATAGGCCGCCTGCCGCACGGTCTCGGGCGACAGGATCTGCTTGTTGATGGGCATGATCTGCCCTTCGATTTTGACTTTTATCGGCGCATTGGAGGTGAAGAACAGGTCGGACGCCTTGCGCTCGACCATGAGCTTGAACAGCGGCCGGGTGTTCAACACCATCGGCGCCGCTTCGCCCTGCTCCCTGACCTCGATCGTTTCGGCGAGCTTCTCGTTCACTGCTTGCATGTCCGCCCTGTTGTGTGTCGCGGGCGTAGTTAGAACGACCGGCCCTGCTCTTCTTCGTCGATGATGGTGAGCGCGCCGCCGTCGTCGAGGTTCTTGACCTCGCGCTTGCTCTCCAGCTTGATCTTGAGGCGCAGCTCGTTCTTCGAATCGGCATTGCGCAACGCGTCTTCGTAGGAGATGAAGCCCGCCTCGTACAGCTCGTACAGCGCCTGGTCGAAGGTCTTCATGCCGATGCGCGTCGAGCGCGACATCACTTCCTTGATCTTGGCGACCTCGCCCTTGAAGATCAGGTCCTGGATCAGCGGCGAGTTCAGCATGATCTCCATGGCCGCGATGCGGCCCGAGCCGGACTCGCGCGGGATCAGGCGTTGCGAAATGAGCGCGCGGATGTTCAGCGACAGATCCATCAGCAGCTGCTCGCGCCGCTCGTCCGGAAAGAAGTTGATGATGCGGTCCAGCGCCTGGTTGGAGCTGTTGGCGTGCAGCGTCGCCAGCACCAGGTGGCCGGTCTCGGCGAACTGGATGCCGTATTCCATGGTCTCGCGATCGCGGATTTCGCCGATCAAGATGACGTCCGGCGCCTGGCGCAGGGTGTTCTTCAACGCCGCGTGCCAGTTCTCCGTGTCCACACCCACTTCGCGGTGCGTGATCACGCAGCCCTTGTGCTGGTGCACGTACTCCACCGGGTCTTCGATGGTCACGATGTGCCCGCGTGTCTTTTCATTGCGGTAGCCGACCATCGCGGCGAGCGAGGTCGATTTGCCCGAGCCCGTGCCGCCCACCATGATCACCAGGCCGCGCTTCGACAGCACCACTTCCTTGAGGATGGCTGGCAGATCCAGCTCTTCGAGCGTGGGAATCTTCGAGTTGATCAGGCGGATCACGCAGCCGGTCTGGCCCTGCTGCACGAAGGTGTTCACGCGGAAGCGGCCGATGCCGGGCGGCGCGATCGCGAAGTTGCACTCCTTGGTCGCGTCGAATTCCTTGGTCTGCCGGTCGTTCATGATGGCGCGCACCAGCACGGCCGACTGCTCGGCGGTGAGCGCGCGCTCGGACTGCGGGCGGACTTCGCCGTCGATCTTGATGGCCGGCGGAAAACCCGCCGTGATGAACAGGTCCGAGGCCTTCTTGTCCACCACGCGGCGGAGAAGGTCCTGCATCAGCTTTATGCCTTGTTCCCTGTCCATTTATTGCTACCTGTCTCTTCCGCCGCGCTTCGCGGCCATCATGTACCCGGTTTGCGTCCGCAAACCGGGATTGAATTCGGGCGGCAGCCCTTACAAAGAATCTTTGTTGGCCGCCTTGTAGCGCGCCTCTTCCTTGCTGACCACGCCCTTCTGCACCAGCTCCGTGAGGCACTGGTCGAGGGTCTGCATGCCCTGCGCGCCGCCGGTCTGGATGGCCGAATACATCTGCGCGATCTTGCCTTCGCGGATCAGGTTACGGATTGCCGGGGTGCCGATCATGATTTCGTGCGCGGCCACGCGGCCGCCGCCATTGCGCTTGAGCAGGGTCTGGGAGATCACCGCGCGCAGCGATTCCGAGAGCATCGCGCGCACCATCTCCTTTTCCTGCGCGGGAAACACGTCGACCACGCGGTCGATGGTCTTGGCGGCCGAGCTCGTGTGCAGGGTGCCGAACACCAGGTGGCCCGTCTCGGCGGCGGTGAGCGCGAGGCGGATGGTCTCGAGGTCGCGCATTTCGCCGACCAGCACCACGTCGGGGTCCTCGCGCAACGCCGAGCGCAGGGCTTCCGAGAAGCCGAGGGTATCGCGATGCACCTCGCGCTGGTTCACGAGGCAGCGTTTGCTCTCGTGGACGAATTCGATCGGATCCTCGATCGTGATGATGTGATCCGGACGGTTGTCGTTGCAGTGGTTGACCATGCCGGCCAGCGTGGTCGACTTGCCCGAGCCCGTGGGTCCGGTCACGAGCACCAGGCCGCGCGGCAGCATGCACAGGTCACGGAAAATCTTCGGCGCGGCGAGATCGTCGAGCGACAGGATGACCGACGGAATGTTGCGGAATACGGCGCCGGCGCCGCGGTTCTGGTTGAAGGCGTTGACGCGGAAGCGCGCGAGCTTGGGGATCTCGAACGAAAAATCGGTCTCGAAGAACTCTTCGTAAGCCTTGCGCTGCTTGTCGTTCATGATGTCGTACACCATGCCGTGCACTTCTTTATGGGTGAGCGCGGGCATGTTGATACGTTTCATGTCGCCGTCGACACGGATCATCGGCGGCACGCCTGCGGACAGGTGCAAGTCCGAGGCGTTATTCTTCACGGCAAAAGCGAGGAGCTGGGCGACGTCGACGGCCATGCGGTGTCCCTTGGAAAGCGCCGTTGAGTATAGACCCGGGTATCAGTGATCAATATGTTATCCCTTCCGCAGAATTGCTCGCAGAGCGTCCTGGCTGCGCGGGAGCGCATCGCCGAGGCTGCCCGGGGCGCCGGACGAAGTGTCGATTCGGTCACGCTTCTGGCCGTTTCGAAGGGTCAGAGCAGCGCAGCAATTGACAGCGCCGCGGCCGCGGGCATCGAACATTTCGGCGAGAATTTCCTGCAGGAAAGTCTGCCCAAGATCCAGGCGCTCGCGGGTCGCGAGCTCACCTGGCATTTCATCGGAAGATTGCAGGCTAACAAGACGCGCCCGGTGGCCGAGCACTTCGCCTGGGTGCATGCCATCGATCGATTCAGGATCGCCGAGCGGCTTTCGGCGCAGCGCCCGTTTCACGCGCCCGCGCTGAATGTCTGCCTGCAGCTGCACGTCGGCGGCGAGCAAAGCAAGGGCGGCGTCGAGGCGGCCGAGATCCCGGAGCTGGCGCGACAGGTCGCCGGCCTGCCCCGGCTGAGATTGCGGGGACTCATGTGCATGCCGCCCGCCGAGGCCGACGTCGCACGCCAGCGCATGTGGTTCCGCGAAACCCGCCAGGTGTTCGACTACCTCAACGAACGCGGCTTCGGCCTCGACACGCTGTCGATGGGCACCAGCGCGGATTTCGAGGCGGCGATCCTCGAGGGCTCCACGATGGTGCGCATCGGCACTGCCATCTTCGGGCCTCGGGGCGCGCGTTGATGGGTAAAATTCCGCCGACATGAACTACACGGCAGCCTTCATCGGCGGCGGAAACATGGGCGGTGCCCTGATCCGCGGCCTCATCGCCCGCGGGCTCGCGTCCCAACGGATCAGCGTCGGCGAAGCCTCGCAGGCGCGACGCATCGCACTGGCCGACGAACTGGGCGTGCACGTCTCCGCGGACAATCGCGAGATCATCGAAGGCGCGGACGTCGTGGTGCTGGCGGTGAAACCTCAGGACCTGGCAATGACCGTGAAGCCGCTGGCCGCGGCCCTCGCGCAACGCCCGCCCCTGGTGTTGTCGATTGCAGCGGGCATCCGCGTGGCCGCGATCGCCGGCTGGTGCGGGCCCGGAGTTCCGGTCGCTCGCGCCATGCCGAACCGGCCGGCGCTCAATTCCGCGGGCGCCACGGCAATCTATGCCCCGGCGGGGCTCGATGCCGCTCAGCGCAAGCTCGCCGAAGACGTGCTCGGTGCCGTCGGAACCACCGTGTGGGTGCCCGACGAGGATTCCCTGGACGTCGTGACGGCGCTGTCGGGCAGCGGTCCTGCCTACTTCTTCCTGCTGGCGGAGCTGATGACGGATGCCGCGGTGAAACTGGGGCTGCCGCACGCCAGCGCCCGGGAACTCGCGATCCAGACGCTGTTCGGCTCGGGCCGCATGGCGCGCGACAGCGATGGCGACTTGGCGCGCCTGCGTGCCGAGGTCACCTCGAAGGGCGGCACCACCGAGGCCGCGGTGCGCGCATTCGATGCCGCGAATCTGCGTGGTATCGTCGCAGCCGCGATGCAGGCCGCGACCGATCGCGGCCGCGAAATGGCCCAGGCCTTCGGCAACACACAGCAATCCTCATGAATGCCCTCGTCTACATCGTCCGCACGCTGACTTCGCTGTACCTGGCCGTGCTGCTGCTGCGGCTGATCATGCAGCTGGCGCGCGTGAACTTTCGCAATCCGTTCGCCGAAGCGGTGGTCAGGTTGACGAATCCGCTGGTCATGCCGCTGCGACGCATCCTGCCGCCGCTCGGCAAGGTGGACTCCGCATCGGTGATTGCGATCGTGTTGTTCACGGTGTTCAAGGTCGCGCTGGAATGGGTATTGACGTGGCGCGCCCTGCCGGCCGCTGGACCCTGGATCGTCGCGACGGTGTTCGAGCTGGCGCTCGCCGTGTTGTGGCTCTACGTGATCCTGATCTTCTTCTACGGCATCGCCGGATTCCTGCTGCAGGGGCGCGGCTCGCCCATCCAGGACGTGCTCGCGGACATCTGCGAACCCTTGTTGTCGCGAATTCGCCGCGTGATCCCGTCCATCGTCGCCGGGCTCGACCTGTCATTCCTCTGGGCCATCATCGCGCTGCAGGCACTGATCATCCTGATCGGCGAATTGCGCGCCTGAATCGTTGCCCGGCCTCTTGGCGACAACGACTTAGCCTCACACTTCAACGTCGTCTCGACCTCGCGCACCGCGCGGGAGTGGCGAAGATTCGTACAGCGGATGCGCGTGCGGTGCGCGCCGCGCAACGCTCCGCATGTCGCACATGTGCGCCGGAGCCTAGAAAACAAGGCATTTCCAGCACGCTCGCGCACCGAAAATTATTTGCACGAGCGGGTGCGTGTGATATGTTGCGCGCCGAATCGCTCGCCGCGGAATGTATTTTTCGCGGCATTTTTTCCAACGAGGAGTCGAGTAATGGCAAAGAAAGGTGGCGCACCGACGAAGTCGGAAATCGTGGCTCAGATCTGCAAGGACAGTGACCTGTCCCGCAAGCAGGTCGCCGCGGTGTTCGAGTCACTCAACGGCATCATCAAGAAGAGCCTGCGTGGCCCGGGCCTGTTCACGCTGCCCGGCTTGCTGAAGATGAAGGTCGTGAAGAAGCCTGCCACGAAGGCGCGTGAAGGCATCAACCCGTTCACGAAGGAAAAGATGGTTTTCAAGGCGAAGCCGGCCTCCAAGAAGGTCCGCGTGCTGCCTCTGAAGAGCCTCAAGGCCCTCGTGAACTGATCAGCCTGTTCTAAGGCGTCTCCGCATCGCGCGTGCCACGACGCGCGACGCACCGAAAGCCCTGGTGTCTGCCGACACCCGGGCTTTCTTCGTTGGTGGCGGGGGGAAAAGATGGGGAAAATGGGGACATTCCTGATTTGCTAGCAAACGGGGACACACCTGCGGCAGGTGCGTCCCCGTTTGCCCGCGAAGCGGGCAAATCAGGAATGTCCCCATTTTCCCCACTAACGAAGAAAGTCCACGACCAGCGGCTTGAGCTCGTGCAGGCGGCCATGAAAGAAGTGGCCGGCGCCGGCGAGCACGTGCAAACGCGGTTTACGCGATTGCCGGGCCGCCCAGTCGAGCACCGCGCCGGGTGACACCACGTCGTCGGCATCGCCCTGCGCCAGCATCCAGTCGCAATCGGGAGCCTGGACCTCGCCGAGCTCGTAACCCACCACCGGGGGCGCGACCGCGACCAGTTTGACCGGGGCCAACCGTGGCGCCGCGCGCAGCGCCACGAAGGCACCGAACGAGAAGCCGCCTAACCACAAGCACGCGCCGGGAAAGCGCCGTCGTCCTTCGGCGACCACGGCCGCCAGGTCGTCGACTTCGCCACGGCCGTGATCGAATGCGCCACCACTGGCGCCCACGCCGCGGAAATTGAAGCGGAACGCTGGCGCACCACATTCGATCATGGCCCGCGCGAGCGTATGCGCCACCTTGTTGTCCATGGTGCCGCCTTTCAGCGAATGCGGGTGGCACACGACGCCAAACATCGGCGGATTCGACAGCCCGTCCCTGGATTCCAGTCGCGTCTCCAGGGCACCTACGGGTCCACCGAGCGTGAGTGTCTCTGCGCGGATCACGGCGCCTTGGCGGAAAAGCAGTGGTCGCGTACCGTGGTGAACCCGGCTAACAAGTTCCGCTCGGCGCACGGCGGCGCCGCAGCGCCTGGCCGCAGCGCGGGCTCTTTCAACGAATTTCCACCAGCTCGACGTCGAACACCAGCGTCGCGCCGGGCGGAATCACACCACCCGCGCCGCGCGAGCCGTAGCCCATGTCCGGCGGAATCACCAGGCGGCGTTTGCCTCCCACCTTCATGCCGACCACGCCCTCATCCCATCCCTTGATGACCATGCCCGCGCCCACGGGAAACTCGAACGGTTCATTGCGATCCACGGAGCTGTCGAACTTCTTGCCCTTGTTCTCGGGCGCCGCCGCGTCGTAGAGCCAGCCCGTGTAGTGCACCAGCGCCGTCTGGCCACTCTTGATTTCCGGCCCGGAGCCGGGCGCGAGATCTGTCTTCTGCAATGCCATGACTTCTGTTCCTGTGGATGCGGGTGCTTCGGCCGGAGTGGCGGCTGCGGCCGGTTCTGACGCCGGCGCCGCCGCCGGCGCGGACTCGGCAGGTTTGTCCCGGGAAGAGCAGCCAATTGCGGCCATCGCGCACAGCGCGATCGCCAACGACTTAACCCTCATTGCCAAGCTCCGTCGATTGCGGGGCGGGCATTATAGAAACGAACTAGGCGAGCCGCATCCAGAGCTTGTTGAGCCGGTGCACGAAGGCACCCGGATCCGGCAGCTGAGTGCCCTCGGCGAGTGCGGCCTGCTCGTAGATCACGAGCGCCAGGTCGGCGAAGTCCTCCGTGCTCTCGCGCGTCTCGAGGTACTTCACCAGGTGGTGATCGACGTTGAGCTCGAGCACGGGCGTTGCCGGAGGCGCGCTCTGTCCGGCCGCCTCGAGGGCACGCCGCAGCGGCGCGGACAGGTCGTGTTCGCCCGCCACCAGCACGGCCGCGGAATCCTTCAGGCGCGTGCTGACCCGCACCTCGGAAACCCGCTCGCCCAGCGCATCCTTGACGCGCTTCAGCAGGGACTTGCTCTCCTTGAGCTGCGACTCGGCCTTTTCCTTGTCGGCCGCGCTCGCCAGCCCGCCGAGCTCCAGGTCGCCGCGCGTGGCGTCCTTGAACTTCTTGCCTTCGAAATCCGGCATGTGGTCCATGACCCAGGCGTCGATGCGCCGGCCTAACAACAGCACTTCCACGTTGCGCGCCTTCAGCGCCTCGATGGCCGGGTGACTGCGCGCCGCCGTGACACTTTCCCCGACCACGTAGTAGATCTTGTCCTGGCCCGACTGCATGCGGCCGACATAGTCGGCCAGCGAGACGGTCTCTTCGTCGCCAGCCTGGGCGGTGCTGGCGAAACGCAGCAGCGGCAGCAGCTTGTCGCGATTCGCCGCATCCTCGGCGAGGCCCTCCTTCAGCACCGCGCCGAATTCCTTCCAGAATCCCTGGTACTTCACCGCCTCATCCCTGGCGAGCTTCGCGAGCATGTCGAGCACGCGCCGGGTCAGCGCGCCGCGCATGGCTTCCACTTCGCTGTCCGCCTGCAGCAGCTCGCGCGAGACGTTCAGCGGCAGGTCGGCCGAATCGAGCACGCCTTTCACGAACCGCAGGTACAGGGGCAGGAATTGCTCGGCGTCGTCCATGATGAAGACGCGCCGCACGTAGAGCTTCAGGCCGCGGGCGCCGTCCCGCTGCCACAGATCGAAGGGCGCGGAAGATGGGATGTAGATCAGGCTGGTGTAGTCGCGCTTGCCCTCGACGCGGTTGTGCGACCAGACGAGCGGCTCGCCCGAATCGTGCGTGAGGTGCCGATAGAACTCGACATACTCGTCGTCCTTGATGTCGGACTTGGGCCGCGCCCACAACGCGGTGCCGCGGTTGATGGGCTCGTATTCGAGCGTGGCGGCGCCTTCCTTCGGCATGCGCACCGGAAAGGCGATGTGATCCGAATAGCGGCGCACCAGGGATCGCAGGCGCCAGGTGTCGAGGAATTCCCTGGCATCGTCCTTGAGGTGCAGCACGATCGTGGTGCCGCGCGGCTCGCGTTCGATGGTCTCGACCGTGAACTCTCCATCCGCACGCGATTCCCAGCGAACGCCTTCGGCGATGGGGAGGCCGGCGCGCCGGGTCAGCACCTCGACGCGGTCGGCCACGATGAACGCCGAATAGAATCCGACACCGAACTGGCCGATGAGGGTGGAGTCCTTCTGCTGGTCCCCGGAGAGCTTCTTGAAGAACTCCGCGGTCCCGGAGCGGGCAATGGTGCCCAAATGCGAGATGGCCTCCTCGCGGCTCATGCCGATGCCGTTGTCGCGGATGCTGAGCGTGCCCTTGTCCTTGTCGGTCTCGATCCAGACGGCGAGTTCGGTATCCCCCGCCATCAGCTCCGGACGGCTGAGCGCCTCGAAGCGCAGCTTGTCATTGGCGTCGGAGGCATTCGAGATCAGCTCACGCAGGAAGATCTCCCGGTGGCTGTACAACGAATGGATCATGAGCTTCAGCAGCTCACGGACTTCGGCTTGAAACCCTAAGGTTTCCTTCTGTGGGGTATTCATGGCGCCGCGAGACTGCGGGCGCCACTTTAGAAATTCAAGAGGGGAATTTCAGCTCAGCGCTTGCGCACCGAGCTCCAGATCGCCAGGGCGGTGTTCTTGAACATGTAACGGCTGGTGCCCACGAGGTCGTCGATTTCGTCCCAGAGCAGCAGCAGGCGTTCCATGGGAGCATCGTAGGAACTGTCGCCGCGCATCGCTGTGCCCGGGGTCACAGTCGATCCCGGCCGTGGTTGCGGGCGTGGCGCGGCATCGCTAGTCTTTCGATTGCCTCACACCAGAACCACATTCTGACAAACAGAATGGAAGGTACATGCAGCGCATCGTCGTCCTGAATCCCAAAGGTGGCTCCGGCAAGACGACGCTCGCGATCAATCTCGCGGCGTACTTCGCCGCCCGCGGCGACAGCACCCTGCTCATCGACCGCGACCCGCAGGGTTCCTCGACGCGCTGGCTGCGCAAGCGCAAGCTGCCGCAGCCCGTCATCAACGGCATCGCCACCTTCGAGCGCGATTCGCGCACCACGATGAGCTGGCAGATGCGCGTCCCGGACGGCACGCAGAAGGTCATCGTCGACAGTCCCGCCGCGGTGGAGGCCCGGGCCATGCCCGAGCTCACGCGCGACGCGAACAAGGTCATCGTCCCGGTGCTGCCCTCGGACATCGACATCCACGCCGCCTCGCGCTGCATCGCCGACCTGCTGCTGGTCGCCAAGATCAAGCGCGCGGAAAACCGCATCGGCGTGGTGGCGAACCGCGTGCGCAAGAACACGCTGATGTTCCAGGCGCTGATGCGCTTCCTGGAGAAGCTCGACATCCCGGTGATCGCGACCATTCGCGATTCGCAGAACTACGTGCGCGCCGCCGAGCAGGGCGTCGGGATCCACGAAATGAAGGCGTACACCGTCCGGGAAGACGTGGCGCAATGGGAGACGCTGCTGGCGTGGCTCGAGCCGGAGCGGGTTCTCGCCGAGCAACCGGCGCCGCTGCAGGAACAGCCGGCCCCGGAGGCCATGCCCGCGGCGACCGAAACGAAGCTGGAAACGAAGCCGGATGAGACCGGCGCCCACGACGCACGCTTCCTGCTGGGAGGTGCCGGGTGAGGAAAGTGGGGATTAGCTCCGCGGACCGCCTGATGCCCGAGCGGGATGCGGGGAGCTAATCCCCACTTTCCTCACCCGGCACCTCTTGCGCCTACTTCTTCGCGGGGACGACGGCGGGTTCTTCTTCCCAGGAACCTTTGACCTTGTCGGCCCAGTGCTTGTAGCTAGACCAGGTGTAGAGATTCTTGGTGATGGCGGCGTGGCGTCCGCGAGTTCGCTGCATGCGCTCGAGCCAGGCAGCGTACGCGTCGGTACCCACCGGTGGCGGTGAGCCGTTCGCGATGTTTCCCCGGCCTTTGTCTGAAGAGCTCATGAAGCTTCTCCCGTTCTGATGGCGAGAGACTACTTTTTCGTCGCACCGAAACGACAGGAACTGAGTCACGCGCCCGCGACCGGTTGCGGATGATGCGGATCAGGTCGCAGTGATTTTTTCGTTATGTCGCAGCGTCGCGCGCAGCGCGCGCGCCGATTTAACGCTTATCCGCTTATTGTCACGCCACCAGGCGATAGCAGGGACGGTACGCGCTGCCCGGAAGCTTCATTCTCTTCTGTGCAACGAACGCCGTGAGCAGCTCGTCGAGCAGTGCCATCAACGACGGATCGCCGGTGAGCTCGTACGGCCCTAACTTCTCGATCGCGCGAACGCCGTTTTCCTTGACGTTGCCGGTGACGATGCCGGAAAACGCGCGCCGCAGGTCCGCCGCCAGCTCGTGCGCCGGCTGGTCACGGTACAGGCGCAGGCCGCGCATGGACTCGTGGGTGACCTCGAAGGGGTGCTGGAACGCCGGCGGGATCTTCAGCAGCCAGTTGTAGTTGTAGGAGTCGCTGTTGGCGCGACGGTAGTCGCGCACGTCTTCCATGACCCTGACCATGTAGCGCGCCACGTCCGGCGGATCGTCCACGATCACGTGCAGCTTCCCGGCCGCCTTTTCGCCGAGCGTCCCGGCGATGAAACGCCGGATCTGCACGAAGTACTCGGCGGTGGATTTCGGGCCGGTCAACACCACCTTGAGCGGCTGCTCGGCATTCACCGGTTCGAGCAGGATGCCGAGCAGGTAGAGGATTTCCTCGGCCGTGCCGACACCGCCGGGAAACACCACGATGCCGTGCGACAGTCGCACGAAGGCTTCGAGGCGCTTTTCGATGTCCGGCATGATCACCAGCTGGTTCACGATGGGGTTCGGCGGCTCGGCGGCGATGATCCCGGGCTCCGTGAGCCCGATGTAGCGTCCGCCGACGATGCGCTGCTTGGCATGGCCGATGGTCGCCCCCTTCATGGGACCCTTCATGGCGCCGGGTCCGCAGCCCGTGCACACGTCCAGGCCGCGCAGCCCGAGCTCGTACCCCACCTTCTTCGTGTACTGATATTCCTCGGAGCTGATGGAGTGGCCGCCCCAGCACACGACGAGATTCGGTTTTGCCTTGTAGTCGAGGATGCGCGCGTTGCGCAGGATGTGGAACACGGCATTGGTGATCGCCGCGGGATTGTTGAGGTCGAAGCGACCGCTTTCGATGATCTCGTTGGAGATGAAGATCACGTCGCGCAGCACCGCGAACACGTGCTCCTTCATGCCGCGGATCATCTCCCCGTCGACGAATGCCTGTCCCGGCGCGTTGCGGATCTCGAGCTTCACGCCCCAGGCCTGGCGCACCAGCTCGACTTCGAAATCCTTGTAGCGGTCGAAGATTTCCTTGGCGTTGTCGGTCTCGCTGCCGGAGTTGAGCACGGCCAGCGCGCACTTGCGGAACAGCGGGTACAGGCCGCCCGCGCGCGAGTCGAGCAGTTTCTCGATCTCGGCCTGGGACAGGTTTTCGAGGCTGCCGCGCGGTCCGATGCGCGCATCCACGAAATCGGGAATGACGATGCTGGTTTCCAAGAAATCCTCTCGACTCACCTTCTGGAGGGGTGAGATCGAGTGTACTCGACGACGGGAGTTCTACGGCGCGCCGCGAGCTGCGGCTATGGCTCGATATCGATCGGCACGTTGTCCGAGGTCATCATCCAGATTTCCACCATGTCGGCGTTGGTGACGGCAATGCAGCCGTCCGTCCAGTCCTGCGTGGCGTAGTAGTCGGGCGTGTGCCGCGGATCGTTGGGCATCCCGTGGATCATGATGGCCCCGCCCGGCTGCCAGCCGTTGCGACGCGCGCGGCGGACGTCGGCTTCATTCGGGTAGGAAACCTGGATGGACAGGAAGAAATCGCTGCGCGTGTTCCGTCGGGTGAGACGGTAGTTGCCTTCAGGCGTGCGGAAATCTCCCGCGCGTTCCTTCGGGCCGCCGGGATTGAGTCCGAGCGACACGCGATAGGCGCGCAGAACATCGCTGCCGCGCAGCAGGTACAACCGGCGCTCCGCCTTGCGAACCAGCACTCGATCGGCAACCGGCAGCTCCACGCCCATCGTCGCCATGGCGCGGGCATGATAAGGAAGCGCATCACCGCAGGCCGTTCCCGCGAACAGGCCCGCAAGCAGCACTCCGCTGAGCGCAAGAATTTTCGTGGCTAGCGACATCTGATTACAAAACAAGCACTTACCAATGGCATAAAGTATAGGAACTCCGCGTGCCCGAAACGAACGGACCGCGTCACAGCTTCAGGTGTTCAATGCAACAAGAATCTCAATCGCAAACCATTATGACAAGCCGTCGCGGCGTGCTGCGGCGCGCGCGGCTCGGCTGCCTCGCGCTCGCCACCGCCTGGCTCTGCGCCTGTGCCTCGCTGCCGAACGACGCGCCGGTCGTCGAACAACTCGATGAGGAGACCGGGCTGACGATCGCGCGGCTCGGACGTCCGCTGGAGCTGTATCGCGACACCTTTCGCAGAGACAACCCGGGAAAATTTGCGTTCCTCGGTCCGTTCGAAACCAATCAGATGGGTACGCGCGAGCTCTATCTGTGGATCGCGATCCCGCTCGAGGACCCCGCGGCGAGCGTCACACCCCACCTGAGCGTGAACGGCACCGCGCTCGACCTGCCGGCGCCCGGCCGCGGCCCGGATGCCGCCGGATTGCAGCACTCGCCTTACCGGATTCCGATGTCCTGGATCGCGATGTTCTACTACCGCATCGACGGCGACCTCACGGCGAAGCTCGGCGAGGCGCACACCATCCAGATCGAGGCGACCGAGGCGACCCGCTCCGGCCCGATCACGACCACCTACTCCGTGGAAGTGGCGCAGGATCCGCGCCTGCGGGAATTCGCCGCGCGCCAGTCGCACTAACTACCCGAGAGGACTTCGATGCGCGGCATCAGCACCTGCGTGCCGGCACGCAGGTCGGAAAGATCCGTGTCCGGGTTGTACTGGCGCAGCAGCCAGATCGGCAGGTTGTTGAACCGCTGCGTCATGGTCCACAGCGAGTCGCCGCGCCGGACGATGTAGACCTCGGTGCCCAGGATGCGATGCTGCGCGAAGAACTCGCCCTGCAGCTTGGCGTGGTAGTCGCGGCGGACCTGCTCGAAGTTCTCGCGCGACACCCGTGAGTAGTCGAGCTTGAGTTTCTGGCCGAGCTGCACGGGCTGGCGGTACTTGAGCTTGTTCAGGTTGCGCAGTTTCTGCGTCGGGATCTGCAGCCAGTCCGCGTAGTGGCCGAGCGTCTCGGTGGCCTCGACGCGGATCGTGCCGTCGTCACGCACCTGGTAGTCGATCGAATCGGCCAGCGCCTGCGTGACCGATACCGGGCCCAGCGCCGGGCTCAACTCCTCGGCCTGCGATGCGGACACCGGCTCGCGCGCATCCTCCGCGGCCTGCACCACCGAGTTCGCGACCTCGCGGGTGGTGGCCGCTTCCATGGCCACGGTCGCCGCCGAGCGATAGCGTCCGCGCGTGGGCTCGCCGCTGCCGATGCGGCGCGTGGTCTCTTCGCGCACCACTTCCACCACCGCGCCCTCGCGCTGCGCTTCACCACGCGCCGCGTCGATGCTGGCGACCTTGGTCTCCTCGTCGGGCCCGGTGTCCGCCACGATGGCGGGCGGCGCCTCGCCCGCGATGCGCAGCCGCTGACCTTCGTACAGGCGATCCGGGTCCTTGAGCGCATTCATGCGCAACAGCTGCGACTCGGGTACGCGCACGCGCGCGGCGATGAGCTGCAGCGAATCGCCACGACGCACCACGTAGAAATCTTCGGTGGGCGCCGTCGCGGCGGTGGCGTTCTCCGGCGATGACACGGCGGCAACCACGGCCGGCTCCGGCGGCGCCGGTGCGACGCCACCCAGCAGCCGCGGCAACTGCTCCGGCAGCTGCAGGCGGCGGCCCGCGCGCAACGAAGCGTTGACCGAAAGACGGTTCATCTCGGCGAGTCGCTGCGCCGTCAGGCCGTACCTGGGCGCGATGCTGGCCAGCGTCTCGCCGCGACGTACGCGGTGCGTGCGTGGCGTGATCTGCCCGGCATACAGCTCGTTGGCCGGCAGCTTCGATGCCAGCAACTCGGCGGTCCACTTGCCGGCGGTATCGGCGGGCAATCGCAGGCGATAGCCGCGCGGCACCAGGCGCGTGCCGTTGTAGATGGTCGGGCGCCATCCGGGATTGAGCGCGCGCAGCTCATCGCGATCCACGCCCAGCGTGCGTTCCAGCGTCGTCAGGCGCACATAGGCCGGCATCGTGATTTCGTGGAATTTCTGCTCCGGCCGGCGATCGAGCTGCCCGAAGTATTTCTCCGGATTCTCGTCGATGGTCAGCGCCGCGAGGAACGAGGGAAAGAAATTGCGCGACGCGAAGCCGAACGTGCGGCTGTTGTATGTGCGGTTGATCTTGACGAAGTCGTCGGTGCCGACTGACTCCTTGGCACGGCGCATGCCGGCTGCGCCGTGATTGTAAGCGGTCAGCGCCAGGGGCCAGCTACCGAGCACGCGGTAGTTGTAGGCCAGCAATTGCGCCGCGGCCTCCGTGGATCGATACGGATCGAGGCGTTCATCCACGGCGTCGTCGACGCGCATGTATCGCCGGCCGGTGGAACGCATGAACTGCCACAGCCCCGCGGCGCCGACTTTCGAGTAGGCATTTGCATTGAACGACGATTCGACGTGCGGAAGCACGGCGAGCTCGGGCGGCAGGCCCTGGTTCGCGAAGGTTTCGGCGATGTGGGTCTGATAGCTGGAAGAGCGCAT
The DNA here is from genome assembly GCA_035761265.1 of Steroidobacteraceae bacterium. Taxonomy (GTDB): domain Bacteria; phylum Pseudomonadota; class Gammaproteobacteria; order Steroidobacterales; family Steroidobacteraceae; genus CADEED01. The sequence goes on from DASTRL010000217.1 coordinate 17,794, forward strand.
CAGTCCTTCCTTGAATCGATCGGCCTGGCCGAGCTGGAAGCGGATCCGCTCCTGGGCGTCGCGCAGCAGGATGGCGCTGGGATTGGGCCCCCACAGGGCGAGGATGCGCTTGTCCGACTCCGAGAGCGCCTCGCGCTCGGCGGCGCTGTCCAGGGCGGCCACGATGCGCCGCAACGCCGCGACGTGGCGATCGCGGTGCTCATCCACGAGCCGTTGCCGCTCCCGAGGCGAGCTGCCGGCACTGAACTTCAGCGTCTCGTAGACCACCGAGAGGTTGCGTTCATCGTGCAGAAACCCCTCGTTGGTCGTGACTTCCGTGTACACGCGTACCCAGAAGTTCACGTCCTGTTGGATGCCTTCGGGACGCGGAATCGACTCTGCCCGGACACCTGGGACGACCAGTGTGCAAAGGACCCATGAGACCAGCGCCATCCACCCGGCAGGACGGCGGCATTTTTCGACTGTCGGGCTCATTTACACCGTGTTGCGCGTCTACAAGTCGTTGAATACAAAAAAATTCCCCACGGAAGCTGGACGTTATGTCGCGCCTCACCCCAGGAACTGTGTCGAAGGCTTTTACAGCAGGCCGGATTCCAACGACGTGACATATTGCGCAAAGTCCCACTTTGCGTCGCTTGGGCCCCGGCTTGCCGTATTGGACAGACTCCAGCCCGTCAGATTCCTCTGGCACGTCGCTTGCTCCTTCTTGCGGCAAGCGGCGTGATTAAAGACCGCACTCGGACAACAACAAGAAGAGCGAAAACACTCCTCCACAAACAAGCAAGCAAGCGACCAATGAGCCCCGCGAGAGCGGGGCTGTTTTTTTTCCGATGCAACCCGGCGCGGAATCCGGCCGTCTAATCGACACGATCCACCCGACCAGGACGCCGCCATGAAGACCGTTGTATTCGCCGCCCTCGCCTGCTGTGCCTGTCTCGCCTGGATGGCGAGTCCTGTCTCCGCGGGAAATGATGGTCGGAACATCACCTCGGTGAACGGGTCGGTCGAGGCCGCCGCGGGCCAGACCTATGAAACGTTGAGTACCGTGAATGGTTCGGTGCACGTCGGCCGCGGCGTAACCGCCGATGAAGCCAAGACCGTCAACGGCCGCATCTCCATCGAGGACGATGCGAAGCTCGGCCACGCGAGCACGGTGAATGGCTCACTCAACATCGGCGAAGGCGCGACGATCTCCAAGGAGGCCTCGACGGTCAACGGCCGCATCTCGCTCGCCAGGCGCGCGCACGTCGGCGGCGATGTTTCCACGGTATCCGGCGGCATCACGCTCGAGGGCGCCGAAGTCGGCGGGTCCATCAACACGCACAATGGCAACATCGAACTCACCGACGGCGCGCACGTGCGCGGCGGCATCAACGTCAGGAAGAAGAACGACTCGGGCTGGTCCTGGGGCAAGGACGAGCCGGTTCAGGTTCGCATCTGCTCGAGCTGCGTGGTCGAGGGAGAACTGCGCTTCGATCGGCCGGTGGAACTGCACGTCGAGCCTGGCGCGAAGATCGGCAAGGTCATCGGCGACTCCGTGACCCGACGCTGAAGAATCACAGGTCGCGCGCGTACAGCCGTACCTGCGGTTCCCCGGGGTCCATGGTGTGCAGTCGTTCGAACTGCATGCCGAGTTTCTCGAGCACGCGGATCGAGCCTGAATTGCCCTGCGAGACCACCGCCAGGACGCGGCGCAGCGCGTAGTTGCGGGCACCATGCTGCAACGTCGCCGCGGCCGCTTCGTACGCGTAGCCCTGCCCCCAGAAAGCGGGAAACAATGCATAGCCGATGTCCGCGTCGGGCAGCATGTCGCGCTTCAGCAATCCGCACATGCCGATGGCACCGCCGTCGGCACGGCGTGACACGTGCCACAGGCCGAAGCCGAATCGCTGGTACATCGACATCGGCCCATTGCGCAGATAGGCGTGCGCGTCGTCGAGATTGCGCACGCCGCGGTCGCCGATGTGCTCGAGGAATGAAGGTTCGTTGAGCAGCGCGACGATGAACGGCGCATCGTCCGGGCCCAATCGCCGCAAGCTCAGGCGCGGCGTCTCGAACTCAGGAAGGGTCGCCAAATCGCG
>DASTRL010000218.1:0-11864 GCA_035761265.1 Steroidobacteraceae bacterium
GAATCAACATGCTGTATGGCTTCGATTCGCCGGAGTTCTTCGACCGCACGCTGTTCGCCAACTTCATCGACCTGCTGCGCGAACGCGGCGTGATCCGGGGCGGCGCCGGGGGTAATCTCGAGTACGACGAAGTCCTGGTGCGCGTCGCGGCGGACGCGCAGCTGGTGCTGTCCGAGCAGATACGCCACAGCATCCTGCAGGTCACCAAGGTCTAGTCAGGGGTAGGCCCTAGATTTCCCCGCGCGGGCCGCTGCTATACTCGCGCGCAATACGTCCGTGCCAGGCTTCCGCGAGGGGAGGCAGCGGTGCGGCAACTCTAATACGATCCGGACAAGCGGTAAGTCTGCTCTTGCCTCGTCACTCGTAGCGGTTCCGCGGTCTGCTGGGGAAGTTAATGAGTAACGATCTGATCCGGCGATGCGTCCTGCGTTCGCTTCCGATCGTCGCGGCGTTGAGTCTCGCGTCGCCCGCGGCCTACGCCATCGATTTCCAGAACGATGACGGGACGTTCACCGGCAGCTGGGATACCACCATCACCTACGGTCAGGCCTGGCGCATCGAATCCAGGGATTGCCGCCTGATCGCCATCGCCGACGGTGGTTGCGGCCGCTCGCCCAACATCGACGACGGCGACCTCAACTACGACACCGACATGTACTCGCGGGCGTTGAAGGCACTCACCGAGATTTCACTCAACTACCGCGGTGTCGGTGCCTTCGTGCGCGCCTCGGCGCTGTATGACGATGCCGCCGCCGACACCCAGCGCACCGAGCTTTCCAGACGCTCCAAGGACCTGGTCGAAAACTACGTGCGGCTGCTCGATGCCTTCGCGTACGCCAAGTTCGATCTCGGCAGCATGCCGGCGGAACTGCGCCTCGGCCGGCAGGCCGTGAGCTGGGGCGAGAGCACGTTCATCCAGAACGGCATCAACGTCATCAACCACTTCGACGTCGCCGCGCTGCGCGTGCCGGGCTCGGAGCTCAAGGAAGCCTTCCTGCCGCAGGAGATGGTCAATTTCAGCCTGCAGTTCACCGACAATCTGTCGGCGCAGGCTATCTACATCACCGACTGGAACGCCACGGTGCCGGAACCTGCCGGTTCGTATTTCAGCAACAACGACATCGCCGTCACGGGCGGCAACAAGGTGGTGCTCGGCTTCGGTTCGTTCTCGGACCAGGGGGTCGATTTCCGCGGCCTGGGCGGCCCGTACATCTCGAATTTCCAGGCGGTGAGCCGCCTGCCTACCGTGAAGCCGTCGGACAGCGGGCAGTACGGCTTCAATCTCAAGTACTTCGCGCCGGACTTCAACAACGGCACGGAATTCGGATTGTTCTTCCTCAACTACCACAGCCGCCTGCCATTGATCTCGGGCCAGACCGGCACGCAGCGCGGCGTGGGCAATGCCTTCGGGGCGCTCAATGCCGTGGGCGCCGCGGCGCAGGGACTCGCGGCCGGCCTGCCGATCAATGCGGCGATCGCCACGGCGGCGCAACTGGGTGTCGCGCGCTCTGCTGCGGCCGGTGGCAACCTCGACCTGGCGACGGCGACGGGCTACGCCACCATCGGCGCCAACACGCAACTGCAGCGCGGCGACGTGACGGCGCAGGCCAGCAACATCGCCACTCACGAGTACGCGCTGACCGCCGGTTACTTCACGGAGTATCCGGAAGACATCAAGCTCATCGGCCTGTCGTTCAACACGCAGCTGCAGTGGGGTGGCATCGCGCTGCAGGGTGAGGTGGCCTATCGCCAGGACGTGCCGCTGCAATTCGACGACGTCGAGCTGCTGTTCGCCGCGCTGACTCCATTCGAACAGGGTCTGGCGACGTTGCGCGGCACGCCGCTGCCGACCACCTGCCCGGAGGGCAATCCTGCCGCCTCCACGCTCACGCATTGCGGGCAGCTGGGTGGCTTCGGACTCGACCAGAAGGTGCAGGGGTGGGGCCTGTACGACACCTACCAGGTCCAGTTCACCGCCACCAAGACCTTTGCCAACATCTTCGGCGCTTCGCAGTTCGTGATCGTGGGCGAGGCGGGCCTGACGCACATCCAGGACATGCCGGACAAGCTGACGGGCGGGCCCAATGGCCGCGGGCTGCGTTTGAACGGCCCGGCCACCAACGTCAGCGGCAACTATGAGCTGCGCGGCCGTCATTGCCCGACACTGTCCGCGGCCGACTGCCTCGCGCTCAACCTGGTCGAACCGCAGAACCGCTTTGCGGACGCCACCTCGTACGGCTATCGCATCGCCGGCAGGCTCGAGTATCCCGGCCTCATGGGCGCGTGGAACGTGCTGCCGCGGTTCAGCTGGCAGCACGACGTGAAGGGCACGACGCCCGGCCCCGGCGGCAATTTCGTCGAAGGCCGCTATGGCCTGACGCTGGGAGTCGCCGCGAACCTTCGGGCCACCTGGGAAGTCGATATGTCCTGGACCAAGTTCGGAGGCGCCGGCCGGTTCAACGACATCAACGATCGCGACTATGTCGCGGCCACGCTCAAGTTCTCGTTCTGAGCGCATCGAGGGGAAACTCATGATCAAGAAGTCACTGCTGCCCGGCCTTTCGATGCTGGCGGGCATGTTGATCGGCACCTCGGCAATGGCTGCGGTGTCGGCCGCCGAGGCCGCGAAGCTCGGAGCCGAGCTCACGCCGCTCGGCGGCGAGAAGGCGGGCAATGCCGACGGTTCGATCCCGGCCTGGGATGGCGGTATCACCTCGGCATCGCAGGCGGGGTTCGCGAACTTTCGTCCCGGCCAGCACCATCCCGACCCGTACGCGAACGACAAGCCGCTGTACACGGTCACGGCCGCCAACATGGGCCAGTACGCCGACAAGCTGACCGAGGGCCACAAGAAGCTGCTGCAGACCTATCGCAACACCTTCAAGATGATCGTGTATCCCACGCATCGCAGCGCCGCGGCTCCCCAGCGCATCTACGATGCCACCAGGCGCATCGCCACCACGGCCGAGCTCGCCAAGGGCGGCAACGGCGTGGTCAAGGCGGGCGAGGGCATTCCGTTCCCGATTCCGCAATCGGGCGTCGAGGTGTTCTGGAATCACGTGCTGCGTTATCGCGGCGACGTCATCGTGCGCAACATCGGCCAGGCCCCGGTGACCGCATCCGGCGGCTACACGATGGTCAAATTCCGCGACGAGACGATGGTGGCGTACAGCCTGCCCGGCGCGAAATCCGAGAATCTCAACAACACCATCGCGTACTTCATCCAGGAGACGGTCGCGCCGGCACGCCTCGCCGGAGAAGTCTTGCTGGTGCAGGAAACGCTCGACCAGTCGATCGAAAATCGCCGCGCCTGGGTCTACAACCCCGGCCAGCGCCGCGTGCGTCGCGCGCCCAACGTCGCCTTCGACAACCCGGGCACGAACTCCGACAACCTGCGCACTTCCGACCAGTTCGACATGTACAACGGTTCGCCCGAGCGCTACGACTGGACGCTGGTCGGCAAGAAGGAAATGCTCGTTCCGTACAACAGCTACAAGTTGAACTCCAACACGCTGAAGTACACCGACATCCTCAAGAAGAATCACATCAATCCGGAGCTGGCGCGCTATGAGCTGCACCGCGTCTGGGTCGTGGATTCGAAGCTGAAGCCCGGCAAGAGCCATCTCTACAGCAGGCGCACGCTGTACGTGGACGAGGACAGCTGGCAGATCGTCGCCGTCGACTGCTACGACAGCCGCGGCCAGTTGTACCGCGTGCAGGAAGGCCACGTGATCAACTTCTACGAGGTGCCCGCCCTCTGGACCGTGCTCGAGACCGTGTACGACCTGTCCAACGGACGTTACCTCGCGCTGGGACTCGACAACGAGGAGCCTCGCAGCCGCGATTTCTCGCAGAAACGCACCGAGGCCGACTTCCAGCCCGCGGCCCTGCAGCGGCGCGGTGTACGGTAATCCGATAGTTCACGGATACCATTGACGGCTCAGTTGATTAACCTCAACTGGGCCGTTCAGTTTCAGGCGCACAGGAATCAGCGGGGGATCGGACGCATGGGGCGTGGCATCTGCCTCGTAGTGATTGCGGCAACTCTCGGTGGCCTCGCGGCGGCCGAGGTCGGTCCGCAGATCGATGCCAACGATGAGGCCAACAAGCCAGCGGAAATCGAACCGCTGGCGTCGAGCTCGCTGCTGCTCGATCTGGCCATGGCCGGCTCGCGGATCGTGGCCGTGGGTGAACGCGGCCACGTACTGCTCTCGGACGACCAGGGCGCCACCTGGCGGCAGGCCAGGAGCGTGCCCACGCGCACCATGCTGACCGCCGTGTTCTTCGTCGACGGCGAATACGGCTGGGCCGTCGGACACGACGAAACCATCCTGAACACCGTCGACGGCGGCGAAACCTGGACGCGCTCGCATTTCGCGCCCGAGGCCCAGCAGCCCTTGCTGGATCTGTGGTTCGCGAACCGCGTGAGCGGCATCGCCGTGGGCGCCTATGGCGCGTACTTCACGACGAACGACGGTGGCCGCCACTGGGCGAGCGCCAAGTTCGCACCGCCGCCGGCGAAAACCCCGACGCACGATGGCGAGGCCGCGCCCAATGAAGGCGACGTGCCGCCGGACTACCATCTCAACCGCATCGTGGGCGTCGGCAATCGCCTGTACGTGGCCGCGGAGGGCGGGCAGCTCTATCGCTCCGAGGATCGCGGCGCGACGTGGCGCGCGCTGCCGTCGCCCTACGAGGGCAGCTTCTTCGGACTGGTGCCGATCCGTGGCGAAGGCCTGCTCGCCTTTGGGTTGCGCGGGCACCTGTACAAGTCGGCGGATGCCGGCGAGACCTGGACGCGGCTCGACTCGCACACCACGGCCATGCTCACCGACGGCGTCGCCATCAACGATTTGCGCGTCATCATCAGTGGACTGGCCGGCGTGTTGCTGGTCTCCGGTGATGGCGGGGAAACCTTCCGTCTCACCCAGCAGGATGACCGCAAGGGATTGTCCGCGCTGCTGCCTGGAAGCGCCGGCGCGGTCGTCGTCGCGGGCGAAGGTGGCGTGCGCAGGCTGCGGCTCGAGACACGCGGCGCGGCGGGTTACTGATGGCCACCCATTCGATCGGCAATCCGGACTCGAAGGCGACGCGGGCGCTCGAGGAGCTCATCTTCGGACATCGCGTCCTGATCGTCGTCGCCTTCGCGGTGCTCACCGTGATCCTGGCCACCGTGGCGGTGCGCGGGCTGCGCATCGACGCATCCTTCACCAAGCAGCTGCCGCTCAAGCACGAGTACATGCAGACCTTCCTGAAGCATCAGCAGGAGTTCGGCGGCGCCAACCGCGTGCTGATCGCGCTGATCGCACGCGACGGCAACATGTTCCAGGCGGGGTTCTTCGACGCGCTCAAGAAGGCCACCGACGAAGTGCTGGTCATGGACGGCATCGATCGCACGCGCGTGCAGTCGCTGTTCACGCCGAACGTGCGCTACATGGAGGTGGTCGAGGGCGGCATCGAGGCCGGCAACGTGGTGGACGCGGAGTTCGTGCCCACGCGCGAGGCGCTCGATCAGGTGCGCGAGAACATCCTCAAGGCGGGGATCCGCGGCCGGCTCGTGGCGAACGATTTCTCCGGTGCGCTGATCTCGGCGGTGGTGCTGGAGCGCGACGCCACCGGCAAACCCATCGATCCCATCGCCGTGGCACATGCGCTCGAAACGCGTGTGCGCGACAAGATCCAGGGCAACGAGGTGCTGGTGCAAGCCCAGGGCGCGGGCATCGACGTGCACATGATCGGCTTCGCCAAGGTGATGGGCGACATCGCCGATGGAGCCACCTCGGTGGCCGTGTTCGCCGTCGTCACCATCCTGCTCACGCTGCTGGCCGTCTGGTTCTACGTGCAGTCGTTCAAGGTGGCCGTGGTGCCCATCGTCTGCTCCATCGTGGCGGTGGTCTGGCAGTTGGGCACGCTGGTGCTGCTCGGCTTCGGCATCGATCCGCTGGGCCTGCTCGTGCCGTTCCTGATCTTCGCCATCGGCGTGTCGCACGGCGTGCAGAAGATCAGCGCGGTCAAGGAGGCGGCACTGGCCGGCTCGTCCTCGATGGAGGCCGCCCGCCGGACATTCCGCCAGCTGCTCATGCCCGCGGTGATCGCGCTGCTCGCCGATCTCGTCGGTTTCATCACCATCCTGTTGATCCCGGTGCGCGTGGTGCAGGAGATGGCGATCACGGCCAGCATCGGCGTCGCCATCGTGATTCTCACGGACCTCGTCCTGCTGCCGGTGCTGGTCTCCTGGGTCAAATGGGACGAGCGCTACAAGGCGCGCGTCGAGCGGCGCCAGGCACAGCTCGCCGCGTACTGGAGGCGGCTGGCGCGCATCACCGAGCGCGGGCCGGCGCTCGTCATCATCGTGTGCGCCGTGCTGCTCGCGGTATTCGGGGTCTGGAAAGGGCGTGAGACACCGATCGGCGACACGCAGAGCGGCGTGCCCGAGCTGCGCGCCGATTCGCGCTACAACCGCGACAGCAACATCATCACCAGCAAGTTCTCCATCGGCGTCGACATCCTCAACGTCATCGTCGAAACGAAGGAGCCGCTGTGCACCAGCTACCAGCTCATGCAGGCGGTGGACAATTTCTCCTGGAAGATGCGCAACGTCGACGGCGTGCAGGAAGTCATGTCGCTGCCCATCGTCGCCAAGATCGCGATCGCGGGATGGAACGAAGGTAGTTTGAAGTGGCGCAACATCCCGCGCGAGCCGAACCAGCTGGCGCAGTCGACGCGTTACATCGAGACCAGTACGGGGCTGCTGAACGCGGACTGCAACGTGGTGCCGGTGATGATCTTCCTGCGCGATCACAAGGCCGAGACCATCGAGCGCGTGGTGGCCGCCGTGAAGGCCTGGCGCACGCTCAACACCTACGGCAACGCCACCTTCAATCTCGCCACCGGCAACGTGGGCGTGATGGCGGCCACCAACGAGGAGGTGGAAGCGAAGGAATATCCCATCCTCGGATGGGTGTTCGCGGCCGTGATCCTGATGTGCCTGCTCACGTTCCGGAGCCTGCTGGGCGCGGTGCTGGTGTTCCTGCCGCTCGCGCTGGTATCGGTGCTGGTCTACGCGGTGATGGCCATCGTGGGCATCGGGCTCAAGGTGAGCACCCTGCCCATGGTGGCGCTGGGCGCGGGCATCGGCGTCGACTACGGCATCTATCTCTGGAGCCGGATGCAGGAATTCCTGCGGGCCGGAGACAGCGTGCACGACGCCTACATCAAGACCATGCGCGTGACCGGCGCCAGCATCATCTTCACGGGCATCACGCTGGCCATCGGCGTGGTGACCTGGGTGTTCTCACCGCTGCAGTTCCAGGCCGACATCGGCATCATGCTCACGTTCATGTTCTTCGTGAACATGCTCGGCGCCATCATCCTGCTGCCCGCCCTGGCCGCGTGGATGGTGTCAGGCAAGGGAAATGGGGACATTCCTCGTTTCCCAGCAAAAGGGGACACACCTGCGGCAACAGACGGGCGTTAGCGGAGCGATGCGCATGACGCGTCCTCACCAGGATCTATTGCAGGAGGTGGACGTGAAGCAGCGAATCCGGCAGATCCTGATCCTGGGGGTGGCACTCGGATGCAGTGCACTCGCTTCATCACAGCAGGCCGGCCCTCAGCAAACGACGCCGCGACCGGCGCTGCCGCCCCCGGCACCCACACCGCCTTATACCCGGATCGAATCCGTCAACGTGGCGCCGGGCGTCTACGTGCTGATCGGACGCGGCGGCAACATCGGGCTGTCCGTCGGCAGGGATGGCGCCGCGATCATCGATGACCAGTTCGCCGACATGGTGCCGAAAATCCGCGCCGCCGTGGCGCTGCTCGCGGACAAGCCGGTGCAGTTCGTGATCAATACGCACCTGCATGGCGATCACACCGGTGGCAACGACGCGTTCGGCGCGGCCGGCGCCGTGATCATCGCCCACGACAACGTGCGCAAATTCCTGGGTTCCGACCAGGTGAACCCGTCGACGAACCAGCCGATCCCGGCGCGCGCCCGGGCGGCACTGCCGGTCATCACGTTCGCCGATTCGGCGACGCTGCACTTCAACGACGACGACCTGGAATTCACGCACCTGCCGAACGCGCACACCGCGACGGACATCGTGGTCCGCTTCCGCAAGGCGAATGTGCTGCACATGGGCGACTGCTTCGTCGCCGGCTTCCCGTTCATCGATCGCAACACCGGCGGCACGCTCGACGGGTACATCCGCGCGCACGAGACTGTGCTCGCCGGCATCGACGACGACACGAAGATCATTCGCGGCCACGGCCCACTGGGCAACAAGGCGGAACTGCAGGCCTATCACGACATGCTGGTGGTGGTGCGCGACCGCATCGCCAGGCTGGTGAGGGCGGGCAAGACACAGGAGCAGGTGGTCGACGCGCGTCCGACGAAGGAGTTCGAGGAAAAGTACGGCGGGTCGGACTTCAATGCGTCGGAGTGGATAGGCCGGGCCTACGTCGATCAGAAGACGGCGCTCGAAATGCGTCGCAAGAAGTCCTGAGCGCGCCGGCCCCCTTCCTCCAAACCCTGCCTGCCCGCGGGTCACCGGTTCCTGCGACTAGTTTGGGTGGGCGGCGCGACATAACGCGCCATCGCGTGGACTTTTCGCACAACCGGTTGCAGGTCGGGGCGACCGACTATAGACAGCGGCGCAGCTCGTGGTGAAAGTGACCGGGCGTTTTCCAGTGACGCAAGGCACACACAAATGAAGAACCCGGGGAATGGCGCGAAGTCGTTGGATCTGGCATTTGCGCCGGAGGCCGAAGCCATGCTCGATGAGCTCGAGCGCAGCGGCCAGTTCCGCATCGGCCTGGAGGCCGAGATGGAGGACGACGGCGCAGAGATGCCCGCCAGCAACGAGTATTCCTGGGGACGAGGCTCCGGCAGCGTGGCCATCCAGGACTGGTGGACTTCGACCGGCGTGGTGCTGCGGGTCGGGCCCGGCATCGGCCACGGCGACCTCGTGATGGCGCGGGTCGACGACTCGTTGCTGGTGCGCACGCAGGATGGCCTGGACCGCGCGCTGCTCGAGGGCTATCTCGGGCTCATCCCCGACGCATCGACCCTGCGCATCGTCTTCAACGATGGCAGCGAATGGGCCGGCGCCGCCCTGGTCGCCCGCATCGCCCAGGACCTGCGTCCGACCTAACTACCGTAGGGATCGAAGTCGAAGTACGCGAGCGGCCTGGCCGTCGCGGAGTCGACGAGCACCGTCCAGAACTCGAAACCGTAGTGGACCGGCAGCCAGCGCAGCCGGTCCCGCGGGACCCGCGCGTCCGCAACCGCCGCGTCGAGCAACGGCTTCGACTCCGGGAACTTCGTGGCGAGCGAGTCCAGCGGTTGCGCCTTGACCAGGACGCTTTTGACTTCATCCTCGAACGGCACGTAGAAGCGCGGCCGGAAGTGCGTGTCATTGCCGTTCAGCGCCTCGAACAGCGCGTCGTTGCGATCGGCCGGTGGCACACGCACGGCGACCAGCCGGGGACCGTCGAACGGCAGGTTGCCGTATCCCGGGGCAGCGGCCGCGAGCTCGGCGTCGCTGATGTCGTGCGCCGAAACCACCTCGAACCGGTCCGCGTTGAATGCCACGTACACCGGCCGGGTCCCCGCCACGATGTATACGCCGTAGGCCAGAGCCGCGAGCTGCACGATGCCGATGACGCAGTAGTCGAAGATCAGCTTGCCGCGCGACTTGCGCGAGTTGTACACCACCAGCGACAGCAGCGGACCCAGGGCCAGGTCGCATCCGACCACGAGCTCGAACAGCCCCGTACCACCGACCAAGGTCTGGAAAGGATCCGGGAACCACACCAGGAAGATCAGCGCTGCCGCGATGGCGGCCAGCGCCAGGGTCGTCACGAAATGAATGGCGAAAGCGACGAATTTCTCGCGCCAGTTGATCACGTCGATACCCTCAGTCGTTGAAGCGAACCCGGCCCCGCAGCCGCTTGGTCTTCTGCGCGCGCGCCTTGGTCTCAAGGCGCCGCTCGCGCGATGCGCGCGTGGGTTTGGTGGCGTGACGCTTGCGAGGCGCGATGAGCGCACGCCGCACGAGGTCCACGAGACGCTGCTCCGCGTGGCGGCGATTCTGTTCCTGGCTGCGCGACTCGCGCGCCACGATCAGCAACTCGTCGGCGTCCGTCATGCGCTGCCCCGCCAGCGCGCGCAGCCGCGCCTTGACGTCGTCGCGCAGCGTCGTGTTCTTCCCGAGCGCAAAACGCAATTGCACCGCCGAGGCCACCTTGTTGACGTTCTGGCCGCCGGGTCCCGAGGAACGCACGAAAGCCACCTCGAGGTCGCTGTCGGGGATTTCGAGTCCTGGCCTGATCGAAAGACCCATGTCTGCCATCACCTGCGATCTGGCGGCAGGTCGCTTTCGGGCTGCACCAGGCGCACCTCGTGCTGCTGCACCGGAATCGTGATGCCGTGCTTCTTGAACAGCCGCCAGATCTCCCGATTCACGTCCGAGCGCACGTTGTTCACGCCGTTCATCGGGTCGCGGATCCAGAAGCGCACCTCGACCCGCATGCCGTAGTTCTCGAAGCTCATGAGGCGCGAGACGGGACCGGGATCCTTGAGGATGCGCGGATGGTTGGCGGCTGCATCGATCAGTACCTGCAGCGCCAGCTCCGGGTCGTCCTGGAAGCTGATCATCACCGGCAGGCGGATGCGCACGCGCTGGTCCGAGTAGCTCCAGTTCACGACCTGGTTGTTGATGAACTGCTGGTTCGGCACCAGCGTCTCCACGCCGTCGCGATCGCGGATCACGATGTAGCGGCCGCGCAGTTCCTGCACCCAGCCGAAGTTCTCGCTGCTGGTGCCCGTGGTGCCGGTGAAGCTGATGACGTCGCCGGGCTTGATGGACTTGTCCATCAGCAGCACGAAGCCCGAGACGAAGTTGCTGGCGATGGTCTGCAGGCCGAATCCGAGACCGATACCAATCGCGCCGGTGAGCACCGTGAGCGCGGTGAGGTCCACGCCGGATGCGTTGATGCCGAGCAGCACGCCGAGCGCCAGCAGCGCGAACGTCGAGAACTTGGAAATGCCGATGCGCGTCGAGATGGCGATGCCTTCCAGCTTCATCACGCGCCGCTCGATGGTGCGCGCGACCAGGCTGGTGACCACCAGGAACCCGGCGATCACGACGAAGCCCTTGAGCAGGGCCCACAGGCTGAACTGCGACTTGCCCGGGATCAGGTCGACACTGTCGAGCGTGCGTTCGATCGCCAGGAACCAGCCCAGCACCTGGAAGGAAATCGCGATCCACAGGAGCAAGGTGAGCCGCAGCTCCCAGGAGCGCACCCAGCTGTTCGGGCCCAGCGACACGGAGAACGCGTGCACGCCGAAGCGCACCAGCACCAGCACCGTGGCCAGGTCCATGGCGATGTCGATGAGCTCGACGCGCAGTCCGACGCTGGCGAACAGCGCCCGCAGCCCGAGGATCAGCACCAGCGCCATGAACGAGGGCGCGATGACCATGCCGGCGATCACCGCGCGGCGCGTCCAGCGACCGGCATCGGAGCGCTCGGCCAGTGGGCGCAGCCAGCGCTTGATGTAGTGCGCGAGCGCCGTGGCGAGCAGCCCCGCCATGATCAGGGCGATCACCTCGGCCATGACTTCAGGTGTGGTGAGCTGCTCGAAGATCTGCTTCACGAGGCCTGCTTCACGGGAGGAACCTCGCCCTCAGGCGTTGAGGTCCGGGATCAGTTCACTCTCGAGGCGCGTGATCTGATCCTTGAGAATGAGCTTGCGCTTCTTGAGCCGCTTGAGCTGCAGCTGGTCGGTCTGGAAATCGAGCGACAGCCGCGCAATGACCTCGTCCAGGTCCCGATGCGCTATGCGCAGCTCCCGCAGCTTT
>DASTRL010000219.1:0-8823 GCA_035761265.1 Steroidobacteraceae bacterium
TCGACGAGGCGCGCGCGCAGCGGCTCGAGCGGCAGGCGGTCGCCCACGGCCAGATTGAAGGTGCGCCCGTCGACGTAGCCGCGAGGTGCAAGCCGCTGTCCCAGCGTATCGGCCGCCGCCAGCAGCACGCCCGACTTCATCGAAGGCAGCTCGGCCAGGGCCGCGAGCCGCTCGGAGATGATGTCCGGGTGCGGCGAGAACACGTCGTAGGGCAGCACCTCCCAGTCCGGCAGCACGTGGATGGCTCTCGAACCCCCGAGGAAGAAGCCGAGCTCCGCGCGCAGCTGGTCCAGCTCGCGCGCGTCGCGCGCGATGACCAGATAGGGCCGGGTGTCGGACTCGACGGCCTCGGCGATGGCGAGGCTACGGGCGGAGCCGTAGAGCTGGTGCCAGCGCTGGCGCGCTCCGGCCGGCGGAACTGGGGGCTTGAGCAGTGATGGCATTGCGAAGGCGCGGCAGCTTACCTGCGCGCCGTCGCTCTGCCTATGGGAGGAGGGATCCGATCAGCTGTGCGTCACGACTGCGTGCAACACCTTGTCGTTCTCGAACACCACGACGAAGTCGGGATAGAACCACTTGGTGATGGGCGGGTTGCCGACGGGGCTGCTCTTGTTGGCAGGAGCGCCGAACTTCGCTTCCACCGCGGCCATGGTCGAGCCGCGCTGCGGCGTTTCCACGCCCGAGGGCTTGATCGCGAGCTGGCCGTCGACCGCCAGAGTTTCGCCGAAAGAGGGCGCCGCGAGGGCGAGGCCCAGCGCGATCAGGGACGTCTTCATGGTGCGGGCAAGCATGGCCTTCTCCTGACGGTCAGCGACTACCGTGAGCGGCAATATACCCCCCACTGTGGCAAAGTCAGCCGCTGTCGCCCGAAGCCGACTATGTTCAACCGTACTTTTGTGAAATCCGTCAGGTTTTTGACCCGGGATCCGGCCGAGCGCCCCTGATGCTCAATTCCCTGCCCCTGTTCGTCGGGCTGCGCTACGTCCGCGCCCGATCTCACAAGTTCTTCGTGTCGTTCATCACCTGGGTCTCGCTGCTGTGCGTGTGTCTCGGCGTGACCGCGCTCATCGTCATCCTGTCGGTGATGAACGGCCTGGAGCGCGACCTGCGCGACCGGCTGCTGTCGCTATCCGCGCACGCGCGCATCTTCGTGCCCGCGGACGCGAAAGCACCCGACTGGCAGGCGCTGGCGCAACGCGTGCGCGCCGCGCCTGATGTCACGGCCGCATCGCCCTTCATCGAAATCGAGGCGCTGGCCATGCGCAAGCCGGACATGCTGCCGGTGCGGCTGCGGGGCATCGATCCCACCCATGCCGCCGAGGTCGAGCGTCTCGAGAATGCCGTCATCGATGGGAAGCTCGCGGACCTCACGCCCGGCTCCGATCGCGTGATGATCGGTCGCTCGTTCGCGCAGATGCTCGGCCTGAGCCTCGGAGATCCGCTCACGGTGCTGATCCCGACCACCGACGCCGACGGCGCGCCGCAACCGCGCCTGCGCGAATTCCAGGTGGCGGGCGTGTTCGACGCTGACGTGCAGGATTTCGACTCTCTGCTGCTCGCTTCGCTCGCCGACGTGCGCGCGCTGCTGCCGGATCCGGACGCGCGCATGTCGCTGCACGTCAACTTCCGCGACGCGCTGGGTGCGCCCGCCTACGCCGCCGAACTCGCGAAATCGCTGCCCGCGGGCGTCGAGATCCGCGACTGGACCTTCGATCACGCGAGCTACTTCCGCGCCATCCGCATCGAGAAAACCATGGTGGCCATCATTCTCATGCTGATCGTCGCCGTCGCGGCGTTCTACCTGGTGGCGATGCTCGCCATGGTGGTCACGGACAAGCGTACCGACGTCGCCATCCTGCGCACGCTCGGCACTTCGCCCGCCCGGGTCATGGCCATATTCCTGATCCAGGGCAGCGTGATCGCCTGGTTCGGCGTCGCGCTCGGCGTGCTGATCGGCACCGTGGTCGGTTACAACGCCGGTGACGTCGCGGCCTTTCTCGAGCACCTGTTGCACTTCGAGATCTTCGATTCGAGCGTGTACGTGGTCACGCGCCTGCCCTCGGAGCTTCGCTTCGGGCAGATCGCGTGGATCGCCGGCATCGCGATGCTGATCACGCTGCTCGCCACCCTCTATCCCTCGCTGCGCGCGGCGCGCATCCCGCCCGCGGACGCGCTGCGATACGAGTAGCCGCTTGGCGATGCCCTACGAGTGGTTGATCGGCACGCGTTACCTGCGCTCCGCGCATCGCAGCGGCTTCGTGTCCTTCGTGGCCTCCATGTCCGTGATGGGACTGGCGCTCGGCGTGGCGGTGCTCATCGTCGTGCTCTCGGTCCTCAATGGCTTCGAACAGGAACTGCGCAACCGCATGCTGACCGTCACCTCGCATGCCACCATCACCGGCATCGACGGCGAAATCGCCGACTGGCGCTCGAAGGTGGCGACGGCCGCGCGCGAGCCGGGCGTCAAGGCCGCGGTGCCCTACATCGAATCGCGCGGCCTGCTCGCCAACGGACAGCGGGTCGCGGGAAGCGTGGTGCGCGGCGTGCTTCCCGAAGAGGAGAAGAACGCCGTTGGCCTGGGCTCGCACATGACGGCGGGTTCGCTCGACGATCTCGAAGCAGGCAGGTACCGCATCATCCTCGGTTCCGCGCTGGCCATCGAGCTCGGCGTGAAAGTGGGGCAGAGCGTGGTGCTCATGGCGCCGGAGGGCGACGTCACTCCCGCGGGCTTCGAACCGCGCAAGCGCCGCTTCACCGTCGCGGGCATCTTCGACTCCGGCATGTACGAATTCGACCGCGGGCTCGCACTCGTGCACATGAACGACGCGGCGAAGCTCTACCGGCTGGGCTCCAACGTCACCGGCATCCGCCTGGCACTGGAGGATCCGTTCCTCGCGCCCATGCTGGTGCGCACCGTCGCGCGTGCCATCGACGTCAGCGGCAACGGCTACTTCGTCAGCGACTGGACGCGCGACCACGCGATGTTCTTCCGATCCGTGGAGCTCACGAAGTCGATGATGTTCTTCATCCTGCTGATCCTGGTCGTGGTCGCGGCCATCAACCTGGTGGCCACGCTGGTGATGATCGTCAAGGAAAAGCAGGCCGACATCGCCATCCTGCGCACCATCGGCGCGGCGCCGAACAACGTGCTGAAGATGTTCCTGGTGCAGGGCGCGCTGATCGGGCTGGTGGGCACGGCGGCCGGCGCGCTACTGGGCTGGCTGATCGCGGTGAATTTTCCAGCCATCATCCACGGCATCGAAAGCACCTTCGGCGTGCAATTCCTCGATGCCTCGGTGTATCTGATGAGCGACCTGCCCACCGACGTGCAGGCCGGCGACGTGTTGCAGGTGTCGCTGGTGACGCTGCTGCTGACGGCGCTGGCGACCATCTACCCGGCGTGGCGCGCGGCGCGCACGCTGCCCGCGGAGGCGCTGAGACATGACTGAACTGGTCCTCGAAGCCAGCAACGTGGCCCGTACCTATCGCCAGGGCCCCATCGACCTGAAGGTGCTGGAGGGCGTGAACCTCGCAGTGAAGGGGGGCGAGCGCCTGGCCATCATCGGCGCTTCGGGTTCGGGCAAGACCACGCTGCTGCAGATACTCGGCGGCCTGGACCGGCCGACCGCCGGTACGGTGCGCATTGCCGGCAACGACATCCACGCGCTCGCCGAAAAGCCACGCGGCGAGTTGCGCAATCGCACGCTCGGCTTCGTGTACCAGTTCCATCACCTGCTGCCGGAATTCTCCGCGCTCGAGAACGTGGCCATGCCATTGCTGGTGCGTCGCGAGCCCAAGCAGTCAGCCGAAGCACAGGCGCGCGCCGTGCTCGAGCGCGTGGGACTCGGCGAACGCCTGGTCCACCGCCCGCATGAGCTCTCGGGAGGCGAGCGCCAGCGGGCCGCGGTGGCGCGCGCGCTGGTCACCCGCCCGCGCATCGTGCTGGCGGACGAACCCACGGGCAATCTCGACGGCGCCAACGCCGAGGCGGTGTTCGCGCTCATGCTCGAGCTGAACCGCGAATTCGGTACCAGCCTCATCGTCGTGACTCACGATCGCCGGCTGGCCGCGCGCATGGACCGCATCCTGGAAATCGAGCGCGGGAATCTAGTCGAAAAGACCTGATTGATCCCTGGCGGCGCCCGGCCGCTCGCGATATCTCTTGCGTACGCTGTAGCGCCACAGGATGTCGAGCAACACGTAACCGAGCAGCCCGATCACCGCCCCGGTGATGCCACAACCGACGAGGAAGGGTTTCCACATGGGGCCGAGCCCGTGCTGCACCCAGTCCCAGCTCATGTGGAATGCGAAGTGTCGCTCGGGCGCGCGCGTGACCAGCACGCCGACCTTATAGGCCAGCAGGTATGCCGGCACGATGGTCAGCGGATTCACCGCCACCAGCGCCAGCATGATGGTGGGGATGTGGATGCGGCAGAAGATGGCCACGAGCGCGGCCACCGGGATGTGGATGGGCAGCGGGATGAAACAGATCGCAAGGCCCGCGCCGAAGGCGGGTGCCACGGTACGCCGCTGCAGCGACCACAGGCGTGGATCGCCGAAGAAACGGCCGAAGGGCTTCAGCGCCCAGTGGCTGCGCAGCGTCTCGGCGCGCGGCGTGATCTTGCGGAACAGGAGCCGGGGCATTGGCAGCCACTCTAGGGCAACTGGGTCCTGGTTGCATGAAGTGGTTCGCCCTTGAGCGGTGCGCTTTCCCTGTTGGCGGGTGTACTCGTCGGACTGACGTCCGCGCAGCTACCGCATTCCGTCTGGCTGCAGGCTGCGATCGTGCTCGTGGCCGTCGTGCTGCTTACGCCGCTGCGTGTGGCGGTCGTGCCGCGGCGGCTGGCGTTGTTGCTCGGTGGAATGGCGCTCGCCTGGCTGCCCGTGGCGCGGTGGACGGCATTGCACGTGCCGGCGAGGGCCGCGGACGAGCGCGTGCTGCTCGAAGGCCACATCCTGACGGTGCCGGCGCGCGACGGCGGGGAATTCACCTTCGATGCCAGGGTGCGCATGGTCTCCGACGCGGATCGTCGCCCGCGGCTGGCGCGACTGCGCTGGCGCATCCAGGAGCCGCCGCGCGTAGGCGAACGCTGGCGGCTGCTGGTGCGTCTCGCGCGCGCCGACACGGTGGTCAATTTTCACGGTGTCGACCCCGCTCGGCTGGCGTTTCGCGACGGCATCCACCTGCGCGGGCGCATCCTGCCGTCGGCGCTCAATACCCGGCTGATGCTGGCGCACGATTCGATCGACACGTTGCGGGCGCGCATCGCAACGCGCATCGCGCAACGCATCGCCGATCCGGACGCGGCTGGCCTGGTCACGGCACTGGCGGTCGGACTCACCGATGGCATGAGCACCGACCAGTGGCGCGTGTTCAATGCCACGGGCACCACGCACCTGGTGGCGATTTCCGGGCTGCACGTGACCTTGTTCGCCATGCTCGCCTTCGCGCTCGCGCGCCTGCTGTGGCGCGGCCTGCCGGCGCGCCTCGGCGTGGAGCGCGAACCTTTCGCGCTGCTGTCGGGCCTGCTGGCCGCCGGCGGCTATGCGCTGCTCGCGGGATTCTCCGTACCCACGCAGCGCACCTGGCTGATGCTCGCGGTGTTCGCGCTGGCGCGGCTCGCGTCGCGGCCGGTGAGCGCCGCGCGTACCTGGTCGCTGGCGATGATGGCGGTGTTGCTGCTCGATCCGTTGGCGCCGCTGGCGGCGGGCTTCTGGCTTTCGTTCGTTGCCGTGGGGGTGATCCTCGTGCTCGAGACCACCTCGTTGAAGACGAGCAGCCGGGTGCGTTTCGTGGAATTGCAGTTCGCCGTGATGCTGGCGCTCGCGCCGCTGACCTTCGCCGTGTTCGGCGGCATTTCACTGGTGGGACTCGCGGTGAATCTGCTGGCGATTCCGATCATCTCGTTCGTGCTCGTTCCGGTGGTGCTCGCCGGCGTGCTGGCCGCATGGTCGATGCCGGCGCTCGACGGCATCGCCTTCGGCGCGGCGGCGAAGCTCTATGAATGGCTGTGGCCCGGCATGGTGTGGGCCGCGGACCTCGAACATGCGACCTGGCGCTTCGAACCGCCGCCGTGGTGGTTCGCGATGGCCGTGCCCGCGGCGCTGCTGCTCATGCGCCGCTGGCCGTGGGGCCTGCGTCTGGGCGCCACCGCGGTGTCGCTGCCGTTGCTGCTGGCGCCTTCAAGGCTGCCGCCCGCGGGCTCGGTGCAGGTGCAGGTGTTCGATGCCGCGCGCGGCACGGCGGTGCTGATCGCCACCCGATCGCATGCCGTGCTGTTCGATACGGGCGATTCCTGGAACACGCATGGGACCATGGCGCCGCGCGTGATCATGCCGGCGCTCGACGCGCTCGGGATCCACCGCGTCGATCTGCTGATCCTGCCGCGCCTGGATGCGGACCGCGCGGCCGGCGCGGCCTTGTTAGCTCTCGAGCGCGACGTCGGGCAGATCCTCGTCGGCGGAGGCTGGCCGGCGACTTCGTTGCCGGCCAGCGCGTGCCGCGACTCCGAGCGGCGGTGGGACGGTGTGCGGTTGCAGTTGTTCTCCGCCGGCAAGGCAGGCGGGCACTGCGTGTTGCGCATCTCGGCAGGCGGATGGTCGATGCTGCTGCCCGGAGACATGGACGTGAACGCCGAACGGGATTTGCTGTCGCGCCTGCCAGACGGCGAGCTCGGGAGCGACGTCGTGCTGCTCAGCCGCCAGGCAAGTTCGCGCGGCTCGGCGCTGGAGTGGATAGAGGCGAGCCGCGCGGTAACGGCGATCGCGACCGGAGGCATCGCCGGTTCCGAGGCCCGCGCGCAGACGCTGGCGCGCTGGCGCCATGCCGGCGTCCATGTGCTCGACACCCGCGCACTCGGCGGCATCCAGTTCGCATTCGGGACGCCGGGAGTCGCCGCGTTCGAAGCCGCGCGTCCGGCGCGCTATCCATTCGCCTGGCGGCGCGTCGAGTGACGGTTTCCGGCGGCCTCCGGTATAGTCCCGCTCCATGTGGGAAATCGTTCGGGCCGGCGGCCCATTCATGTGGCCGATCATCATCTGCTCGATCGCGCTGGTCGGCATCGTCCTCGAACGTCTCTGGACCCTGCAACGCAAACGCGTGCTGCCACAGGAGCTCATCAAGAAGGTCTCCGAGCTCGCTGACCGCAACCAGGTCAATCCGAAGGTCATCGAAGCGCTGGAGAAGAATTCGCCGCTCGGCCGGGTGCTGGCGGCGGCGCTGGCGAACCGGCATCGCGGCCGCGACATCATGATGGAGCGCGTCGAGGATGTGGGCCGGCACGTGGTGCACGAGCTCGAGCGCTTCGTGAATTCGGTCGGCACCATAGCCAGCATCTCGCCCTTGTTAGGTCTGCTGGGCACGGTCACCGGCATCATCGAATCGTTTCGTGCCGTCATGCTGGGTGGCATGGGCGACCCGCGCATGCTGGCGAGCGGCATCTCCGAGGCGCTGGTGTGCACCGCGGCCGGACTCACGGTTGCGATCCCGGCCTACATCTCGTTCCGCTACCTGCGCGGCAAGGTGGAGCGCATCGTCGTGGAAATGGAGAAGATCGCGGTGAACTTCGCGGATTCGCTCGGTGCCGAGATGCAGACCGGTGAATCCGACGGCGGCATCGCGCGCAGCGCATGAGGATGCAATCGCAAAGGCCGAAGGACGATCCGGAGATCAATCTCATTCCGCTGATCGACATCTCGCTGCTGCTCGTCATCTTCTTCATGCTCACCTCGACCTTCATGCAGGAAGGCCGTCTCAAGATCGAGCTGCCCCAGGCGAGCATCGCACCCACCGGGCGGCAGAAGACCGATCCGCTGGTGGTGACCGTCACGCAGGCCGGCAGCTATCGCGTCAACGATCGCGAGCTCATCAATTCCTCGCCGGACACGCTGCGCGCCGCCATCCAGGAAGTGGCCGGCGCGGATCGCAACAAGCCGGTGACCGTGCGCGCCGACGGGCGCGCCACCCACCAGTCCGTGGTGACCGCCATGGACGTGCTCGGCAAGCTCGGCTTCGTGCGCATCAACATCGCGACCATCGAAGACTCCAAGCCGCAAAAATGAGTCCGCGGACGTGAGCCCCGGACCTGAGGCCGCGGTGAACAGGCAGCCGGCGCGGGAAATGAGTCCCGGGCAGGTTTATCGCCGTCTGCTGTCCTACGCGTGGCCGTTCCGCGGCACATTTCTCGTCGGCGTCCTCGGCATGGCGCTGTTCGCAGGTACCGACGCGACGTTGGCGCTGTTCGTGAAGCAATTCGTCGATGGCACGTTCTACGAGAGGAACGAGCGGGTGCTGTGGCTGGTCCCCATCGGCGCGCCGGTGTTGTTCTTGCTGCGCGGACTCGGCGACTACATGTCGGTGTATTTTCCGGGTCGCGTCGGCCGCCGCGTCATCAAGGCCATCCGCGGCGACCTGTTCCGCCACTACCTGGCGCTGCCGACGCGCTACTACGACCGCGAGGGCACGGGACATCTGCTCTCGCGGCTCACGTACAACGTCGAGCAGGTGGCCGAAGCGGTCACCAAATCCATCACCTCGTTGATCCGCGACACGCTCACCATCATCGGATTGCTCAGCGTGGTGGTGTGGCTCAACTGGAAGCTGGCGTTGTTCGTGCTGGTGCTGGCGCCGCCACTGTCCTGGCTGATCCGCAACGTCAGCCGCTCGTTCCGCCGTTACAGCGGCCGCATCCAGGCGTCGATGGGCGACGTCACCAGCTCGGTCAAGGAGGCGCTCGACGGGCACCGCGTCATCAAGGTGTTCAATGCGCAGGAGGCCGAGACGGCCGACTTCGAGAAGATCAACGAGCACAACCGCAAGAGCAA
>DASTRL010000220.1:0-11597 GCA_035761265.1 Steroidobacteraceae bacterium
GCGTCTTCTGCGGCAGGCAGTGGCAGAGACTCTCCACCGCGTCCTTCAGGTTGTAGCCCGTGAGCGGATCGGAGCGCAGCCGGAACGATTCGAGCTGCTGCTTCACCGACTTGCACTGCAACTCGAGGTCGGCCGCGTAAATCCGCAGTTCGTCCTCATAGGTGTTGCCTTCACGAGCCTGCGCGACAACGCCGACTATCGCGCCGAGCCACAGCAGCACGAATTGGAGCCGGGGTCGGCCGGTAGCTACAGATTTCACGGGATTCCCTCCCCGGCACCGCTGTTCGCCTGCGCGTCGAGCTGCGGCTTGTTCGGCGCGATCACCTTCTCGTCGAAGTACCGCAGGATCGCCTCGACCAGCGCGAGGAACACAGGCCCGACGACGATGCCGATCGTGCCGAACGCGGCGATGCCGCCAACCACGCCCACGAGCACCGTGAACGCCGACACCGGCGCGTAGCGCGCCACGAGGATGGGCCGCAGGATATTGTCCGAGGTCGAAACGATCGTGCCCCACACCAGCATGAAGATGGCCATGGGCCAGTGCCGGGCCGCCGCCAGATACAGCAGCGCCGGAATCCACACGATGGCCGCGCCGCCCGCGGGCAGCAACGCGAGCACGGCGGCCAGCACACCGAATACCACCGGCGAGGGCAGCCCGGCGATCGCGAAGCCGATGCCCACGAGCACGCCCTGGACCACCGCCGTGAG
Organism: Steroidobacteraceae bacterium; assembly: GCA_035761265.1. GTDB lineage: Bacteria > Pseudomonadota > Gammaproteobacteria > Steroidobacterales > Steroidobacteraceae > CADEED01. The sequence continues at coordinate 712 of DASTRL010000220.1, forward strand.
CCCCGTGCCATAGAACACGCCGCGCGTGACGCTCGCCAGGTGATCGAACAGCTGCTCGCGATGTTCCTCGGGCACGGGAATCAGCCGCTTGAGCCGGCTGAACATCGAGGCGCCGTCGCGCAGGAAGAAGAACAGCAGGAACAACATGAAGAAAAATCCGATCAGGGTGCCCAGTGCCCCCAGCACGATGCCGCTGCCGAGCGCGCCCACATGGCGCAGCGCCGCTTCGGCCGCCCGCGTCACCCAGTCCTGGATGTCGCCGGCACTGACCTGAAGCTCCTCGCGGGCAAAGCGCGCCACGGGCCCGATCACCGGGTAGCTCTCGGCCTGCAGCAGGATCGAGCTGTCGAGATGCAGGTTCTGGCCTCGCAGATAGTCGATCAGCGCTCGGGCCTGGTTGGCGAACGCCAGGCCGAGCAGCGTCAGCGGGGTCAGCAGCGCGAACGGCGTCAGGCCCGTGATCAAGCCGGCCGAGGTGCCTGGCCGGTTGCCCAGCTTGCGAGTCAGCCAGCGCTGCAACGGGAACAGGATGAAGGCGAGGAAAATGGCCCACGCCATGGAGCCGGCGAAGGGCTGCAAGACCAGCAGCAGCAGGTAGCCCACGAATATCGCGAGACCGACGAAGAAGGCCTTTGTGTAGAACTGCACCCTGCTGCCTCACCGGACCGGGACTGGCACGTTATATATGTGTCGCCGGAGCACGGTCTATAGGCGCAAGCTTTGCCGGCCGCAACCGTAATTGGAGAACAGCAAGCCGATGGCTCGAACACTCGCAGGCCAGTGTCTTTGCGGCGCGGTGCGTTACACCGTGCCCGATGAATTCAATTACGCGCTCATCTGCCATTGTTCGCGGTGCCGGCGGGCGACGGGCTCCGCGTTCAAGCCCTTTGGCGGCATCGCGAAAGACAAGCTCAAGGTGACCACGGGCGCGGATGCGGTGATGCGCTACGGCGGCGAAGCGGTGCACGACGTTCATTGCGGCAATTGCGGCTCGCTGCTGTATTCCTGGTTCCGCGATTCGCCGTTCGTCCACGTGACCTACGGCACCTTGATGGACGAGCCGACTCTCAAGCCGACGGCGCACATCTATGTCGGCTCCAAAGCCGATTGGGACGTCATCAAGGACGGGCTGCCGCAATTCCAGGAGCTGCCGCCATGAAGATCGTACCGATGATCCGCGCGCCCGATGCGCGCGCGGTGGGCCGCAGCCCGCGCCTAACTAGCGCGCCGGTTCGGGCGCGGCCTGCGGGCTGCCGCGCGACGTGCCGAGGTACGAGCCGATCATGACCAGCGGGAAGCCGATCGCCATGCCGAGCGTCAACGGCTCGTGCAGCACCAGGGCGCCGAGCACGATGGCGACGGCGGGGTTCACATAGGTGATCACCGTGGCGCGCGCCGGGCCCACTTCGGCGATGAGCGCGAAGAACACCATGAATGCCGCGGCCGTGCACAGCACGCCGAGCCCGACCACCGAGGACACCGCCGGCCAGGTGAGCGCCTTGGGCCACAGGAACGGCGCGAACGGCAGATAGATGAGCGTGGCGAGGATCAGCGACGCGGTGATCACGCCGATCGCCGGAACGCCCTTGAGCTTGCGGTCGACGATGATGGGCCCGATGGCATAGCACAGCGAAACCACGATGGTGGCCGCGACGGCGAGGAAATCCGAGAAGTGGATGTCGAGGCCCACGAGCAGCGCCACCCCCGCGAAGCCGATGGCCAGCCCCAGCAGGCGGCGCGGCTCGAGGTGCTCGTGACCGAGCCGCGAGACGATGATGGCCGCGAACAGCGGCACCACGGCGATCAGCAGGCCGGCGGTGGAACTGTTGAGCCGCGTTTCGGCATGGCCGAGCAGCACCCAGGGAATGCTGATCTCGATCAGCGTAAATGCCAGCAGCCACTTCCAGTTGCGAAACGCGGCGCCAAGCGCGTTACGATGCAGCGCCACCGGCAGCAGCAGCAGTGCGCCGATCAGCGTCCGGGAGCCCGCGACCACCAGTGGGTCGATGCTGCCGACGGCGATGCGGATGAGCAGATACGGCATTCCCCAGAGCACGCCCAGGGCCGCGAACAACAACCAACCACGTCGAGTCATGCAGCCATTGTAGAGAAGCGTGATGACACCCGGGCCGCTCGATGGCCAAGGAGTTCTTATGCAGGCAAAAGCATCTCTTAGTGCCTTCCGTTTCAACACCCCCACGCCGGAACTGCCGGTCAGGGACGTGGAGCGCGCGCAGGCGTACTACCGCGACAAGCTGGGATTCCAGGTGGGCTGGCTGTACCCGGGCGGCGAGATCGGCGCCGTCAACCGCGATCAGGCGGCCATCTTCTTCCGCCGCCGCACCGGCGCCTTCGAACCCGCGGTCCACTGGGTGTACGCACCCGACATCGAATCCATCTACGCGGGGCTGAGCGCTTCCGGCGCGCACATCACCGAGCCGCTCGGGAAAAAGCCGTGGGGCCTCACGCAATTCACCGTCGAGGATCTCGACGGCAACCGTTTCCATTTCCATCGGGACTGACATGAACCACTCCAAACTACTGTGCCTGGCGCTGGTGCTCGCCTGGGTCGCCTGTCCGATCGTCGGCAATGCGCAGGAGGGCTGGGATGGCGACGCCGTCGCGCAGCTTCAGGCGCAGATGAGCCGCGGGGAAACCACCTCGCGCCAGCTCGTGGAAAAGTTCCTGGCACGCATCGATGCCCTCGATGCGCACGGCCCGAACATCAACTCCGTCATCGAGGTGAATCCGGACGCGTTGAAGATCGCGGACGAGCTCGACGCGGAACGCGCGCGCTCGGGAGCTCGCGGCCCTCTGCATGGCATCCCGGTGCTGCTCAAGGACAACATCGACACCGCGGACCGCATGCTCACCACGGCCGGATCGCTGGCCCTGGTGAATTCCCGTCCCTCGCAGGATGCCTTCCTGGTCACGAAGCTGCGCGCCGCGGGCGCCGTGATCCTCGGCAAGACCAACCTGAGCGAGTGGGCCAACTTCCGCTCCACGCGTTCGACCAGCGGCTGGAGCGGCCGCGGTGGTCTCACGCGCAATCCCTACGCCCTGGATCGCAATGCCTGCGGGTCGAGCTCGGGTTCCGGCGCGGCCATCGCCGCCAATCTCGCGGTCGTCGCCGTCGGTACCGAGACCGATGGCTCCATCGTGTGTCCGAGCTCGATCAACGGGCTCGTCGGCATCAAGCCCACCGTGGGACTCGTCAGCCGCAGCGGCGTGATCCCGATTTCCGCGAGCCAGGACACCGCAGGTCCCATGGCGCGCTCGGTGGCCGATGCGGTGGCATTGCTGAACGCCATGGTCGGCGCGGATCCCCGCGATCCAGCGAGCACGGTGAAGTCGCGGCCCGCGGCCACGGACTACGCGCAGTTCCTGAAGGCCGATGGATTGCGCGGCGCGCGCATCGGTGTGGTGCGCAACCTGGCCGGCTTCGACGATCGTGTCGACAAACTGTTCGACCAGGCCATCGAGGCGATGCGCGCGCAGGGCGCGACCATCGTCGACAAGCTCGAGATCAAGAATGGCAAGCAGCTCGATGACGCCGAGCTGGATGTGCTGCATTACGAATTCAAGGACGGGCTCAACAAGTACCTGGCAACGCGCACCGGCGTGCCGCGCACGCTCGAGGAGCTGATCGCATTCAACGACAAGGAAGCCGCGCGCGAGCTCGAGCATTTCGGCCAGGAGATCTTCATCACGGCGCAGGGCAAGGGGCCGCTCACCGACGCGAAGTACATCGCGACCGCGAAGCTGGCGAAATCGCTGGCGGGCCCGCAGGGCATCGACGCGCTGCTGAAGGCGAACCGGCTCGATGCGCTGATCGCACCCACCACCGGCCTCGCGTGGACCACGGACCTCATCAATGGCGATCACTACACGGGCGGCAACGTGGCGCAGTCCGCGGCCGTGGCCGGGTATCCGCACATCACAGTGCCGGCGGGCTTCGTGAAAGGCCTGCCGGTGGGTGTGTCCTTCGTCGGCACCGCCTGGAGCGAGCCTGCGCTGATCCGCTTCGCTTTCGCCTACGAGCAGGCCACGAAACTGCGCCGCCCGCCGAAATTGCCGCAGTAGTTGCGATGCCGGCGAATCTGCGCGCCATCCGGGCGGACATCACGACTCTGCTGGTGGATGCCATCGTGAACGCGGCGAATTCATCGTTGCTGGGCGGTGGCGGTGTCGATGGCGCCATTCATCGCGCCGCCGGCCCGCAGCTGCGGGAGGAATGCCGGCGGCTCGGCGGTTGCCGGACCGGCGACGCCAGGATCACGCCGGGTTACCGACTGCCGGCCAGACACGTCATCCATGCCGTCGGCCCGGTGTGGAATGGCGGCAACGCAGGTGAGCCCGAACTGCTCGCATCCTGCTATCGCCGGTCGCTCGAGCTGGCCGCCGAGCATGGCGTGCGCTCCATCGCCTTTCCGGGCATCAGCACCGGCATCTACGGTTATCCCGTCGAGCTTGCGGCCGGAATCGCCGTGGATACGGTGAAGGCCGGGATCGCGCGCGCCGCGGGGATCGAAGAGGTCACCTTCTGCTGCTTCTCCGAGCGCGATCTCGAGGTCTATCTAGCGCGGCTGTACGGCTGATCCGCACGTCCCCGCTGTCAAGCAAAACCGGCGACTGAATTCGCGCACTTCGGCTTGATGAGCCTGCAGGGCTGCGACAAGCTCACGGCGTGAGCTTCCAATATCTCAGTGTCGAAGAGGCGATCCCGCGCCGCGGCATGCGCATGGTGGTCGTGGGGCAGGTGCCGAGCCCGTGGGGCGAAGCCGCAAAGGGCATCTTCCACGTCAAGCGCATCGACTTCGTCGCGGTGCGGCTGGTGTACGACAACGAGGCGCTCAGGTCCTGGACGGGCGATCTCAGCGGTCCGGTGGCCGTGTACGACGACGAGCCGCCGCGCTCGGGCTGGGCGGAGATCCTGATGCTCGCCGAGCGGCTGGCGCCGTCGCCGGCCCTGCTGCCGACGCAGCCGCAAGAGCGCTCGCGCGCCTTGCTGCTCGCCGAGAAGTTCTGCGGGCGGGATGGCCTGGGCTGGAACCGGCGGCTGCAGCTGGTGCACGCCGGCCTCACGAAGACCGGTGGCTTCAACGAGCGAGTGGCCGGCTATCTCGGAAAGAAGTACGGCTACGATCCGGCGGCCGCCGCGGTCAACGCCACGCGCGTGGTCACTTTGTTGGGCGAGTTCGCGGCGGCGTTGCGCGCCAGGCGCGACGCCGGGCACCCGTACTACCTGGGCGAGGCGCTGAGCGCGGTCGACATCTACAGCGCGGCATTCATGGGGTTGTTCAAGCCGCTGCCGGAGGAGTACTGCGCCATGCATCCGGGTGCGCGCGCGGCATTCGAATGGCTGGACGATGCCACGGCGGGGGCGCTCGATCCCGTGCTGCTCGAACACCGCGACATGATGTACACGCGGCACCTGGAACTGCCGCTGTCGCTGTGACGCATGCAGGTGTCCACACAACCATTGCCCGAGCATGCACTGCTGGCGCGCTACGCCGGCAATGGTGGCTACGCGGACTGCTTCGTCACGGAGGTCCCGGGTGAATTCACGCACGCCGAATACATCCGCGCGTTCTATACCACCTGGCTGTTCAGGCTGGAGCGCCGCATTCTCGAGTGGCTGGCCGGCAAGCCATCGACCGACGAGGAGGCGGCGCAGCTCGCCCGCGGCGAACGCGGCACATTCGCCGCCTGGAGCGTGGAGGCCAGCGCGCCGAACCAGATCCTGCTGCGCGACTTTCTCGGCAATACTCGCTCCTGGCTCATGGTGGAATCGCGCGACGGCGGCGGTGCCACGCGACTGTACTTCGGCTCTGCCATCGTGCCGCGCATCGATCCGGGCACCGGGCGGCCGCGCTTGAAGAGGCGCTTTCGCGCCCTGCTGGGTTTTCACGAGCGCTATTCGCGCGCGCTGCTCGCGGCGGCGCGCAGGCGGTTAACCAGCGGCTGAGTCCGTCGCGCGGGCTTCCGCCAGCATCCAGTCCACGAACGTGCGCACCACCGGCCGCTTGAAGTGCGCTGGCGGCGCCATGAGGTAGTAACTCCAGGGCGACATCCAGGTCGCGGGCGTCACCCGCACGAGCTGGCCGCGGGCCAGCAATGGACCCACCTGGGGTGCGCGGCCGATCGCGATGCCGAGCCCGGCGACCGCGGCGCTGATCAACACCACCGAATCGCTGAACTGCGGGCCGCGGCCCACCTCGGCGGTCGAGAGCCCGGCGCGCTCGAACCAGCCGCGCCATCCCAGCCAGGGCTGCTCCGGGCCCGCATCGATGTCGTGCAGCAACGGATACTCGGTGAGCGCGGCCAGTGTGTCGGGAATGCGCCCGCCGCGGAAAAGCTGCGGGCTGGCGACGGGGAACAGCTCCTCCTGGCACAGCAGCTCGCCGTGCAGGCCGCGGCCGGGGCCCGGCGCGAAACGGATCGCAAGATCGATGGCATCGCGACGGAAGTCCATGAGATGCCGCGACGTGCGCAACACCACGTCGATGCGCGGCGCGCGCTCGCGGAAACGGTGCAGGCGCGGCAACAGCCAGCCGTTGGCGAAGGAGGCGAGCGTGGTCAGCGTGAGCACGCCGTCGGCGCGCTTGGCGCGCACCCGCGCTGTCGATTCGCCGAGCAGGTCGAAACCGGCGGACAGCTCGGGTAGATAGTCGCGGCCCTGGTCGGTGAGCGCCAGGCCGCGCGCCAGCCGCTGGAACAGGCGGGTGTCGAGATACTCCTCGAGGCGCCGCACCTGCTGGCTGACCGCGGCGGCGGACACCCGCAGCTCGTGCGCGGCGGCGACGAAGCTGCCGAGCCGCGCCGAGGCTTCGAAGGCGCGCAATGCGTTCAGGGGCGGGAGTCGTCTGGCCACGGATTCCTCCGCGTGCGACGGGGCACGCGCCGAGGCCAAGAATAACTTGGCCTCAGCGAAAAACCTTCCTCGTCGCGTGCGTGGTGCCCCTCGTTCGATACTGCCGCCGGCAAGAACGAACCTCAGGGACGCGCGATGCACCTCTTCGACTATCTCGACTCCGGCAACGGCTACAAGGCGCGCCTGTTGTTGGCGCAGCTCGGCATGAAATACCAGTGGACCGAGGTCGACATCGACAAGGGCGAAACGCGCCAGCCGGAATTCCTCAAGCGCAATCCGAATGGCCGCATCCCCACGCTGCAGCTCGATGACGGCACCTACCTGCCGGAGTCGAACGCCATTCTCTGGTACCTCGCGGAGGGCTCGCGCCTCCTGCCCTCGACGCAGCTCGGCCGCGCGCAGGTGCTGCAGTGGATGTTCTTCGAGCAGTACAGCCACGAACCCTACGTCGCGACACCTCGCTACATCGTGCGGCACTTCCCGCCCGACTCGCCGCGCCGCGCCGAGCTGCCGGAGCGGCTCGCCAAGGGCCGCGCGGCGTTCGCGGTGATGGAGCAGCATCTCGCCACGCGCGAGTTCTTCGTGAACGATCGCTATTCCATCGCGGACATCGCGCTGTACGCGTACTCCCATGTCGCCGAGGACGGTGGCCACGACCTCGGGCAGTTTCCGCACGTGCGGCGATGGCTGGGGCGCGTCGCCGAGCAGCCGGGTCACGTGCCGCTGCTGGCGCGGCCTCGCCCGTAGGACGAAAGGCCGTCGCTGATCACCGACGGCAGCGCAGGCTCCTGTTCGACTGTCACCTGGGCGCGCTCGCAGTTAGTCTTGCGCGTCATGCGCAAATTCCTGTTCCTCGCTTCCGCACAACGACTCGGCGACTTCACGCTGCTGCTGATGCGGCTGTTCGTCGGACTGTTCCTCATCTGGGGCGTGTGGGACAACGTCTCGAGCGCCGGGCGCATGCACGAGTTCGTGGATTTCCTCGGCAAGCACGGCTTCGCCAGCCCGCGGTTGATGGCGCCGCTTTCGGTGTATCTGCAGCTCGCCATCGGGCTCGCATTCGTGCTGGGTCTTTTCACGCGCTGGGCGGGGATCCTGTGTGCAGTGCACTTCGCCATCGCCATCGCGATGGTGGATCGGCACGGCGGCATGCGCGGCATATTTCCCGCCGGCTGCCTGATCGTCATCGGTCTGTACCTGGCGACATACGGGGCAGGCCGCTTCTCGCTCGATGCCGCACTGCGCGCCAACGAGCTGCCGCGCACCACCGGCGGCGTGCGCCTGAAGAAATAATGGGGACATTCTCCGTTTCCTAGCAAACGGGGACAGACCGCCCAATGCCGCGCAACATTGAAATCAAGGCCCGCATCGAGAATGTCGGCATCTATGCGCCGATGCTCGCGGCCATGGCCACGAGCGGGCCCCTGGAGCTCGCGCAGGACGACACGTTCTTCAATTGCGACAACGGCCGCCTCAAGCTGCGGGCGCTGTCCAACGATGCCGGCGAGCTGATTTTCTACCGCCGGGTGAACCAACTGGGACCCAAGGAGTCGTTCTATCTACGAACACCCACTTCCTCACCCGAGAGTCTTCGTGAATCGCTTTCGCTGGCCTACGGACAAATCGGTCGCATCCGCAAATACCGCACTCTCTTCCTGGTTGGACGTACCCGCGTTCACCTGGACCGCGTGGAGGGCCTCGGCCATTTTCTCGAGCTCGAAGTCGTCCTGGTGGACGATGAGTCCGCTGAACAAGGCGTTCGTGAAGCGGGTGAACTCATGGAGAAACTCGGCATACAGCCCGAGCAGCTCATCGAAGGCGCCTACATCGACCTGATGCTGGCCGGCGAAGGGGAACCGCTCGCCTCCTCGGCGGTCTCTGGTTGAGCGACTCTTCCGGGCGCTGACCCGCGCCCGGGACAAGGGAGAACAACCATGAAAGCACCACTCCTGGGGCTGATCGTCGCGTCCGCGGCATTCGGCGCCAGCTCGATCTATCTGTGGAACCAGCTCGAAGAGGAACGCGCCCGCGCCGCGCAGGTGGAGCAGACCACGCGCGCGCTGAAGGCGCGTGTCGCGGAGCTCGAAAAGGCGCGCAACCTGTTCGAAGCCGCACGTCCCGGAAGTTCTCGTGGCTTCATCTCCGGTCAGATCGATTCGAGCAGTCCCATGGCGGCGGCCCCGCCGGCGCCAGATGCCAAAGCCGCCGGTGAATCGGACAAGCCCGTGTGGAGCAACGTGCGCCACGAACCCTCACCCGCGATGCTCAAGATGATGCGGTCGCAGTTGCGGGCCAACAATCGGCGCATCTATGCCGACCTCGGCGAGAAGCTGGGCTTGAGCCAGGAGACCAGCCTCAAGCTCATCGACCTGCTCACCGACCAGCAGGTGCCGAATCCGGAACGCCTGCGGCCCACGGACGATCCGGCCGAAGCACGCCGCATCGGCCAGGAATGGCAGCGCCAGAACGAACAGGCCATCTCCGATCTGATCGGCCCGGACAAGGCCGAGGCGCTCAAGGAATACCAGACCACGCTGCCCGCGCGCATGGAGGTGGACAACCTGGCGCGCCAGCTCGAGGGCAGCGACCTGGCGCTGAGCACGGAGCAGCGCAAGAAGCTCGTCGACGTGTACGTCGCGGAGCGCGAGAGGGTGCCGCAGCCCATATTCTTCGAAGGCATGGATGGGGAAGCCTTCAACAAGACGCTGTACGAATGGCAGGAAGACTATGAAGGGCGCATCGCGGCCGAGGCCAGCCACATCCTCAACCCCGAGCAGCTCGCGACCTATGACGAGATGCAGCAGTGGCAGAAGGAAATGCGCGCGCAGTTCGCCGCCGCCCCGGGCGGCCGGGCCCTGCGCCGCATGGGCGGCAGCAACGTGATCTATTCGACGGGCAGCGTCGGCGCCGTCTCCGTGGTCGCGGAAGGCCAGGTGCCGGAGACCGCGGCCGAAAAGAAGAAGCCCTGAGATGGCGCCAGACGAGCAGCAAATCCGCGATCTCATCGCCACCTGGATGATGGCCACCTGCACCGGCGACCTCGCGACGGTGCTGTCACTGATGACCGATGACGTCGTGTTCCTGGTTGCCGGCCAGCCGCCCTTCGGCAAGCAGAAATTCGCCGCGGCCATGACACCCGCGCCCGGCTCGCCGGCTCCACGGATCGACGGCGACAGCGAAATCGAGGAAATCCAGGTCGCGGGCGACTGGGCTTTCGTGCGCAGCCACCTGAGTGTCGAAATCACGCCAGCCGATGGCACTCCGAAAATGAAGCGCGCAGGGCATACTCTTTCCGTCCTGCGCAGGACGGGCGGCAAATGGCGGCTGGCGCGCGACGCCAACCTGCTCACCCCCGTCAAGCTCTAACGAGGGAGAGAACCATGATGTACCGGGGCAGCTGCCATTGCGGCAAGGTGGCGTTCGAAGTCGACACCGAGGTCAAGGAAGCGTATTCCTGCAATTGCTCGCTGTGCTCGCGTCGCGGCAGCCTGCTGTGGTTCGCGCCGCGCGACAAATTCAGACTGTTGAGCGGCGAGTCGGATCTGAAGACCTACACCTTCAACAAGCACGTCATCCAGCATCGCTTCTGCACGAACTGCGGCATCCAGTCATTTGCCTTCGGGCAGATGCCGAGCGGCGAGAAGATCGCCGCGATCAACCTGCGGTGCCTGGAGAACTTCGAGTTCGATAAGGTGCCGGTGAAGCACATCGACGGCCGGTCGTTCTGACCGTGGAGCGGATCCTGTACCTGTGCGGCGCGCTCGCGGCATTTGCCGGCGCGGCGATCGGCGCACTGGGTGCGCACGCGCTGAAGTCACGCGTGCCGCCCGAGCTCTTCGCCGCCTTCGAAACCGCGCAGCGATATCACATGTATCACGCGTTGGCACTGTTCGCGGCCGCCTGGGGATGCGCGCGCTGGCCGCACCGCTCCTTCGGCCTAGGTGGCGCGTTGTTCGTCGCGGGTATCGTGTGCTTCTCGGGAAGCATCTATCTGCACGCGTGGGCGGGCGTG
>DASTRL010000221.1:0-6094 GCA_035761265.1 Steroidobacteraceae bacterium
GTCTGCGTCGCGGCGGGTGCGAGGGTGGCATTCATGGCGGAACTTGCGGCGCGGCTCTCGAATGTGCGGAAAGAAGGCGGCTATTATAGCCATGGCTCAGGGCTTCACCTTTCCAATGACGTCACAAGAAAACCACGCGGCTCGCAGCCTGGATTGCGACGTCATCATCATCGGCGGCGGCCCGGCCGGCACCACCGCCGCCACGGAACTGGCCCGAAAAGGCCGGAAAGTGCAGCTCTTCGAGAAAAGCCGCCATCCGCGCTTCCACATCGGCGAATCGCTGCTGCCCATGAACATCCCCATCCTCGAGCGCCTGGGCGTGCTCGAGGAGGTGGACCGCGTGGGCGTGCGCAAGCCGGCCGCGGATTTTCCCGCCGACAACGAGCGCGGCTTCAATGTGTTCGATTTCTCGAAGTCCCTGGAGCGCCTCCCGGGGTATGCCTACCAGGTCAAGCGCGAGGAATTCGACGAGATCCTGTTTCGCAACGCGCAGCGCGCCGGGGTCAGCACTTACGAGAACACGGAAGTCGTGAGCGCGAAAACAACAGCCGGCGTGACCGAGGTCACCGTGCGCGACGCGGCGGGCCAGTTGCGCGAGGTGCGTGGCCGCTACCTCATCGACGCCTCGGGCCGCGACACCTTCCTCGGAAACAGTCTGAAACTGAAGCAGCGCCATTCACGCCACCGCAGCGCCGCCATCTTCGCGCACTTCACCGGGGTAGAGCGCCGCGCGGCGCCGTGGACCGGCAACATCAGCATCTATCGTTTTCGCCTGGGCTTCGGCCAGGGCTGGATCTGGCTGATCCCGCTCTCGAACGACATCACCAGCATCGGCGCCGTGCTGCTGCCGGAGCACATGAAGCAGCGCCAGGGGTCGCTGGAAGATTTCCTCATGCAGATCCTGCATTCCGTGCCGGCGCTGAAGGCACGCATGGCGAACGCGAAGCTGCACGGCAACCTCGAGGCCACGGGCAACTATTCATACGAGTGCCGCGAGCACACGGGGCCGGGCTGGATCATGGCCGGCGATTCGTCGGCGTTCCTCGACCCGGTGTTCTCGAGCGGCGTCTACCTCGCCATGCACAGCGCCACGCTCGCGGCGCAGCTCGTGGACCAGGTGCTGTGCGGCGCGCGCGAGCGCCCGCTGCAACGCGCCTATGAGCGCGAACTGCGCGCGGGCTTGAGGGAATTCACCTGGTTCATCGTGCGCTTCACCACGCCCGCGCTCGCCTGGTTGTTCGCGAACCCGCGCAACGTGCTGCGCGTGGAAGAGGCCATGGTCTCCATGCTCTCCGGCCACGTGTTCGGCGCCAGGCAGACGCTGCGCCGGTTGCGCGTGTTCAAGGTGCTGTACTACCTCACATCGCTCGCCATGTGGCGCGACACGTTGCGGCATCGGCGCGAAATGCGCGCGCTCGGGGCGGGCGGATGAGCAGCACCGCGTTTCCGCGCCTGAGCACCGTCGCGCCGCGCATCGCCTATCTGCCCCTGAAGCCGGGGCGAAGGCTGCCCGCCGACGTGTTGTTCGCCGTGCAATTCGGCGCGAGTGATGCGCCCGTGCCGCCGCGGTGCGCACGCGTGTGCCTGCAGCCCCTGGCAGGGGAGGGTCTCACCGAGGTCTGGTACGCCAACGGCCCCGTGCACACGGGCTTCGACGGCCAGATCCGCTACGCCTCCGACGACCATCACCTCGCCGCCGCCATCGAGGTCGACGAGCACGAGCATGGCGGGCTCGCGGGGGCGGCCGCGTATGTCTACGCCGCCATCGCGCGCTTCCAGGCGACTTCGGGCTATCGGCACCTGATGCGGATCTGGAACTACCTGGACGACATCAACCAGGGCGAAGGCGACGCGGAACGCTACCGCGTGTTCTGTTCCGGGCGTACCGAAGGACTCAAAGCGCTCGGACTCGAGCGCTATCCCGCTGCCACGGCCATCGGGCGGCGCGACGGCTCGCACATGCTGCAGGTGTACTGGCTCGCCGGGCGCGAGCCCGGCATCGCGCTGGAAAATCCGCGGCAGATGTCCGCGTACCATTATCCAAGGCAGTACGGGCCCACGCCGCCCGCGTTTTCCCGCGCGATGCTGGTCGCGCCGGACCTGCTGATGATCTCCGGCACCGCAAGCATCGTCGGGCATGCATCGCAGCACGCGGGCAGCGTGCAGCGGCAGGTGAAGGAAATATTCAACAATCTCGACAGCGTGCTGGCGCGCGCGCGGGCGCATGCGCCCGGGCTGCCGCCGCGCTTCACGGGCAACACGTTGATCAAGGCCTATCTGCGCGACCGCGCCGACCTGCCGCTGGTCGAATCGCAGCTGCGCGAACATCTGCCCGCGGGGACACCGTTTCTCGTGCTGCTGGGCGATGTGTGCCGGGCGGATTTGCTGCTCGAGTTCGACTGCCTGCACGCGGCGGAGTAGCCCTGCTGAGCAGCAAGCCTGGCATGGCGCGCGACCGATGGCATGTCAGATTGGAAGCTGCACGGCAATTTCGGCTTCAACGAGACCGACCGTCCCTATCCGGCCCGTACTGATAGGCCACACAGGAATCCGCGCCGGGTCGTCCCTGGATGGCTCATCCGAGCCCGATCAGCGCGGCGATCGGCGCCAATCCATCAAGTGCTGGATTCGACCCTTCTGAAGTGCTGCACGCAGATACCGGCCATCGGCCGTGATCAGGACTGCATCCGCCGACTCCAACGCGACGGCGTGGTAAAGCGTGTCGAACAAATGTTGTCCGAAATCGATCGCCAGCTCGACGCCGCGGCGAAGAACCAATGGATCCTGCGTCACGGGAAATTCCAGAGCCGCCAGCATCGTCACATCATCGACAGCTGTGGCCGGACTTTCGCGCGCCAGCACGGCACCGACTTCCGCCAGCCAGTGAACGGGTTGCAGCACCGGGAGTGCGCCGCTCGCGACGGATTCCATGAGCTGCGTGGCCTGGGTGGTGTCCGCCTCGCGTTCCGGGTCCTGCAGCAGCCACTTGATGATCACGCTTGCGTCGATGACCGCCGTCATGGCCGACCTTTGGACCTCGACGTGCGAGCGGCATTGCCGGTGAGCGAAGGACGCTGCCCGCGGCGCTGAGTCAAGGTGCGAAAGATCGACTCGCGTTGCTCGCGCCGCCTTGCCTCTGAGACTGCACTGCGCATCAGTTCGGCGATGACGGCACTCTTGTTCTGGGCGCCGAAGACCTCGTCGAAGTCCGCCTTGACGTCATCTGGAACGCTGAAATTGACCGTGGCCATGGCGCATGCTCGATTGTTGAAGATTTCAACAACGAAATGATAGTGGAACTCGGCCCAGGGTCAAATGCCCCCGCGCCCGTGTTTGCAGAGAAATGTGCAATTTCTCCGTGCGAGACTCGAATCGCTCGGGCAAAGCGCGCGCACCGGCAAATTCATCTACTCCACTCCAGCCTGGCCGCGCGTCAACTCCAGCAGTTTCGCGCGTGGCACCTTGCCGACCGCATCTCGCGGAATCTGCTCCACGAGCACCAGCGGCCGCGGCAGGAACACCGCATCGAGACTCGCCGACAGCTGCTTTGCAATCTCCTTCGCCGAGACGCCGCGACTGACCACTACCGCCGCGACGCGATTCGCCACGCCCGTCGCGGTGCCGTCGGGCTGAAACGCCACGGCATCCTCGACGCCCGGCACGGCGCACAGCCGCCGCGTGATGTCGGCCAGCGAGGCGCGCTTGCCGGCGACCTCGACCAGATCCGAATTGCGGCCGCGCGCCACGAATCCGTCGGCGCCGCGCATCTCGAGCACATCCATGAGCTTCTGCGATCGCTCATACCAGGCCGCGGAGACCTGTGTCGAATCCTCACCCGTCTGCAGCGCGATGCCCTCGTAGATCTTCCAGACCTCCTGCCGCGCCGTGCGACGCGTCGCGAATACGCAGGTTTCGGTCGAGCCGAACATCTCGAGCAGCGGCGCGCGCAGGCGCTCCTCGATCTGTCGCGCCAGCGCCGGATCGAGCGGCGCGGTGGCGCTCACGATGAGATCGAGATCGGGAAAGGCGAGCCCCGACTCCGCCAGCGCGCGCAGATGCAGCGGCGTACTCACCAGCACTCGCGGCCGCGCGGGTTGCGCCAGTGCCGCGGCCACGTCGGCGGGGAACAGCGGACGATCCGCGTGCACGCTCATGCCGGCAAACAATGACAGCAGCACCGTGAGCTCGATGCCGTACATGTGATGCGAGGGCACCGTGCCGAGCACGGAAAGCGGCGCGTCGGCGGCCAGGCCCAGCGCCGTGCGAATGGCCGCGGAATTCAGCCGCGCGCTGTTCGCGAGGGCGCGCCAGCGCTTGGCATGCGCCTGCGACTTGCCGGTGCTGCCGGACGTGAAGCCGATCAGGATCAGCCGATCTTCATCGGCGGGCACGAGCGCCGGAACGGTCCCCGTCTGCGAAGCGCCGGCGCGCAGGCGCTGCACGTCCTCGTCGGTGATGGTCGCGCTGCCCGGATACTCCGCGCGCAATTCGGCGAGCGCGGTTTCGCCGCGCGCCGCTGGCATGAGCTGCACGCGCTCGGCCAGCACACAGGCCGCAAATGCCAACAGGAACGATTCGCGCTGCTCGCAGAGATTCACGACGTGCTGTCCCGGTGGCAGGCGCGCCGCGATGGCCGCCGCCTCGCGCAGCAGCGCGCCGCGCGCCAGCGGTACGGTCCCGCGCCAGACCAGCGGATCTTCGCGCGTCGCGCTCCCCGTCATGCGTAACGTTTCAATACCAGGCTCGTATTGATGCCGCCGAAGGCGAAGTTGTTGGACACCACGATGTCGGCATCGATCTCGCGTCCGGTCTCGCGGATGTAATCGAGCGGCGCGCATTCCGGGTCCGCCTTCTCGAGATTCAGCGTGGGCGCGAACCAGCGCCGGTTCATCATCTCGATGCTGAACCAGGCCTCGAGCGCGCCGCAGGCGCCCAACGTGTGCCCGAGAAAACTCTTCTGCGAGCTGATGGGCATGTCCGGCCCGAACACCGCGCTGGTGGCGCGCGATTCGGCCTGGTCGCCGTGCATGGTGGCCGTGCCGTGGCCGTTCACGTAGTCGACCTGGTCGGCGGTGATGCGCGCGGTCCTGAGTGCGTTTTCCATGACCGCGCGCATGGTGCTCTCCTCGGGGCGCGTCACGTGCGTGCCGTCGCTGTTGGTCGAATAGCCGATGATTTCGGCATGGATGCTCGCGCCGCGCGCCAGCGCGGCCTCGAGCTCTTCGAGCACCAGGAAAGCGGCCCCCTCGCCGACCACGAGGCCATCACGCTCGGCGTCGTAGGGACGCGGCGTGCGCTTCGGCTCTTCGTTGCGCCGGCTGGTGGCGTACAAGGTGTCGAAGGCCTTGGCCTGCGTCGGGCAGAGCTCCTCCGCGCCGCCGGCCAACATGCGAGTCTGCGAGCCGTGCAGGATGGCCTCATAGGCGTAGCCGATGGCCTGACTACCCGACGTGCAGGCGCTGTTGGTCGGGATCACGCGGCCTTTCATGCCGAAGAAGATGCCGATGTTCGCCGCGGCGGTGTGCGGCATCATGCGGATGTACGAATTCGCGTTGACGCCCGAGCCGTCGCTGTCGATGAGCAGCCGCGCGAAGTGCGCCAGATCGGGCGTGCTGCCGATGCAGGAGCCGCAGGCCACGCCCATCTGTCCGTCGGAGAGCAGCGCGTTGCCGGCCAGCCCGCCGTTCGCCAGCGCCAGTTCCGCGGCGCGCACCGCGAGCTGCGATACCCGGCCCATGCCGCGCAGCTGCTTGCGCGTCCAGCGCTCGGGCGGCGCGAACGCGTCGCAGGGCGCGGCGAGCCGCGTCGACATGTCCTCGAAGCGGTCCCACTCGGTCATGTAGCGCACGGCGCTCGTGCCGGCGCGGAACGCGGTCTCGATGCTGTCCCAGTCGTTGCCCAGCGCCGAGACACCGCCCATGCCGGTGACCACCACGCGGCGCATCAGCAGAGTCCGCCGTTCACGGAGATCACCTGGCGCGTCACGTAGCTCGCGTCGGGCGACATCAGGAAACTCACCACGCCCGCGACTTCTTCGGGCTTGCCGATCCGCTGCATCGGAATCACTTCGAGAATCCTCTCCATGGGGGTGTTC
>DASTRL010000222.1:0-2025 GCA_035761265.1 Steroidobacteraceae bacterium
ACTTCCGGCTGATGGGCTTCGGCCATCGCGTGTACAAGAACTTCGATCCGCGCGCCAAGATCATCCGCGAGATGTGCCACAAGGTGCTGGCCGAGCTCGGCGTCAACGATCCGCTGCTGGACGTGGCGATGAAGCTGGAAGAGGCCGCGCTGAAGGACGACTACTTCGTCGAGCGCAAGCTTTACCCGAACGTCGACTTCTACTCCGGCATCATCTACAAGGCGCTGGGCATCCCGACCGAGATGTTCACCGTGATGTT
Source organism: Steroidobacteraceae bacterium (assembly GCA_035761265.1). GTDB lineage: Bacteria > Pseudomonadota > Gammaproteobacteria > Steroidobacterales > Steroidobacteraceae > CADEED01. The sequence goes on from DASTRL010000222.1 coordinate 260, forward strand.
CGCCATCGCCCGTACCGCCGGCTGGATCGCGCACTGGATCGAGCAGCACGAGACCCCGGGGTCGCGTATCGGTCGTCCGCGCCAGGTCTACACCGGCGCTGCACCGCGCGACTTCGTGGCCGTCGCCAAGCGCTGAGTGCGTTCAGCGGGGCCGGGTGAACGACCGGGCCCAAACAAGAACGCCCCGGCATGCCGGGGCGTTCTTGTTTTCGGCGTCGCGCGAGCTCAGCGCAGGGCCGCGAGCTTGCTTTCCAGTTCGTCGTCGCCGTCTTCGAACAGCAGTTGTTCCACCGCGCTGACGCTGGCGCGTCGCATCGGCTTTTCGTCGATCCGGTCCAGCGGCGGCTGACGCAGCGAGTCGGTCGGCAGCACGGTGAGGTCGAACGGCAATCCGTCGGCGGAAAACAACAGCACCGGGTACTCCGCCGATTCGTCGCGACTCAATCGCAGACGGCGGGTCTGCGTTTCGAACGGCACGCCGTGTTCATCGAGAAAGCGCAGCACGTCGTCCGGATCCTCGGCGAACAGATGCAGACACACCGCCGAATGGGCGTCCGCGGTGCCCTCGAGCACCGCGCCGACCAGGCGCGGCTGGTAGGCCGCGAGAAAGCGCATCGCCTCCACCGCCGCCTCGCGGCAACGGCGGACGCGCTGTGGCTGGGTGACGGCTTGGAAGATCCGCTGATGCTCGCGCAGCGCCTGCTCGATCTCGTCGTTGCGCGGCAGGCTTTGCGCATCGAGGATGCCCAGCCTTTCAGAGGCCTTCAACTTGGCGTGGTGAAAGTCGCGGATGCCGTGCTCGCTCATCAGCCGAGCGGCTTCCTGGGCAACGCGCAAGCGATTGCGCTGCAGGCGGTCATGGGCATGGATGCGGTGGTGCTCGCCTCGGGCCATGTCTCGCTCCTTCATCGGGTGAGCCGCCGTCCGGACAGCGACGGCAGGCGCTCCGATCCTAACCGCTACGTCAGAAAATGTCGTACGCGTGCTGCTTGTCCTGCTCCTGCTGCTGCTGCGCGGCCTGGCTGCGCAGCTTGTCCAGGTCTTCCACCTTGAACATCTCCGCCATCGTATTGGTGTCTCCGGCCGCGGCGGGCAAGCCCGTGCTGCGATCAATGGTGAGGGTGGTTATGCCCGGCGGCATGGACAGCATGTTCACCGGTAGCCCCTTGAGGGCGCTGCCCATGTAATCCATCCAGATCGGCAGTGCGGCCTGCGCGCCGAACTCGCCGACGCCGTTGGCGCGGCCCAGCGAGCTGAAGTCGTCGAAACCGACCCAGACCGCCGTGGACAGGTCGCCATTGAAGCCGACGAACCAAGCGTCGCGGTGGTCGTTGGTCGAGCCGGTCTTGCCGGCCAGGTCTTCGCGCCCGAGCTTGCGGGCGGCCGCGCCGGTACCGCGCAGGATCACGTCCTTCATCAGCGAGGTCACGAGGTAGTCGTTGCGGATGTCGATCACGTGCGGGGCGAGCACTGGCGGCGCCTTCGCGTTGTCGTGCGCGTCGCTGGGCAGGACGGTGTCGCCCACGGCGTCGGCGCTGGTGCTGGCGGCCGGGTCGGTGGGGGTAGTGGCGACCGCTGCCGTTGCTGCTGCTGCGGTGCTTTCGGCGGGCGGCGGGCCGGGCGGACTGGTGTCGAGCAGTCGCTCCTGGCACGAGCGGCAGGCGCGTGCGGGGTTGGCCAGGTACACCGGCTTGCCGTCGCGGTCGTCGATCTCGCGAATGAAGTAGGGCTTGACCAGATAGCCGCCGTTGGCGAACACGGCGTAG
>DASTRL010000223.1:0-2085 GCA_035761265.1 Steroidobacteraceae bacterium
CAGCAGGCCACCCGCGATCCAGAACACGGCCGACGCCACGAGCCACGCGAGGATGCGCAGGAAATTCCGGTAGATCATCTCGTCGCGGCCGCGCGAGGCCACGACGATGAACAGCGTGCGCGTCACCTGGATGAACGAGTATCCGACGGCGAACAGCAGCCCCTCGTGCCCGAAGGCATTGGGGATGGCCGCGGACATCAACAAGCCCGACAGCATCGCGAGGAACAGCAGCATCCGCACCGTGGGACGGTCGGGGTCCACCCAGTTCGTGAACCAGCATGTGTACATCCACACCCACCACACGGCGAGCAGCAGAAAGCCGGTCTGCAAAGCGCCCACGAGCGTCAAGTGCTCGAGCAGCCGGTGTGAAAGCTGCGTGACCGCGAACACGAACACCAGGTCGTAGAACAGCTCGACGTTGGTGACGCGCGCGTGCACGTCGCGCGAACGCAGCAGCGAATGGGAGCGCGCGGAGCCGTGTCGGTCGGACATTGCGCCGCAGTCTGCCACAGGTTTCGGCGGTTCCTTCAGACCTGAAGGCGGGATTACGAGTGTGTTACGAATTGCGCCGTGAGTTCGCACCATGCCTCGGCGAGCGCGTCGACTGAATCATTTCGGCGACAGCGCGCACCCGCCCGTGGCGGCGGGCGAGGATTCCGCTGGACTCTTCTGGTTCGCCGGCATCCGCGCCGGGTTCTGACTCCCGGGTTCCCTCTGTCTGACAACGCGCGGCCCGCGCCCGTGCAACGCTGCGCGCCATGAAAAGCCCGCGCTCCGAACTGATCCTCGACGTACCCGCCCCGCCCCCGTTTCCGCACGCTCGCGCCGATGGCGCGTTGCCGGATGGCCATGGCCGCGAGCTAGTTAGCCACGGTGGCGAGCGGCGCTCGCGCGGCATGCGCGCGCTGACCGAGATCACCGGCGAGGCAGGCATCCAGGTGCTGGACAGCCTGCGCGACATCGCCCCGGACCTCGCGGACTGGATCGTGGACTTCTCCTATGGCGATGTGATGTCGCGGCCCGGCCTCGATCGGCGCACGCGTGAGCTCGCGACCATCGCGGCGCTGGCGGCGTTGGGCAATGCGCAGCCGCAGCTGCGCGCGCACATCGAAGGCGCATTCAACGTAGGCTGCCGTGCACAGGAAATCGTCGAGGTCATCCTGCAGATGGCGGTGTTTGCCGGCTTTCCCGCCGCCATCAACGCTTTGGGCGTGGCGCGCGACGTCATCTCTGAACGGGCTGCTCGCTGACGCTTTTCTGGAACTTCTGAAATTTCGAATGATTGCCGTGGATGATGGCCGCGTTGTCCGGTGAGGCGGGCGCCACCATGACCTGTTGCACGCTGGTGCGCAGATCCGGCGCCGGCGCCGGCACTTGCGCGGTCGCCACCGCGGCGGCGGCCGAGATTGCCGCCTCGCTCGCGGGCACGGTGGCGCGCGGATCGGCCAACGGCGCATCCAGCTTCTGAACCCCGGCCGCGGGCGGCACCACGACGTCGGTTCCGCGCAATTGCATGCGCGAGATGGCACTGCGCGTCGGTGCATCGAGCTCGCCGGTCGCCTGCAGATCGTGCTCGGACTGGAACGCGCGCACGCGCTGCCTGAGCTCCTCCGACGGCACGGGCTGCGCACCCTGCGAATCGATCGGGTTCGTCACACCCAGCAAGCGCCCCGCCGCCGCCGTCGACATGAGCCGCAGGCGTCGCGCTTCCACCGGCTCGGTGAATTCGTAGCGATCGGCCGCCAGTCCCAGGCGCTCCTGCGCCAGCAGGAGATTTCCCGAGTCCAGCGCATCCTGCCCTTCGCGGCTGATGTTGAGCGTGCGCATGACGCTGTACATGACGAAGGCCAGGCGCGGCGAGCAGTCGACGAGCTTGCCCTGGCGGAAATCCTGGATCACCGGCCGCGCCTGGAATCGCTGCCCCGGCTGGCAGGGTGCATCCATCGCCTTGGGGCCCGGCCGCTCCACATGCGTGAAGGGATCGAATGCATCGGGCGCGCGGGCGACGAAGATGTCGGCATCGAGCGCATCGCCATCTTCGCTGACCACGCTGATGACCAGCGGCGCGGAGGACTCGCCTCCGGT
>DASTRL010000224.1:0-9508 GCA_035761265.1 Steroidobacteraceae bacterium
GAACCCGTCTGCCGGGTCATCGCTCTCCAGAGCCCGCCTTCAAACCCTGCCGTTCTTTTGCCTGAGCGTTTCCGGGCGGAAACTTGCGCCTTCGGCGCCCTCGAAGAGGGTCTCTCGGACAGAGTCTGGTCAATTGGCGAGCGGGTGGCATCATAGCAGCCCCTTCCCCCACCGACGAGCCGGAGTTTGCATGAAAACGCGCCGCACCACGCTGCCGGCCGCCCTGTGCGCCGTGGCCGCTTTCATGTCCGTGTGTCTCGCGAAGGACACCGCGGCGAAGGACACGCCCCGGGAACAGTCGCTGCGCGCCGCGGAGATCGCGCGCTTCGCAGCCAACGTCGACGCCGATGCCGCGGCGCTCGAACGACTGCTGGATTCCGGCCTCGAATATTCGCATTCCAACGGCAAGCTCGACGGCAAGGACTCCTTCATCGCCTCGGTCAAGGAGGGCTCGCTCGACTACCTCGCCATGCAGCCCACGATCCAGAGCCTGCGGCTGTTCGGCGACGTGGGCGTGATCCGCGGCCTGGTCAGGGTGAGCGTGACGCTCGACGGCAAGTCCAGCGAATTCACCATCGGCTACAGCGACGTGTGGCTGTGGAAGGACGGCCGCTGGCAGCTCACCGAATGGCGTTCGACGCGCCTGCCCGATGCGCCGGCAAGGTAGTTAGATGCGCACCCGGATCCTGGCGCCGCTGCTCATGCTGCTGCTCGCCCCGCTCGCGCAGTCGGCGCCGCATGCCGACGCGACATCGGCGCGGGCCGCGGTGCTGGCGCGCTTCGAGGCGGCGCTGCACAACGACGTGGCCGCGCTCGATCCGTTGCTCGCCGAAGATCTCGACTACTGCACCTTCCTCGGCAATTGCCTGACCAAGGCCGAGTATCTGGCGGACGTGAAGACCGGCCGCGTGCACTACGTGTCCGCCGAGCCCGCCATCTCGAAGGTCAAGATGTTCACCGACGCCGCGGTGGCCAGCGGCACCGCCACCGTCACCGTGATACGCGATGGCGCCCAGCGCACCGTCCACATCTCCTGGGCCGCGGTGCTCGCGTGGCGCGCCGGTCGCTGGCAGATGACCACCTGGACCAGCACCCTGATGGACTCGGCGTCGAAATGAGCACGAGCCCTCCGCGTCGCAACGCCCTCGCCGTCAAGGTCGGTCGGGTCACCGTCGGCGGCACCGCGCCCATCGTCGTGCAGTCGATGACCAACACCGACACCGCCGACATCGAAGGCACCGCGCAGCAGATCAAGGCGCTCGCCCGTGCGGGCTCGGAGCTGGTGCGCATCACCGTGAACGAAGCAGAAGCGGCCGCCGCGGTTGCGAAGATCCGCGACCGGCTGGCGCAGCTCGGCGTGTCCGTGCCCATCATCGGTGACTTCCATTTCAACGGTCACAAGCTGCTGCGCGACTATCCCGAGTGCGCGCAGGCGCTCGCCAAGTACCGCATCAACCCGGGCAACGTGGGGCGAGGCTCGAAGCGCGATCCGCAATTCGCCGAGATGATCGAATTCGCCTGCCGGTACGAAAAGCCCGTGCGCATCGGCGTGAACTGGGGCTCGCTCGACCAGGACCTGCTGACGCGCATGATGGACGAGAACAATTCGCTGGCCGAGCCGCTGTCGGCGCAGGAAATCATGCGCGAGGCGGTCGTGGCCTCGGCATTGCAGAGCGCGCAGCGCGCCGTGGAGCTCGGCCTGCCGGCCGATCGCATCATCCTCTCGGCGAAGGTGTCGGGCGTGCAGGACCTCATCGCCATCTACCGGCGCCTGGCCGAGCGTTGCGAGTGGCCGCTGCACCTCGGCCTCACCGAGGCCGGCATGGGCAGCAAGGGCATCGTCGCCTCCACCGCCGGCATGGCCGTGCTGCTGCAGGATGGCATCGGCGACACGATACGCGTGTCCCTCACACCCGAACCCGGCGGCGACCGCACCAACGAGGTCATCGTCGCGCAGGAAATCCTGCAGACCATGGGCCTGCGTTCCTTCATCCCGATGGTCGTGGCCTGTCCCGGTTGCGGCCGTACCACGAGCACCTATTTCCAGGAACTGGCGCAGTCCATCCAGAGCCACATCCGCCATCGCATGCCGGAATGGCGCAAATCCTACGATGGCGTGGAAGACATGACGGTTGCGGTCATGGGCTGCGTGGTCAATGGTCCGGGGGAGAGCAAGCACGCCAACATCGGCATCTCGTTGCCGGGTACGGGCGAGCGGCCCGTGGCGCCGGTCTACGAGGACGGCGAGAAGACCGTGACGCTCAAGGGCGAGCGCATCGCCGAGGAATTCCAGGAACTTGTCGAGAAATACGTGGCCAGACGCTACTCCCGCAAGGGCACGAACGCGCCACAACCGGAGACCGTGTCATGAACGCGAATGCACAGATCGGCAGCAACGACGACACCCTGGTCAACAAGAAGTGCGTGCCCTGCCACGGCGGCGTGAGCGCGCTTTCCGGTGAGGAAGCCAGGAAGAAACTCGCGCTGCTGGAGCCGGACTGGAAGCTGGTCGAGGATGGCCGGGCGCTGAAGCGCGAGTTCAAGTTCGCGGACTTCTTTCGCACCATGAGCTTCGTGAATGCGGTGGCGCACATCGCCAACGTCGAGGATCATCATCCCGACATCGAGTGCGGCTGGGGCTACTGCCGCATCCGGTACCAGACCCACGCCATCGGCGGCCTGCACGAGAACGACTTCATCTGCGCGGCCAAGGTGGACGCGATCCAGCGCTGACGCTTTCCGGATTGCGGTCGATCCGGCGTCCTTCAGAACGACAAGGGACAGGTGTACCTGTCCAGCGGGAAAGATCATGTTCGATGACACACGCAAGCGCTGGTGGGCGCTCTACGTGCTGTGCTCCGGTGTGCTGATGATCGTGCTCGACACGACCATCGTGAACGTGGCGCTGCCGTCCATCCGCCAGGACCTGAAGTTCACCGAGACCTCACTGGTCTGGGTGGTGAATGCCTACATGCTGACTTTCGGCGGCTGCCTGCTGCTGGGCGGGCGCCTCGGCGATCTCTACGGCCACCGGCGCTTCTTCCTGCTCGGGCTCATTCTCTTCACCGCCGCGTCGCTGGCCTGTGGCGTGGCGCAATCGCAGCACGTGCTGATCGCGGCGCGCGCCATCCAGGGCGTGGGCGGCGCGGTCGTCACGGCCGTGGCGCTCTCGCTGATCATGGATCTGTTCACCGGGACGGACGAGCGGGCCCGCGCCATGGGCATCTACGGCTTCGTGTGTTCGGCCGGCGGCAGCATCGGCGTGCTGCTCGGCGGCTTCCTGACGACCGCGCTCAACTGGCACTGGATCTTCCTCGTGAATCTGCCGATCGGCGCGCTGGTGTACTGCGCCTGCCTGCGGCTGCTGCCGCACCTGCCCGGCACGGCCAGCGGCAAGAAGCTGGACCTGGCGGGCGCGGTCAGCATCACCGCCTCGCTGATGCTCGCGGTGTACGCCATCGTCAACGGCCACGAGGCTGGCTGGCGCTCGACCCAGACCATCGCCATCCTCGCGGCGGCGATCGCGTTGCTGGCCGCTTTCCTGATCATCGAGTCGCGCGTGAAGGCGCCCCTCATGCCCCTGGTTCTGTTCAAGCTGCGCAACCTGGCCACCGCCAACGTGGCCGCGGTGCTCTGGGCTGCCGCGATGTTCGCGTGGTTCTTCATCTCGGCGCTGTACCTACAACTGGTGCTGGGCTACGACGCCATGCAGGTCGGGCTGTCCTTCCTGCCCGCCAACATCATCATGGCGGCGTTTTCGCTCGGTCTCTCGGCCCGGATCGTCATGAAGTTCGGCTGGCGCAGGCCGCTGGCATTCGGGCTGCTGTGCGCGGGCGCGGGCCTGGCGCTGTTCGCGCGCGCGCCGCTCGATGGCAGCTTCGTTCGCGACGTGCTCCCCGGCATGGCCTTGCTCGGCATCGGCGGCGGCATCGCGTTCAATCCGCTGTTGTTAGGCGCGATGAGCGACGTGAGCCCGAGCGACTCCGGCCTCGCCTCGGGCATGGTGAATACGGCCTTCATGATGGGCGGATCGCTGGGACTGGCGGTGCTCGCGAGCCTCGCGGCGGGCCAGACGGATGCCGCGCTCGCACAAGGCGCGGCCGAGATCGCGGCGCTGAACACCGGGTACCGGCTCGCATTCCTGGTCGGCGCGATCTGCGCGGCCGCGGCGGGCATCATCGGCGGCGCGTTCATGCGCACGCGCGCGGCCGCGAGTCACGCGGCGACCGGCATGCCCGTGTAGCCTCAGAATCTCAGGCCGCGGCGGATGCCGTTCGCCAGCGATGCGAAGGCGCGTGACGCCTTGCCCTGCCCGCTGGCGTAGACGGTCTGCGCGAATGCCTCGTGGCAGCCGCCCTTGCCCAGATAGATGCGGAAGTGATGCAGCAACGCCGCGGCGCGCGCCGGCACGTTCTCGCGCTGCACGTACGCCTTCAACGCCGGAGACTCGCGCACCACGGCCACCGCCATGTCGCATCCCTGGATCAGGGCCGGCACGCATTCGGCGTGCGGCGTGCAACGATGCCAGCGCAACCGATGAAAGTGGATGAGGAAGGGCGGCAGGTCCGTCATGAAGACGGTCAGCAACGATTCACGGTCCTGAAGGGAAAACGAGCAGCGCTCGTAGCGCTCCGAGTCCATGGTCGGCAGCAGGATGACGGGGACGACGCTGATGGCCATGGGCGCAGTATCGCCAATCGATGCCCGCGAAGTCGGTGCTGTGTCGCGAAATCTCCCAGCGGAGAATCCGCAGGGCTACCTAGCTGGCGCCGGCCGGCGTGCCGCGCGCCTCGAAACGGATCAGGTACAGTCCGCAGGCGATGATCAGCGCGGCGCCTAGCAGGGTTCGCAGGCTGGGCACCGCCGACCAGACCAGCAGGTCAATGACCATGACCCAGGCCAGCCCGGTGTACTCCAGCGGCGCGACGCTGGCGGCGGGCGCGTGCTTGAACGCCACGGTGATGCCCCACTGGCCCAGCGCCCCCGTGACCGCCACGCCTGCCAGGATGGGATAGTGCTGGCGTGCGATCGGCACCCATTCGGGCCAGGCGAGCAGGGTCGCGCCGATCGCCAGCATGCAGGTCATCCAGAACATCATCGACTGTGTGCTGTCGGTGCGGCCCAGGATTTTCACCAGCACCGAGGAGACGGCATAGCCCAGCGCCGTGCCAAGCACGGCGAGTGTCCCCCACCAGCCGAATCCGCCGGCATCCGGCTTGAGCACGATGAGGACGCCCACGAAACCCAGCCCGAGCGCCAGCCACTGCGGCCGCCGCACCCGTTCACCCACCAACACGATGGACAGCAGCGTGATCAACAGCGGAGCGACGAAGAAGATCGAATAGGCCTTGGCCAGGCTCAGCGACTTCAGCCCGTAAGTGAACGTGACCATCATGAACACCGAGATCACGCCGCGCACCAGGTGCAACGACCATCGCACCTGCACCAGCTGCCGCGCTCCGCCGGAATACATCGCCCACACGAACACCACCGGCAACGCCGCCAGGCCGCGCAACGCTGCAACCTGCGCCGACGAATAGTGCGCGGTCAGCAGCTTGAGCCCGGCATCCATGAACGAGAACGAGCCGACGCCGATCAGCATGGCCGACATGCCGGCGAGTTTCTCGTTGTGGAATTTCATGCTTCAGCGGGCCGCGGCGGGCAGCTCGCCCACCAGCCCCATGGCGCGCTCGATGAAGGCGCGTTTGATGACGCCCGAACGCCCCACCCAGGGCAGGCCACGCTGCGCCAGTTCCGCGAGACGCCCTTTGCCGCGCGCCAGCATGCCGTCGAAGGCGTCGATGGCCGCGCTCATCATCTCGTTCTCGCTGCGACGCCAACGCTCGTAGCGCCGCAGGATGCGCTCGGCGCCCGGGTCCTCGTGCGTCGCGATGCCCGCGCCGATCACGTCAGCGAGTGCCGCGGCATCGAGCAATCCGAGGTTGGCGCCCTGCCCGGCGAGCGGGTGCACCACGTGCGCGGCGTCACCGACCAACGCCACGCGCGCGCTCACATAGTGCTCGGCCGACAAGCGCCACAGCGGGAACCTGGCGCGTTCGCTCACGAGCTGCACGCGGCCCAGCGCTGAATCGAAATCGCGCTCCAGTTCGCGCTCGAACGCCGCCGGCGCCATTGCCAGCAGTTGCTGCGCGCGCGCCGCCGGTACCGACCAGACGATGGAACTCGATCCGTCGGCCAATGGCAGGAATGCCAGCGTGCCCTCGCCGAGAAATCGCTGCCAGGCGGTGCGCTCGTGCGGCCGGGCCGTGGTCACCGTGGCGACGATGGCGACCTGCCCGTAGTCGGTGCGCGTGGCGTGCAGGCCCGCGAGCTCGCGCACGCGCGACTGCGCGCCGTCGGCACCGACGACGAGCCGTGCGCGCCACTCACGGGTACCGGCGCGCAGCACCGCCGCATCGCGCGTGAACTGCAAGGCGTCGAGCTCGCCCTCCGCGAACTGAACGCCCGCGCGCCGCGCGGCGGCGGCGAGCGCGGCCTGCAGCACGTTGTTCTCGGCGATGACGCCGAGATCGCGTTCGCCGATCTCCGCGGCGTCGAACACCAGCGCATCGCCGCCGCGCGGCGGCACGTCGGCGTGCCAGACCTGCATGCGCTCATAGGGCGCGGCACGCACGCGCGCCACGTCGGACCAGGCATCCGCGGCGCGCAGGATCTTCTCGCTGGCGCGGGACAGCGCGAACACGCGCAGATCCACCGGCAACGACCCCGGATCGCAGGAGCTCGGCAGGCGGCGGTCGATGACCAGGACGCGATCCGGCGCAATGCCGCCTTGTCGGGCCAGCAACATGGCGGCCGCAAGACCGATCGGCCCGGCGCCGATCACGGCGACTTCGACGTTGGCGCTCATTCCAGCGGCAGGCCGCGCGCCAGGCGCGGCATGCGGCCGGCGAATCCCCAGCTCACGCGCGACAGCGCGCGTTTGGCGGCGGGGCTCAGATCGAACAGCAGCAGCCCGAAATTGCGCACCAGGCCGAGGCCGGGAAGATCGCTGCCAAAGAGCTTCACCAGCCCGTCGGTGAATCGGGTCACCCCGCGACGGTCTTCGAGGCGCCAGTCCGAGAACCGGGCTAACAACCCGGGAAAGTCCGCAGGCGCGCTGCCGGCCGACTGCGCGCTGGCGAGCATTTCCGCGAGCGTGGCGGCATCACGCAGGCCGAGGTTGAAGCCCTGCCCCGCGACCGGATGCAGTGCCTGCGCCGCGTTGCCGATGAGCACCACGCGCCCCGCGACGGTCTCGGTGGCGCGCGACAGCGCGAGCGCATATCGAAGGCGCCGGCCGACGCGCGTCCAGCGCCCCGCCCGCCAGCCGAAGGCGTGCAGCAACTCGGCCGCGAAGGCCGCGTCGTCCAGGGCCAGCAACTCCTCCGCGCGCTGCGGTCGAACCGCCCACACCACGGTGTAGCCGCCGCCGACATTGGGCAGCACCGCCAGCGGGCCGGAGGAGGTGAAGCGCTCGAACGCCTCTCCGGTATTGGGCCGCTCGGTGGCGGCGTTCACCACGATCGCCACCTGGTCGTAGTCCTCGACGTCGGCCGCGATGCCCGCGCTGGCGCGCAGCACCGAGCCGGCGCCGTCGGCGGCCACGGCCAGCGAGGCGTGCACGCGCTCGATCGCGCCGTCCCGGCTCACATCCAGCCACACGCCATCGTCATGCAGCGTCGCGGCCTTCACCTGCGCGGGCATGGCCACGGTGATGTGGGGCGCCGCGCGCAGCGCCTGCCACAGCGCGCGCCCGATGACACGATTCGGAACGACGTAGCCGAACGCGGCCACGCCCTGTTCTCGCGCATCCAGCCGCGCCACGCCGAACCGACCGGCGTCGGAGACATGGATGGATCGGATCGGTGCCGCTTCGTCGGCCATCGCCGCCCAGACGCCGAGGCTCTCGAAAATCTGCCGCGAGCCATTGCCGAGCGCGGTGCTGCGTTCGTCGAAGCTCGGCTGCGCCGATGAATCGGGCGGCACACCTTCGATGAGCAGGACCCGCAGGCGGGTCGCACGCAGCGCGAGCGCGAAACTCGCACCCACCATGCCGCCACCGACGATCGCGACATCCCACTCTTTCATGGCAGGCGGATCATGCCACCGACGCCATCAGGCGCTCGATGGCCACGGCCTCCTTGGGCACGCCATCCGTCAGCACCTCGCAGCCGTCGCGCGTGACGACCACGTCGTCCTCGATGCGGATGCCGATGCCCTGGAATTTCTTCGGTGCGCCGGGGGTGCCGGGCGCCACGTAGATGCCGGGTTCGATGGTCAGCACCATGCCGGGCTCGAACACGCGCCACTCGTTGCCGAGCTTGTAGTCGCCGACGTCGTGCACGTCCATGCCCAGCCAATGGCCGGTGCGATGCATGAAGTACTTTCGATACGCGCCCGACTCTTCGAGCTTCGAGGGCTTGCCCTTGAGCAGGCCGAGCCTCAGCAGCCCCTGCGTGATGACGCGCACCGCCGCCTCGTGCGGCTCGTTCCAGTGATTTCCCGGTTTCACCCGCGCGATGGCGGCGTGGTTGGCCTCGAGCACGAGGTCGTAGAGCACGCGCTGCTCGCTCGAGAAGCGCCCGTTCACGGGGAAGGTGCGCGTGATGTCCGAGGCGTAGCAGTCGACTTCGCATCCGGCGTCGATGAGCAGCAGGTCGCCATCGGCGAGCACGGCGTCGTTCTCGCGATAGTGCAGGATGCAGCCGTTGGCGCCGCCGCCGACGATGGGCAGGTACGACAGCTCCGCGTTGTGCCGGCGGAATTCGTGCACGACTTCCGCCGCGATCTCGTACTCGCGCTTGCCGGGCGCGCAGGCCTGCATGGCGCGCACGTGGGCGCGCGCGGCGATGCGCGCCGCCTCGCGCATGGTGTCCACCTCGGCGCGGCTCTTGAAGAGGCGCATGTCGTGCAGCACGTGATCGAGCGCGACGATCTCCTGCGGCGCGTGACGGCCGTTGCGCGCCTGCGTGCGCAATCCATTCACCCAGCCGACGACGCGCTGATCGAACTCCGGATGCGTGCCCATGGCATAGAACACCTTGGCGCGATTCTCGAGCAACCCGGGCAGGATCTCGTCGATGTCGGCGATCGGGAAGGCATGGTCGGCGCCGAAGTCACGCACCGCGCCGGCGGGGCCGGCGCGCTTCCCATCCCAGGTCTCGCGCGCCGGGTCGCGTTCGCGCACGAACAGCATGTATTCACCCTGTGGACGGCCCGGCACCAGCACGGCCACGGACTCCGGCTCGTTGAATCCCGTGAGATAGAAGAAGTCGCTGTCGGGACGATAGGGATATTCGACGTCGTTGTTGCGCAGCCGCACGGGCGCGGTGGGGACGATGGCGATGGAGTCCCGCCCCATGTGTTTCACGAGCGCCTTGCGGCGGCGGCGGAATTCCTCGCGGCCGATGGCCTTGAACTGCGTCGCCGCGCGCCCGGCTGCGTCGCGGCGGCGTTGCCGATGCGTATTAATGGAGTGACGCGGCGCCGGGCGCCGGCTCCTCTCCGC
>DASTRL010000225.1:0-55218 GCA_035761265.1 Steroidobacteraceae bacterium
GCGGCTTGCGCGCTGGCAGCGCGCCGCGGGCGCACCTCCCGGCGAACTCGAAAAAGGCTACGCGGCGCTCGCGGCTGCAGGCGAGCTGACCGCGAAGAAGACGCCGGCCGACAGCCAGAAGGCGGTCGACAAGATTCACGAGGCGATCAGTCACTTCGACACCGCCCGCGCGACCGCCGCGCGCGCCGACGCCCGATACTCGCTCGCCAACCTGCTGTATCTGGAGCGCAATGACTTCGCGGGGACGCTGCGCGCGGCGCGTGAGGCGGCTGACGACTTCGACGCGCTGGACGACGAAACTGGCGTGCAGAGCGCCGAGACCATCCGCGCGGCAGCAGAACTGGAGCTTGCGCTCAGCATGGACGCAAGCCGACAGGGTGCCGAGCAAAAGGCGATGTACGGCGACGCCGACCGACGACTGCAGGCGAGCGCCGAGTATTTCTTGACGCATGGCCTGCCGGTACGCGCCGCGTATGCCATCAACATGCGCGGTGTGCGTGGGCTGTACGTCGCAGACTACGAGGCCGCCGAAAAATTTTTCGCCCGGGTCGTCGACATGACGCGCGCCGACCACGACACGCGCCAGCAGGCCATAGCGCTCGCCAATCTTGCCTGGGTCCATAACCGCCTCGGCTTTTTCACGCAGGCCGCTGCTGAATACGCGGCGTTGCTGCCGATGATCGAGAAGGACAAGGAGCCGTACCAGTACGCGGTCGCGATCGCGAACTACGGCTTCTGCCTGATCATGCTCGGCGACTTCGACCGGGCGCTGGCACTCCACAACGAGGCTCTGTCGCTGTACGTGGCGCAGGGCAAGGAAGCCGAGCGCGCTACCGAGCTCAGCGCGCTGGGTAGTCTGTATTTTCGCATCGGCGACACGCGACGCGCTCTGGACATCCTGCGGATGGCGGTTGCGGCGCACGAAAGGCTCGGCAACGCCAGCGCACAGGCCGCGGCGCTGCGAGTCGCGGGCAATGCGTCCTCCGCCCTCGGCGAACACCAGGAGGCGCTCGGTTACCTGCGCAGGTCGTCGCAGATCGATGCGACACCGTACACGGTGGCTCGCACGCGCGTGCTGGTGGCGGCGGAGTTGCGTGAGCTCGGCGATCTGCGCGGCGCCGAAGCCGAGCTGGCGCGGGCGTTCGATTCGCACATCCCGCTGGTCCGCGCTGATGCGCTGGTCGAGCGCGCGCGGCTGCGTCTCACGCAGCGCGAGCCGCGGCAGGCGGTCTCCGATTTACGCGCTGCCGATCGCGAGTACCTGGCAATCGGGCTTGAATTCAATCGCATCGAAACCAACACGGAGCTGTCGCGCGCGCTGCTCGCGATCGGCGAAGTGGCCGATGCATCCGCTGCGGCCGATGAAGCCGTCGCCATCGCCGGCCGCATCCGTGCGAAGTCGGCGAACCCGGAATGGCGGGCGCGGTTCGTTTCCTCACGCTATTCGCCGTGGGAGGCGCGTATCGCCGCCGACTTCGCGGCCGGTGGCACCGCTGCCGCGTGGCAGGCATTCCGCACGGCCGAACAGGTTCGCGCCCGTTCCCTCGCTGACCAGCTTGCCGTCGGTCCACGCTCCGCCCCTTCCCTCGCAGAGGCGGAGAACCTGCGCGCCAGGCTGACGTCGCTGCAGCTGAGCCTGGAGTCGCGCATTCAGAAGCTTGACCTCGACGATCCCGAGCTCGTGGAACTGCGGCGCAACGTGGCCGAAACGCGCGCGAAACTCGACGCCGCGCGCGCATCGGTGACGGCGCAAGAGCTCGCGCTGCCGGAATCCATCGAGGTGGTTCAATCCGCGCTGCCTCCCGACACCGCGGTGCTCGAATTCTTCGTGGGCGACAACGAATCGCACGCCTGGCTGCTCACGCGCACGGCGTTACGACACCATCGGCTTCCCGGCCTCGACCGCCTGCAGAAGGAGGTCACGAGCGTGCTGGGCACGCGCGGGTCCGCGACCGGCCAGCTGGGAAAGCTCTTGCTGGGCAGCGTATTGGCGGGAATCGACGCCAATCGCATGCTGATCATCGCGGATGGGCCGCTGAACGCGGTCCCGTTCGCCGCGATTCCGGCGGATGGAGAGGGGAGCCAGCTTCTCATCGATCGGTTCGTGCTCGCCTACGCACCATCGCTGTCCTTGGCGATGAGCGGCTCGAAGCAAGCTGCGAGGCGCCACCATAGCCGCATCGCCGTTGTCTCGGACCCGGTGTACGCCCCGGATGACAGGCGCCTGCAACTCGCGCTTGGCAAGAACGGTGGCCTGTTGCGCGGTCCCGTGGAGACCCCCCCAAGCAACCTCACGCGCCTGCCGTACTCCGGGCTCGAGGCCCGCGCGGTGCTCGACGCCATGGGGCGGCAGGAGGCGATTACTCTCGACGGATTCGAGGCGACCCCCGCGCGCGTTTATGCGCTGCCGTTCGGTGACCTAGCCGTTTTGCACTTCGCCACGCACGCATCGGCGCGCCCGGATTCGCCCGAACAGTCGGCACTGTACCTGAGTGAATACGCGGCCGACGGCACCCGCATCACCGATAGCCGAATCACCGCCGGGGAGATTGCACAAGGAGGATTGCGCGCCGACGTGGTCGTGCTGTCCGGCTGCGCCACCGGTGACGGCAGCGAACTGCGCGGCGAAGGAGTCCTCGGCCTCACCTACGGTTTTCTCGCCAACGGCTCCGGGGCCGTGGTTGCGTCCCTCTGGCCGATCGAAGACGCCTCGACTGCCCGGTTCATGAAGGAATTCTACGGCGCGTATCGCGCCAAGGCGCAGCCGGCGGAGGCGCTGCGCATGGCCCAGCTTCGTTCCCGCGGGGTGGTCGCGGGCGCGGTATGGGCGAGTTTCGTGGTGCGGGCCAACGGCTTTCCGTGAGCTCGCGGGTAGTTTGATTCATCCAAAGGAGACCTCGTTCATGTTCAACAAGACAAATCGGAGCGCCCGAAAGTGCGCGTACGCGGCAGGAGCCGCGCTGTTGTTAGGCGCCACGTTCGTCGCGGCCGCAGACGGCGTCGACAACGCCATGGCCGGCTGGCTCGGCCGCGAGATCACGCTCCGCAGTTCTTCGTTCGCCGACGATTTCCCGGTGGGTGGCAAGATCACCTTCGTCTACGACCAGACCGAGCACGTGGTACGCGCCTGCACGCGCCAGGCCGCTGAACAGGACAAGCCGTGGCGCAGCGACCTCGCCGTGCCCTGCGACGTCACGCTGACGTTCACGCGCGGTTCGCGCTACTGCAGCCTGCAGGAGATCAAGGCCGGCAACGCCGAAGTGCTCGCGTCCTGTCACCGCATGCGCAGCAGGGAAATTGCGCTGCAGCCGAACGCCAAGGATGCCGCCGAGCTGCACGACGTGCTGGTGTTCCTGGTGCAGAGCGAGGCCGACAAGCCGGTGATCGCCATCCTCGTCGATTCGCCTTCCCGCGTGACGACGGGCGGCATCGTTGTCGGCGGACCGTCCTGAGGCAGGGCCGTCCTGAGGCAATGGAATGCTCACGCGCCTACAGCCGCGAGCGCTGCTGCCATTCTTGATGGCGGCGGCGTTTGCCGCGTCCGCGGCCTTGGCAGCGGCGCCGTCGGCGTGCAGTGCGACCGGAAGCCCGGACCTCACCGTCCGGGCTCCGGCAGCCGTCGATGGCTACCTTCGCTCGCTGGCTGATGAGCCGTTCGACCTGCGCGTCGCCTGCGCGAAGTGGGCGGGTTCGTTTTCGCGGCGACACCAGGCATTCGCATTGCGCAAACCGTCTGGTGCGGCCACCGCACCGCGCTTCATCCTGTTTCCGGGCGGCGATCTCGACATCCGCCGCCTGGCATCGTGGCTGTCTCGCAATTCCGCCATCGGCAACCTGGAGCGCGCCCGGGATTTCGTGGTCGCCGAATTCGATCGGAGCGTGACGACGGCACGGCTGCGCGAGACGCTCGATGCGCAACAGATCGGTTATTTCGAGCCTGACTGCGACGGCCCGGACTTCCTGAGCACGTCGCTCGACATCATGCGGCCGCTGGATGCGAGCCATGACTGCTGGCAGCGCGCGGCGCGCCCGAGCTTTCCGAACGACCCGTGCATGGACGAACTGTGGGGCCACGCCAAGATCGGCTGGGACTCGGGCGTGGCGGAGCGCTCGGTGCCACGCGTCGTCGCGGTGCTCGATTCGGGCATCGATGCAAGGCACGCGGATCTCGCCATGAACGTCGTGCGGCGCATCGGGCTCAACGAGCCGCGCCATTCGCAGGGAAGCCTGCTCAATTCCCGCTGCGCCACCAGCGGGCTGTGCTATCCGCACGGAACGGAAATGGCGGGGACCATCGGCGGCCGCATGAACAACGGCATTGGCGTCGTCGGCGTGGCGCCTCACAGCCGCCTGGTTCCCATCGTGATCAGCCAGGTGGATCGCGGCCTGCTCGCGCGCCTGTCGACCATCGCCGAGGGTATCGACGCCGCAGCCCAGGCGAACGTGGACGTGATCAACATCAGTGCGAAATGGCCTGTCGACAGTCGCGCCATCTCGCGGGCCATCCGCCGTGCCGTGGCCGGCGCGGCCGAGGGCAAGCGGCTCATCGTGACCGGCTACACCACCAGCCTGGACAGCGATGATTCGGTCCGGGAGTACTACCCTTCCCGCTACCGCTGCCTCGCCGGCGTGATTTCCGCCGTTCCGGCCGACATGCGCGGGCACGATTTGTTCAATCCGGCAGGCCCGCCAGATGAGACGGACGGCCGAATTCAAGCACCTGGCGTGGACATCGTGGTAACAACCTCAGAGAATTCCGAGCAGAGCTACGCCTTGTCCGAGGCTGCCGGGCCGTCCAGTGCGGCAGCTTATGTCTCCGGTGCCGTGGCTCTCGTCTGGGGCAGCCCTCCGCTCGATCAGTGCGGTGCCCAGGAGATAAAACGATTGCTGTTCTGCAGGAGCAAGGGCAGCGACTCATCGCGGTATCCATGGATCAATGTCGATTTTCTTCGTGAACTGGGCAAGATCGACGCGGGCGCGAGCTGCCGCAGCGCCATGGAATCACTCGGCTGCAACTGACTACCTGAACGCGGCGGGATCGCCATGAACGGCGTCTCCGTCGACGAAATCGAGCAGGTCGTCGCTTCCGCGCTCAACGGCGACCGGCATGCCGAATCGCGCATGCTGATAGCCTTGCGCCCCGGCGTGCTCGCGGTACTGCGTTTTGGCGCATTTCATCGCTGGATCGACGCCGAAGACCTCACGCAGGAAACCTTGCACATCGTGGTCGAGCGGGTGCGCGCACGCACCATCGACGACCCGCGGAAAGTCTTCGCCTTCGCCGCCGCGACGGCGCGCAACCTCGCGCTGAACCAGGCGCGCAAGATGTTGCGGCAGCAGACGGTGGTCGATTCGGAGCTGGTCGACGAGCTCGCGCAGAACCTGGAAATGGAGCAAACCGATCTTTCCGATTCGGACGATCGGCACCTCGCCCAGGCCGTGATGACCATGCTCGAGGAGCTCCCGACGCAACGTGACCGCATGGTGCTGGTTCGCTTCTATCTGGACGGGATCGACAAGCAGCAGCTATGCCGTGAATTCGGACTTTCCCCTAAGCATTTTGACCGCGTCCTGATGCGCGCCCGCACCCGCTTGCGCAGCATCATCGAGCGGCGGGCGCCTCACCTGGCCCTGTTTCCACGGATCACCGCAATTTTGTTGCCCATCGCGCTTTCTTTCACATTTTGGGTGAGACATTTTGCCTCCTGGTGACACAAGTCACTCATGAAGTCTCTGGATCGCCAATCACTGGAAGAGCAGTCCCGGCTGGTTTCGCGTTATGTCGCAGGAGACCTGTCCCGGTCCGAGAGGGCCGAGTTCGAAGCCTGGCTTGTGGCATCACCGGATCTCGCCGCGGAAGTGGAAATGGAACGCCGGCTGCGGCGCGGCATCGCGAGCGCCGCGCGGCGCGGCTGGCTGAAACGCGGACAGAATTTCCAGCCCGCGCGGGAGCAGCGATGGCACCCGGCCCTCGCGGCCAGCGTCCTGATCTGCCTGATCACGCTCGGTGTCGGCGCGCTGTCGCCGCAGCGCGCAGACGTATCGGAATCCGACTCGAATGCCGGCTCCGTGCGGGAACATTTCCCGGCCCCACGCACCGTGCGGCTGAGCTCGGTTCGCGGCCTCGGCACTTCACCCGACATCGCGATCGCACGCGGCGAAGCACCCAGCGTGCTGACCGTCGAACCCGAGGTCGTGGTCCTCACCTGCGCGGACGGCTCGTTCGAGCTCGAATGTGCCGGCGGAAGCGCACCGGAAACACCGCAGTACCCCGAATACGAAATGGAGTTGGTGAACCGCCGCACCTCTGCCTCGGCGTGGCGTTCACCGCGCCAGGTTCCCAGCAATGGCGCGCTGCTGTCGTTCGTGGTCCAGGACCCCGGCAAGCTCGACGCGGGCAACTACGACATGATCGTGCGAGGCCACTCCATCGATCACGAGGAAATCGTGGCGCGGTTCTGGCTGCGCATCAGCGACTGAACGCCGGGCGCGATTCGGGTCAGCTCAGATATTTCTTGATCCGCGCATGCAGCGGCGAATGCCGCGGAAAATGCGCGCGCAGATATTCCATCTGGTCGGCGAGCACGCGGCGACCCTTCAGGAAGATGTATTCCGCATAGGTCGGCGTGAACGGCACCGCGATGAGCTGCATCTTGGCCTGCTCGGGCGTGCGCGAAGCCTTGAGATTGTTGCAGCGGCGACAGGCAGCGACCACATTGGTCCACACGTCGCGACCACCCTGGCTGAACGGACGGATGTGATCGCGCGACAGCTCGCGAACCGGGAAACGCTGCGCGCAATACATGCAGAAGTGCGCGTCACGCCGGAACAGCGTCTGGTTGTTGAGCGGCGGCACGTAGTCCTGGCGCGTGTTGCCGGGATTCCCGGTGTGACCGACGGTCGCGACGATGGAGTTCACCTCCAGCACCGTGCGGAAACCGGTAAGCGCACTCACGCCACCGTAAAGCTTGAACAACGGGCTGCCGCAGGTGTACGCCACCTGCTCCTGGTGATAGAGCCGCGCGGCTTCCTTGTAATCGATCCACTCCAGCGGCATGCCGGAGACATCCGTGCGAAGCACGAGCTGGGAGAGCGCGCGACTGACGTTGTCCGCGATGAGGTGCAGATCGTTGGCGAGCCCGTGATCCGCGATATCCAGATCGATGCCCAGCATTGGGCATGTAAGATAAGCCAGTCGTGTGCGAGAATTCAACGCCGCAACACGTTCATTTGACACGGGAAAAACAGCACTTTTGGCGCCGGGCCACAGGTGCCGACCAACACGGGGGAGCACGACCAATGCCGATAACGATAGGCGCGCTGCGTGAAAGCGCGCCCGGTGAAACTCGCGTCAGCCTCGTACCCGAGGTCGTGGACAAGTTCACGGCGGCCGGAGCACGCGTCGTGCTGGAGTCGGGGGCTGGAGTTCGAGCCCAGTTTCCCGACGCGCTCTACAAGAAGGGCGAATGGGCCAGTAGTTCGGCCGTGCTGTCGCAATCGGACGTGCTGCTGACGGTGGCGCCGCTCAGCCTCGAGCAGATCGGCCAGATCAGGCCCGGGGCGGTGGTGGTGGGGTTCCTGCAGGCGCATGCCCGCCCGGCCGAGGTGAAGGCGCTGCGCGATCGGAAGATCACGAGCTTCGCGGTGGAACTGATTCCGCGCATTTCCCGGGCCCAATCCATGGACGGCCTGTCCTCGCAGGCCTCGCTGGCCGGCTACAAGGCCGTGCTGATCGCCGCGAACAATCTCGAGAAGTTCATGCCCATGCTGACGACGGCCGCCGGCACCATCCGCCCGTCCCAGGCGCTGATCATCGGCGCCGGCGTGGCCGGCCTGCAGGCCATCGCCACGGCGCGCCGGCTGGGCGCGGTGGTCGAGGCATACGACGTGCGCAGCGCCACCCGTGAGCAGGTCAAGTCATTGGGCGCCAAGTTCGTCGAAACCGGGGTCAGCGCCGAAGGCACGGGCGGCTACGCGCGCGAGCTGACCGCCGAGGAAAAGGCGAAACAGCAGGAAGCGCTGGATCTGCGCATCGCGGCCGCCGACGCGGTCATCTCCACGGCTTCGGTGCCGGGACGCAAGGCGCCGGTCATCATTTCGAAGTCGGCCGTGGAACGCATGCGTGCCGGCTCCGTGATCGTCGACATCGCCGCCGAGCAGGGCGGCAATTGCGAGCTCACCAGGGCGGGCGAGACCGTCATCACCGCCAATGGCGTCAAAGTGATCGGACCGGTGAACCTGCCGGGCACCCTCGCCTACAACGCCAGCGAGATGTATGCGCGCAACTTGTTCAACTTTCTCAGGCCCGCCATCGACAAGACGGGCGAGCTCAAGATCGACTGGAACGACGAGGTGTTCGCCGGCGCGGTGCTCACGCACGACGGCGTCATCAAACACGAAGGCACCCGCAAGGCTATCGAGGGCTGACCGATGACCGGAATCGTTGCGCTGTACATCTTCATGCTGGCCGCATTCACCGGCTACGAAATCATCGCCAAGGTGCCGGTCATCCTGCACACGCCGCTGATGTCGTGATCGAACTTCGTGCACGGCATCGTGCTGGTGGGCGCCATGGTGGCGCTCGGCGGCGCGACCACGCCGCTGGAGAAGACCATCGGCTTCATCGGCGTGCTGCTGGCCGCGGGCAATGCCGTCGGCGGCTACGTGGTCACCGAGCGAATGCTCGAGATGTTCAAGTCCTCCGGCGCGAAGCGGGGGCAGAAAGACAACAAGGGCGCTCACTGATGGAATCCGCAATGGACACGCCCGGGATCTTTTCCGCCCGGCTGCTGATCGACATCAGCTACTTCCTCACGGCCGTGTTGTTCATCACGGGCCTCAAGCGCATGAGCTCGCCCGTGACCGCGCGCAGCGGCATCGTCTGGGCCGGCGCAGGCATGCTGGTCGCCACGCTCGTGTCGTTCCTGTACCCGGGAATGAGCAACTATGAGCTCATCATCGCGGCCATCGTCATCGGCACGCTGGTCGCCTGGTGGAGCGGCAAGAAGGTCGCCATGACCGACATGCCGCAGATGATTGCGCTGTACAACGGCATGGGCGGCGGCGCGGCGGCCGCCATCGCCGCGGTGGAGCTGTATCGCGCGGCCTTCGCGAACGCGGCGCATGCGCCGGTCGATCACAGCGCGGTGGTCACGTCCCTGGCCGTCATCGGCGGCATCATCGGCGCGGTGTCGTTCAGCGGTAGTTTGATCGCCTGGGCCAAGCTGCAGGGCGTGCTCAACAAGACCGTGCGCTTCGGCGGGCAGAAGTTCGTCAACGGCCTGCTGCTGCTGGGCGCCCTCGGCGTCGGCTTCGTCATCGTGATGCACCACGGCGCGGACCCGGTGCACGTGTCTGCGGTGTTCGTGCTGGCGCTGCTGCTCGGCATCGCCATGACGCTGCCCATCGGTGGCGCCGACATGCCGGTGGTCATCTCGCTGTACAACGCGCTCACCGGACTCGCCGTGGCATTCGAAGGGTTCGTGCTCGACAACGCCGCGATGATCATCGCCGGCACGGTGGTCGGCTCGGCGGGCACGCTGCTCACGCAGCTCATGGCCAAGGCCATGAACCGCTCGCTGGGCAACGTGCTGTTCTCGGACTTCGGCTCCGGCGGCGGTGCCGCGGCCACCGAGGTCAAGGGATCGATGAAGCCCATCGAGGCCTCGGACGTGGGCGTGATGATGGCCTTCGCCTCCAAGGTCATCATCGTTCCCGGGTACGGCATGGCCGTGGCGCAGGCCCAGCACAAGGTGTGGGAAATGTGCCAGTTGCTCATCGATCGCGGCGTGACGGTGAAATTCGCGATTCACCCGGTGGCAGGCCGCATGCCCGGCCACATGAACGTGCTGCTGGCCGAGGCGGGCGTGCCGTACGACCTGATCGCCGATCTCGATGAGATCAACGCCGAGTTCGAGACGGCGGACGTGGCCCTGATCATCGGCGCCAACGACGTGGTGAATCCCGTGGCGCGCACCGACAAATCGTCACCCATCTACGGGATGCCGATACTCAACGCCGACAAGGCCAAGAACGTGATCGTCATCAAGCGTGGCCAGGGCGCGGGATTTTCGGGTATCGAGAACGCCCTCTTCTTCCTGGACAACACGCGCATGTTGTACGGCGACGGCCAGAAGGCGGCCGCGGAGCTGATCAACGCCATCAAGGCCGTGGGCTGAGACGAGCGGGTCGAGTCGACGGACGGCGCACTTCGCCGTCCGTCTTGGGCTCACATTCGATGACTATCGATGTTTCGCGAAAGCCATGCGGTCCAGCACGCCGAGCAATACCGCGGAGACCACGAAGGTCAGGTGCAATATCACGTACCACATGATCTCGTCGTTGGTGTACAGATCCTCGCCGGTTTGCGGATCCTTGCCGCTGACCTGCATGAAGATGCGCAGCAGGTGGATCGACGAGATCGCGACGATGCTCGCTGCCACCTTCAGCTTAAGCGTGCCCGCATCGAGCTTGCCCAACCAGTTGAGTGAATCCGAACCCTTGGCGTCGATGGTCGACACGAAGTTCTCGTAGCCCGAGAACATGACCATGATGATCAGGCTGCCCACCAGCACGATGTCGATCATCGCCAATACCGTGAGCACGAGATCGGACTCCTCCATGTCCGCGAGTCCGGAGAACACGTGCCATGCTTCCTGGAAAAACTTGAATCCCAGCGCGATCAGCGCCAGCGACAGGCCCAGGAACAGCGGCGCGAGCAACCAGCGCGAGGCGAACAGGGTTTTTTCGAACAGTTCTTCTGACCTGGACGTCAAGCGGTTGCTCCGGTGAGTTCGAGGCGCGCGTATTGTAGCCAATCGAATCCGCTTGGTAGTCTCGGGGCACCTTCACGGAGACGTCACATGCTCACGCGCCGCGATCTCGCTGCCGCACTCATCGCGTCCGGGTTCACCCTGGCCTGCGTCTCGATGGCGGATGAGCCGTCGAAGCTGCTCGATTCCACGGCATGGCAATGGGCGGAAATGCAGCCCAGGAAAACCGAAGTCGGCGAACTGCGATCGGTGGTGCGCCAGCCCACCCGCACGCTCGACGAGCTGGAGATGCACATCACCACCCTCAACCCGCACACCGCCTCTCACAAGCCGCATACCCATCCGAACGAGGAAATGGTGATCGTCAAGGAAGGCACGTTGCAGGCGCACGTGAATGGCCGCGAAATCCTCGTCGGTCCCGGATCCGTACTGTTCTTCGCCTCGATGCAGCCGCACGCCGTGCAGAACGTCGGCGACACGCCCGCGACCTATTTCGTGATCAACTGGGCGAGCCCTGGCTCCAAGACCCGTCAGATACCCACCCCGCCGTCCGGTGCGCCGGCGCGGTGATCGCAGGCCAGCTCAAGGCTCGGGCCGGGATCTTTCGCGCTGCTCACGCAGCTCGCGGCGCTTCTCCAGCCACTTCTTCCTTTGCTCGGGCGTGGCGTTCTGCCAGCGCTCGCGCATGCGGCGCTTCTGTTCCGGCGTCAGCTTGCGGAAATCGCGGAACCCTTCGCGCACGCGCGCCTGCTGATCGGGCGGCAGCTGGCGAAAGCGATGCCAACGCTGCCGCGCCAACTGGCGCTGCTCATCGGAGAGCTCGTTCCAGCGCTTGTAGCGCTCGCGGGCACGCTCGCGCTGTTCGGGCGTCATCGCGAGCCAGCGCCGCGTACCGCGCAGCAGGCGTTGCTGGCGTTCCGGCGGCAGTGTGCTCCAGGTGCCGCTGAAGCGGCTCAGCGCCTTCTGCTCCTCGGGTGCGAGGGTGTTCCATTCGACGGCGGCGGGCGGTTGGTCGGCCGGAGGTTCGGCGCGTGCGCGGCCGATCGACAATTGCAGACCGACCGCCACCAGCGCCGCCAGCGCGGCACGACGCGTGGACAGAAAACTGCGCTCACTCATGCTTTGCTTCTTTCGGCGGTGACTTCGATTTCTTCGCCGCATCCGCCACCGGATCGACGTCGGCCCTGGCCAGGAAGTCGGAAAGATCCCCATCGGCACCCTTCGTGTCTTCGTTGATCTCGTCGATGCCGCCGAGGAATTCCAGCAGGTCCTCGTCGGGCGGCGCGTCCTTCTTGGTGTCGCTCATGTGTCGAGCTCACCCGCGGCCCATTCGTAGAATTCGAGGTCCTCGCCGTCGACGAACGCCAGGGCATCGGCATCGGACAGCATGTCGATGTCTTCGGCAGGCGTCGGCCCCGCGGTGAACGGCCCCGGTTCCGTGCCGGGCCTGCTCCACAGCACGACGAGCAGCGCGACCGCGGCGGCGGCGCCCGCGGGCACGAACCTGCTCCAGCGCCGGCGCGCCGGCGCCTGCAACGAGTCGAGCGCCGCGTGGCGCGCCCGTGTGAGCCGCGACAGCGTGCGCCCGTCGAGTCGCCGCGTGCTCTCTTCCAGCAGCTCGCGTGACTTCTTCTCGAAATCCTGGCCCATACCCAACCTTAGATCACGTCGCCCAAACGTGCGCGCAGCGTCGCCAGCGCGCGGAAATAGTGTGTCTTCACGCTGCCTTCCGAGCATCCCATGGCGCTCGCCGTTTCCGCCACGTCGAATCCCTCGAAATTGCGCAGCAGGAACGCCTGCTGCTGGCGTGGCGGCAGTTCTGCGACGGCCACCTCGAGCACGCCGATGGCCTCGTCGAGCTCCAGGCGCTTCGCGGGAGTCGCCTCCGGGCTCGGAGCCTGCGCGATGGGATCGAAGTCTTCGTCTTCCTCGAGATCGCGCGCCGGCAGCCACGCCATGATCCGGCCGCGTACCGTGCGCCGGCGCTGCAGGTCGCGGATCCGGTTGGCGAGGATGCGATAGAACAGCGGCCGCCACTCATCCACGCCCCGCGCGGCATAGGACTGCACCAACTTCAGCATCGCGTCCTGCACGGCATCGAGCGCGTCGTCATCATTGCGAAGACCCAGTTGCGCGATCTTGAAGGCGCGCTTCTCGACACTGGCCAGAAAATGCTCGAGAGCGCGGCTGGTCATTACTCCCTGATCCTGACTGCGCTCGACCCCGAAATCGGACGTGCGATCGGGCGTGTTATAAACGCCGGCGAGCGTAGCAAACGCGGTCATGAGCGGTGTAACGCGCTGCACCGGCCCCCGTTGACTCACCTTCCCGACGCAATGCGATTCCGTGAATCAGGAACTTACGAACACTCTCGCAGGCGAGATGTCACCAACCTGTCATAAGACAGCTGCTCGCGCGGCGCGTGTTTACTAACTGTCTGTTTCCATTGGCGCCGCGTTCATGTGCTCACGATTCGACCAGTCGAACGAGAAACTGCAAAAACACGGCATTTTTGTAGGCTGTCTCCGACCCCATCCACAGACTTATCCACACGCACTGTGGAAAACCTTGAAGGCTCTTTCTTGACGCAGCCGATTGTGCGGGTGGCTCTCGACATGCCGCTGCGCCGGTTGTTCGATTACCTGCCCGCGAGCGACTCCTCATTCCGCGCGAAGCCCGGCGCCCGCGTACGTGTCCCTTTCGGCCGGCAACGGCTGGTGGGCATCGTGCACTCGCTCGCCGCAAGCTCGACGGTGCCCGCGGAAAAGCTCAAGCGGCTGCTCGAGGTCATCGATGAGGATCCGGTCGTCGACGCGGAAGTTCTCGAGCTGATCGAGTTCGCCGCGCAGTACTACCACCATCCGATCGGCGAGGTCATGAGCGCGGCACTGCCCAAGCTGGCGCGCAATGGCGCACCCTCGCGCGCGCTGGTGGAACGTTGGTTTGCCAGCGACGCCGGACTTGCGGCGCTCACGGCCGGCGAGCTGGGTCGCGCGCGCCGCCAGCGCGAGCTGCTCGAAACGCTGCGAGACGCCGTGGGGATCAGCAGCGGACAACTCGGTGAAAAATTTTTCGACTGGCGTACGCCGATGCGCGCCCTGGTGGCGCGCGGCTTCGCCTCCTCGGCCGAAACTCCCGATGAGCCGATCGCGGTCGATGCGCCATTGCTGCGCGGCCAGGGTCCGGCGCTGAGTCCCGAACAGTCAGCCGCCGTGGCGGCGATCGACGCCGCGGCGGGAAAGTTTGCCCCCTTGCTGCTGCACGGGATCACGGGCAGCGGCAAGACCGAGGTCTACCTGCATGCCGTGGAGCATGCTCTGCGCCGTGGCCGGCGCGCGCTGGTGCTCGTGCCCGAGATCGGGCTCACGCCGCAGCTCGTGGGCCGGTTCCGCGAGCGCTTCGCGGTGCGCGTCGCCGTGCTGCATTCCGGGCTGACGGACGGGGAGCGCCTGGTGGCCTGGCGTGAATGCGTGTCGGGGCAGGCACGCATCGTCCTGGGCACGCGCTCGGCGGTATTCGCGCCCGTGCCGCAGCTGGGGGTGGTCATCGTGGACGAGGAACACGATGCGTCCTTCAAGCAGCACGAGAGCGCCTTTCGCTACTCGGCGCGAGATCTGGCCATCCTGCGTTCACAAAGGGCGCAGGTGCCCATCGTGCTCGGTTCGGCGACACCCTCGCTCGAGACCCTGCAGAACGTGGCCAGCGGCAGGTTCACGCGACTGTCGCTGCCGCGGCGCGCCGGCCAGGCGTTGCCGCCGCGTGCGGCGCTGATCGACCTGCGCGAGCACGCCGTACGCGCCGGCATCGCCACGCCGGCGATCGAAGCCATGCAGCGCCACCTGCACGACGGCGGCCAGGTGCTGGTGTACATCAACCGGCGCGGCTATTCGCCCACGCTGGCGTGTACCGCCTGCGGCTGGATCGCCCCCTGCCACGACTGCGACGCGCGGTTGACGGTGCACCTGGGCGCGCGGCGCCTGCGCTGCCACCATTGCGGCGCCGACGCGCCGCTGCCCGAGAAATGCCCGCAGTGCGGTTACCCGGTGCGGCACGTGGGCCAGGGCACGGAACGCGTGGAGGAAACGCTGGCGAACCTGTTCCCCACCATGCCCATCGCGCGCCTCGACCGTGACGTGGTGCGACGGCGCGGCGATCTCGAATCGGTAGTTAGCCGGATTGCCAGTGGCGAAGCGCGCATCCTGGTGGGTACGCAGATGGTCACCAAGGGCCACGATTTCCCGAGCGTGACGCTGGTCGTGGTGCTGAACGCGGATCAGGGCCTGTTCAGCACGGACTTCCGCGCGCCGGAGCGCGTGGCGCAGACCATCGTGCAGGTCGCGGGCCGCGCCGGTCGGGGCACCATGGCCGGCGAGGTGCTCATCCAGACCGAGTACCCCGAGCATCCGCTGCTGGCCAGCCTGCTGCGCGAGGGCTATGACGGCTTCGCCCGTGCGGCGCTGGAGGAGCGTGCCGCGGCCGGATGGCCGCCCTTCGCGCATGTGGTCGCGCTGCGCGCGTCGGCGACGACGCTGCCGGGCGCGACGGATTTCCTGCACCAGGCACGCCGGCTTGCGCGGCCGCCGACCGGCGTCAGGTTGTTGGGACCGGCGCCTGCGGCCATGGCCAAGCGCGCCGGGCGCTACCACGCGCAGCTGCTGCTGGAGGCGCGCGAACGGGCGCCCTTGCACCGGCTGCTCGGCGAGTGGCTGGTGCGCCTCGAGGAAATCAAGGCGCCGCGCGACTTGCGCTGGCTGCTCGACGTGGATCCGCTCGACCTGTTCTAAGCCGTGCCCGGCTACTCGCGTTTCGCGTCCCATCCGCCGAGTCGCGCGCGCTGCTCGCCATCGGCATCGAGAGCTTCACCGGAGATCCGTGCCTCGACCGCGGCGAGCACCGGCGCCGGCAACGTGGCCGCCGGCTTCAAGCCCTCTGCGGGCACCTGCGCCGCGGCGGTGACGGGGATGCGCCATTCGCCCTGTTCGCGGCACGCGAGCCCCGCGGTGCCGGCGCGAGGCAGCACGAAGCTGCGACAGTAACCGCCATCGCGCGCCTTGAACGTGAGTCCGATCTGCACGGCGTCCGCCGCGCGCTGCGTACTCGCCAGCTGCGTATCGAGCGCGCGCGCGAGGTCACCGCGGGCCACCAGCGCTCCCTGATGAGCACTCATCCACGCAGGCTCGGCGGGCGCGAAGAACTTCCAGGCCAGCAGCACCCCCAGCACCAGGCTCGCCGCCATCGCCGCCCACTCACGACCGCGCCAGTGCACCGCGGATGGCGCAGCGGCCCGGGCCGGAAATTGCAGCACGTTGGCGCTGCGTTGCGGATGATTCACGGCGTCCGCGGCGGTCGCACCACGGGCTGCGGCCAAAAGTCGCTCCGGCACGGGTTGTTCGAGCACCGGGGAATACGCGCCCGCGATCTGCGCGCGCAATGCGCGATGCTGCTCGACGCGGCGCGCCAGCGCGGGGTCGCGTTCGATAGCCGCGGAAATTTTCGCGGCTCGCGCTGCATCAAGCTCGCCATCGGCGTATGCGATCAGGATTTCCTCGTCGTAGTTCACGCCGGTTTCCCCTGTTCCGTTTCGCCCCCGGGTTTCTCTGCGGAAAGCGCCGACGCCAGCGCCGCGCGTCCCCGGGCCAGGCGGCTCGTGAGCGTCCCGATCGGAATCTCCAGCACCGCGGCGGCTTCCTTGTATGACATCCCTTCGACCAGCACGAGAGCAATGGCCAGTCGCTGATCCTCCGGCAGTTCGCCCATCGCCTCGGATATCGACCACAGGCTGGTGCTCGCGTCGCCGGGCGAGATCGCCGGATGCTCGCCGCTGTCCTCGGGCAGCGGGACCTCGGCGCGCCGGCCGCGCGCCCGGCGGTGGTCGATCCAGGCGTTCTTCATGATCCCGAACATCCACGAAGCCAGGTTCGCGCCCTCGCGAAACTGCCCGACGTGGCGCAACGCGCGCTCCACGGCGGCCTGCGTGAGGTCGTCGGCGTCGTGCTGATTGCGCGACAGCGAGCGCGCGAAGCGGCGCAGCCGCGGCAGCATTGCCACGATGTCTTCACTGATTTTCTCCGTGCCGTCAATCATGCTTTCATGACAGATGATACGTGGGCCGGGTCAGGTTTCTTCCATGGGCAACGCGGGCGGAAAAATCCTCGTTCTGACTTTGCTGTTCTGCGCCGGGCAGGCGGTCGCGCAGCTGCCGCTTCCCGCGCTCCCCGATACGCAGGTCCGTGCTCCTGACCTGCGGTCGGCCACCGGGGAGGTGTTGACGAACACCGCCGACCTCACCGATCGCACACTGCAACAACTGGCGCGCGCCCGCGAGCTGCGCATCGGCCGGCTGGCACGCGTACACCGCGCAGAACTGGATCGCGATCGCAACGGCGAGCTGGTGGTGCGCGCAGAAGTCATCGCCATCGACATCGCGCCGCAGGCGCTGCAGCGCGCGCTGGCGCAAAGATTCCAGCTCCGGCGCACCCAGGAGCTCGAAGGCCTGGGCCTCACGATTACGGTGTTGCAGACGCCCGATGGCTGGTCTGCGCAGCGCGGACTGAAACAACTGCGCGAGCTCGATCCACAGGGCAGCTATGACTACAACCATGTGTACCTGGATGGCGGTGCCCTCGACGGGGACGGCGCGGCGCCCGTGCCATCGCAGCGCGCGGACGCCGCGCGCCATGTGCGCGTGGGCCTGGTCGACGCGGGCATCGATGGCGCGCACCAGGTTTTCGAGGGCGTGAAACTCGAGCGCTTCGGGTGTGGCGGACAGGTCGTCCCCAGCGCGCATGGCACCGCCGTCGCCGCGATTCTCGCGACGCACGCGGCCGTGGCGCAGATCGATGCGGCCGACGTGTACTGCGGCTCGCCCACCGGCGGCGCCGTCGATGGGGTGGCGGCTGCATTCGCCTGGCTCGCAGGCAGGCGCGTCAGCGTGATCAATGTGAGCCTCGTGGGTCCGCGCAACGCGTTGCTGGAGCGCGTCGTGAACTCGCTCGTGACGCGCGGATTCCTCATCGTGGCCGCGGTGGGCAATGACGGCCCGGCCGCGCCACCGCTGTATCCTGCTTCGTATGCGGGGGTGGTGGGCGTCACGGCCGTCGACGGCGATCATCGCGTGTTGCTCGAGGCCTGCCGGGGCGGGCAGGTGGACTTCGCAGCTCGCGGCGCCGACATGCGCGCGGCGTCCCAGGCGCCCGACCTTTACGCGCCAGTGCGCGGCACATCCTTCGCCGCGCCCATCGTCGCCGCACTGCTGGCCGCCGACTTCAGCGCCCCCGATGCGGTCGCGCGCGAACAGGTGCTGGCGAAGTGGGCGCAGAGTGCGCGCGACCTCGGCAAGCGCGGCCGCGATGACGTGTATGGCGCGGGCGAGCTGGGCGACTTCGGCCCGGCGATGGCCGGGGCTGGCCGATAGACTCACTGCAATAAGTAAAACAAACGATTTTCCAGCGACCCGGGAAGAAATCTTCCCCGCCAGACGTAGTACCTCCTGAAAGCTGCGGATGGGCCGCGGCGCAAATCAGGAGACTTTCATGAACAAGCACTTCATCAAGGCCGTCGCAGTGTTTGCGCTCATCGGTGGCGCTCCGCTGGCTGGCGCGCAGGTTCTCGGCGGTGCGTCGGGCGGTCTGGGCGGCAACCTCGGCGGGTCGCTCGGCGGCAGCATGGGATCCATCGCCGGCGCGGGCCAGGGCAGCGCCGCGGGTGGGCTGAGCGGCGGCCTCGGTGCCGGCGACACGCTCCATCGTCACACCCAGGGCGCCATGGATCGGAGCCGCGACGCAGTCGGTCGCGTGCACGACCGCGCGACGAGCACGCGCGACTCCGCGCGTGATGCGACTTCTTCCGCCATATCGTCGACGCAGGCGCAGGTGGGCGCCACGAGCCGCGGTGCCGCGAGCGCCGCGACCCATGACATCGAGGGGGGCATCAACGGCGCAGGCAGTGCCTCCGGCTCCACGCAGGGCTCGCTGCCTGCGCTGCCATCGGCGACCAGCGTTCCGGCGATGTCGAACCCGCCTGCGGCGCCCGGAGCTCCTGCTCTGCCGCTCCCCGCGGCTCAGCAGAACGCAGATGCGAAAGGTGATGCCTCCGGCAGCCTGGCGGGCTCGCTGACGCAGCCGGCCCCGGCCGGCGATGGGGAGTCATCGAAGCTCGTGGGTTCGCCCGTGCAGGCGAGCGCCAACGCCGACGCCGACGCCAGCGCGAACGCCGGCGGCAACGCCTCGGTGAACGCCCAGCACTAGAGGCGCGCAGGGCAGAAGTGGCGGGTCCCATGGGGCCCGCCACTTTGCTTTTGCCGGATTCCGGCTGCCGTGCACCGTGGATCGACTCCGGATCAACCCTGGGGCTGCGGCCCGCGGTGATGCGGAGCACCCCGCTGCAATTCCTCCCTGCTCAGCAAGCCGTTCTTGTCCTTGTCGAGCACGGTGAATCGGTCCGCGAGGCGCGGCATCTTCGCCTGCACTTCGTCGAGTGAAAGCTGGCCGTCTTTGTTCAAGTCGGCCGCCTTGAAGCGCTCGTCGAAGCGCGCCTGCATCTGCTCGTGGCGCGTGGCGCGCGCCTGCTGCATCTCCTCCTGGGTGATGTAGCCGTCCTTGTTCAGGTCCAGCTTGTCGAACCAGGCGCCGGAGCGCTCGGCGCCCTGCGCGGTCGCCTCGGCCCGCGATACGCGTCCATCACCGTCCGTATCGGCGCGCATGGTGTCGCGCGGTGCATCGCTGCGTGGCGTGTCGCCGGCCATGGCGTGGCCGGCGAGCAGCGCGGCAACGGCGAGAGCGCAAACGGGGGTCTTCATCGGGAGTCTCCTTGAAAAATGGCGAGGCCTGCGAGGGATCAACGCGGCTGGCGGCGGTGGGTTTACAGCAGATCAGGCACGGGGGTTCCTTGCTAAGATCCGCGCGGTTCAGCCCAGTTCCAGACAGGTTCCCCCGTGAAATCCGAGCTTGAGCGCCTGCTGAGTGAGGCGTTGCGATCACTTGTTCCCGGCGTATTGCCAGAGACGGCCGATCCCCGACAGGTGGTGGTCGAGCGTGCGCGCGATCCCCAGCATGGCGATTTCGCCAGCAACATCGCCATGCGCCTTGCCAAGGCCGCGCGCAAGAATCCGCGCGAGCTGGCGCAGGCCATCGTCAACGCACTGCCGGAAAACGATCTCATTGCCCGGGCGGATATTGCCGGCGCCGGCTTCATCAATTTCCGGCTGGCGAAGGATGCCTGGCTCGCCGAGCTGCGCGCCGTGGCCGCGCAGGGCGGGAACTATGGCCGCAGCGATCTGGGCCGCGGCCGCAAGGTCATGGTCGAATTCGTTTCCGCGAATCCGACCGGGCCCATGCATGTTGGCCACGGGCGTGGCGCGGCGTACGGCGCCACGTTGGCGAATCTGCTCGAAGCCACCGGTCACGAAACCTACCGCGAGTACTACATCAACGACGCCGGCCGTCAGATCGACATCCTCGCGGTGAGTGTGTACCTGCGCTATCTCGAGCTTTGCGGCGAGCCCGTGTCGTTCCCGTCGAACGGCTATCGGGCCGACTACATCCTGCCCGTCGCCAGGGCGCTGCACGCCAACCGTGGCGAGGCGCTGAAGCGTCCGGGGCCGGCCGTCATCGGCGGCGCGCCGCCGGATGCACCGGCCGGCGACAAGGACAAACACATCGACGGCCTGATCGAGAACTCCCGGCGGCTGCTCGGCGCGCAGGAATTCGATTTCATCGTGCTGTTCGCGCGCGACGCCATGCTGGCCGACATCCGCAACGATCTCGACGAGTTCCGCGTGCACTTCGACCGTTGGTACTCGGAACGCGAGCTCAACAGGAGCGGCGCCGTGGATCGCGCCATCGAAGTCCTGCGGCAGTCCGGGCGCATGTACGAGAAGGACGGCGCCCAGTGGTTCCGCAGCTCGGAGTACGGCGACGACGAGGACCGCGTCGTGGTGCGGGCCAACGGCGAGAAGACCTACTTCGCCTCCGACATCGCGTATCACTACGACAAGCGGCAACGCGGCCACGACCTGCTGATCGACGTGTGGGGCGCCGACCACCACGGCTACGTCACGCGCGTGCGGGGTGCGCTGATGGCCCTGGGTGCGCCCGGCGACTGCTTCGAAGTCTGCCTGATGCAGCTGGTGAGCCTGTTCCGCGGCGGCGAGAAACTTTCCATGGGCAAGCGCGAGGGCAATTTCGTCACGCTGCGCGAACTGCGCAATGAAGTCGGCAACGATGCCTGCCGGTTCTTCTACCTGATGCGCAGCCACGACCAGGCGCTGGACTTCGATCTGGAGCTGGCCAAGTCCCGCAGCAACGAGAACCCGGTGTACTACGTGCAGTACGCCCACGCCCGCGTGAGCTCGGTCATGAAGGAACTGGCCGCGCGTTCGTTCACGTACGACGCGGCCGCAGGCGCGGCGGCGCTGGCGCGGCTCGACAACGCGCACGAGCAGGCGGTGATCAGCACGCTGACGAGATTCCCGGAGATCGTGGAGCGCGCGGCGCTCGATCGCACGCCGCACTCGCTGGTCCACTACCTGCGCGATCTTGCGAATACGCTGCACACCTATTACAACGCCGAGAAGTGGATCATCGAGGATGCGGCCCTGCGCAATGCCCGCCTGACCCTCGTGCTGGCGGTGCAGCAGGTCATCCGCAACGGCCTCGGGATCCTGGGCGTGTCCGCCCCCGATTCGATGTAGGAGCAGCCACTGGCCGCCAAGATCACCAGCCGGGATTTCAAGCGCACGCGCGGCAGCTCGATGCCGCTCAACCTGACGCGCTTCCGTGAATTCGGCTTCGGCCTCGCACTCGGCCTGTCCCTGTCGCTGGTCATGCTCGTGTGGCAGAACTATCGCGAGAAGACCGCCACCCGGGCGGCCGCCGAAATTCCCCGGCCCGAGCCGCGCTCCGGCAAGGAGGCCGCGGCCGGCGACGT
This sequence comes from Steroidobacteraceae bacterium, assembly GCA_035761265.1. Lineage (GTDB taxonomy): Bacteria > Pseudomonadota > Gammaproteobacteria > Steroidobacterales > Steroidobacteraceae > CADEED01. Next base: position 21,699 of record DASTRL010000225.1, read on the forward strand.
GGAGGACAGCGCGAGAAACTACGACTTCTACGACATGCTGCCGAACTTCGAGGTGGTGGTGCCAGAGAAGGACCGCGAAGTCTCGCGTGAGCGGGACAACACACCGGCGAAAATCGAACGGCCCGGCGTGTACGTGCTGCAGGCCGGCAGTTACCGCCAGCAGGCCGAAGCAGACCGCATCCGCGCACAACTGAAGCTGCAGGGCATCGACGCCAACGTGCAGCGCGTGGCGGTGGACGACGATGTCTGGCATCGCGTGCGCATCGGGCCGATCACCGATCTCGCCGAGCTCAACCGGTTGCGGGCGCGCTTGCGGGCCGCGGATCTCGACGCGCTCGTGATCCGCGTCGGCGAATAGCCGTGCGCCGCGCGGCGCGCGGATTGCTGCAGGGAAGGGCGCTGGTGCCGGTGGCACTGGCCGCGCTGCTGGTCGGCGGCTGCGCCACGAAACCACCGCCCGCTGCTGCGCCCGCGCCTGCGGCACCGCCATCCACCCCGCAGCCCGCGCCCACGCATCCGGGACTCACCTTCGCGGCGGTCGGCGACATCATGATGGGCACGGATTTTCCCGAGAACATCCTGCCCGACGATGACGGCGTCGGCTTCCTGGCCGCGGTCACGCCCATCCTTTCGCAGGCCGACATCACCTTCGGCAACCTCGAAGGCGTGCTGCAGGATGGCGGCGAGCCCGTGAAGCAATGCAAGGACACGCGCATCTGCTTCCTGTTCCGCACGCCGACGCGCTATGCGCAATACCTCGCGCAGGCCGGCTTCGATGTCATGAGCCTGGCTAACAACCACGCGCGCGACTTCGGCGAAGAAGGCCGCTCCTCTACCATGGCCGCGCTCGACGCGGTCGGCATCCGCCATTCCGGGCGCGAAGGCACGGTGGCGAGCTGGATGGCGAACGGCCGGCGCGTCGCCCTGGTGGCGTTCGCGCCGAACGTGGGCTCGAATTCACTCAACGATCCGCAGATCGGCCTGCCGCTGGTGACGCAGCTCGCCGCCACGCACGACATCGTCATCGTGTCGTTCCACGGCGGGGCCGAAGGCAATGGCGCCGAGGTGCTGCCCTTCACGCGCGAGATCTTCGCCGGCGAGGACCGCGGCGACGTGGTCGAATTCGCGCACGCCATGATCGACGCGGGCGCGGATCTGGTGATCGGGCACGGTCCGCACGTGGTGCGCCCGCTGGAGCTGTATCGCGACCGGCTGATCGCCTACAGCCTGGGAAATTTCGCCACCTACTACGGCATCAGCGTCGAGGGCATCCGCGGCATCGCACCCATACTGTTTTGCCGGCTCGATGACGAGGGGCGGTTCGTCTCCGGTCGCATCGAATCGACGACGCAAACCCGCCCGGCCGGCCCGTCACCCGATCCTGCGCACGCCGTCGTCACGCTGATGCGCAATCTCACCGCAACGGCATTTCCCAATGGAGCGCTGAACATCTCGGACGACGGGGAATTGACCCGCCGCGACGGCCGCTGAAGCACCGCGCAAACGCGGGAATTCGTCACAGAACCGGCGGCGGCCGGCCATTCGGCGGAATGTTAAGATCGCGCGCCCGAGAAGAATTACGACCTGTCTTGCAGGGAGTCATCACATGAACCGGAAGATCTGCTCACTGGCGCTCGGCGCCATGGTCATGCTGGCTGGCGTGAACGCCTTCGCCGCGCTCGACGAGGCCGAGAAGATGTACGTCGATCGCATGCTCAAGGGTAGCTGGGTGTCGCTGCGCGACGTGGCGCAGAGCCTGTACAACACCGGCAACACCAATACCGAAGTACTGGACGTCACCGCGGAAACTTTGCTCGAGCGTTATCAGCGCGCCGGCGAGGATCGCGACGCGGTCGATGCCGTGGCGTGGATGTGCCGCGCGCTCGGCGCCTCCGGCAACAGCCGATATCGTCCGGTGCTGGATCGCATCGAGAACGACAAGTCCGTGCATCGCAAGGCGCGCGGTCATTGCGAGAAGGCCGCGAAGGGCCTGCCCAAGAACGTCAGCAATCCATATGTCGCCGGCACCGTGAATCTCGAGCAGCTGCGCAATCCGCCGCCGCCGCCTCCGCCGCCCGCTCCTGCCGCCAAGGGCAAGAAGGGCGCGAAGACCGCGACCGCTGCGCCCGCCGCCCCACCCGCCCCGGCGCCCGCTCCCGCCGCCGCGCCCGAAGCCAGGAAGGTGGACTTCAGCCTGATCAAGGAAGGCATGAGCCAGCAGGAAGTCGACGCGCTCATCGGCCCGCCCACCGCGCAGACGCAACGCCTGACGGGCAAGCAGTGGCAGCCGTTCAACTTCGGTGCGCGCGACCTGCAGCGCCTGTATTACCTCTACAAGGGCGTGGGGCGCATCGAGTTCTCGATGAAGTCGGGGTACGAAGGCGTGTTCCGCGTCATCAAGGTCTCGCCGGATCCGGCCGAGACGGGCTACCCGTAGCGGCGGAGCGAAGCTACCGCAATCTCACGGACGCCCCCGCTTCGGGGGCGTTTTTCTTCCGCAGGCCTCAGCGCCTATTCGCTGTCGTCGGTGATGTTGCGGAAATCCACGCCCAGCGAACGCAACTTGCGGTACAGGTGCGTGCGCTCCATGCCGACGCGCTTGGCGAGCTGCCCCACCTTGCCGTTGCACAGCAGCAGCTGCTGCTGCAGGTAGGCGCGCTCGAACTGCTCGCGCGCCTCGCGCAGCGGCAGCGCCAGCAAGTCCTGCTTGACGAGCGGCTCGGCGGTCGGTGCCTGCGCGGCGAGCTCGCGCTCGATCTCCTCGAGCCGGATCTCCTCGCCGCCACCCTGGAGCAACAATCTCTGCACGAGGTTCTTGAGCTCGCGGACGTTGTCGGGCCAGGGATAGTTGCGCAGGCGATTCTGCGCGGCCACGCTGAACTTGCGGAACGTCAACCCTTCGCTGTCCACCAGGCGGTCGACGTAGTGGCGCAGCAGGTCCGGCACATCCTCGGTGTATTCGCGCAGCGGGGGCACGCGCACGATCAGCGTGTTGAGGTGCGCGAGCAGGTCGCGGCGAAATTCATCGCTGCGGGTTTCGATGCCGGGCCGCGCGGAGGACAGGACCCGGGCCTTGAACGTCACCGGCGCCGTGCCGCCGACGCGCGTGAACTGCCCGCTTTCGAGCGCGCCCAGCAGGGCGCGCTGTGCGGGAGCCGGCAGGTCCTCGAGCTCGTTGATGAACAGCGTGCCCGCGCCGGCGCGCTCCAGCACGCCGGGCGCCACCTGGCCGTTCGACTCCGTGCCGAACAGCACCTGCTCGGCGCCATCGCCGCGCAGCGTGCTCGAGATCAGCGTGACGAACGGGCGCGATGCGCGCGGGCTCGCGTCGTGGATGAAGCGCGCGAACGCCTCGCGCCCGGTGCCGGTTTCGCCCACCAGCAGCACGGGTGAATCGTTGGTGGCAATCTGCGCGAGATCCGAGCGCAACTGCTGCATGACGCGGCTGCGTCCGACGGGCACGCCCGGAGACGCCGCCAGCAACTTGCCGGCGTGGCGCTTGCGCTTGCCGGCTTCCAGCGCACGCTCCACCGTGCGCAGCAGTTTCTGCAGGGACAGGGGCTTCTCGACGAAATCGAAGGCGCCGAGTCGCGTGGCCTCCACCGCGGTTTCGACGGTGCCGTGGCCGGACATCATCACCACCGGGCATGACGACTCCGCCGACTGGCTCGACCATTCGCGCAACAGCGTGATGCCGTCGGTGTCGGGCATCCAGATGTCGAGCAGCACCAGGTCGGGCAGCTGGCGCGCGCGCGAGGCGCGCGCCTGGCCGGCATCGCCGGCGACGTCCACGTCGTATCCTTCCTCGGAGAGGATTTCCTTGAGAAGGCCGCGGATGTCGGCCTCGTCATCGACCACCAGAATGTGTGCGGCGCTCATGCTCGCTCCTTCCTGGGTTCAGCGCGCCATTCGCGCGCGACCAGCTGTCGGGAACCGTCGGTTACGGGCAAGGATACACGCACGCGCGCGCCGCCTTCCGGCCGATTGTCGGCCTCGACGCGGCCGCCGTGCTCCTCGACGATCTTCTTCACGATCGCGAGTCCCAGTCCCGTCCCCTTGGGTTTGCTCGTGACGTAGGGATCGAACGCGCGGCCCAGGACCTCGCGCGCGAACCCCGGTCCATTGTCACTTACCGTAATCGTCGCATACGCGGCCGCGCCCGCCGTCTCCAGCTTCGTCGCCACGAGCACGTGCCCATCGGTGGAAGCTTCCACCGCCTCCACGCCATTGACGATGAGGTTGTTCAGTATCTGGCGCACGCGACCGCGGTCGGCTTCGACCTGGTCGATGCTGGGGTCGAGGTCGAGATCGATGTGCACGGCCGACTCCTGCACGCGCAGCAGATCGGCGACCTCGGTGACCAGCGCGTTCAACGGAAAGCGGGTCACCTTCATGTCGGGCGCGCGCGCGTACTCGCTGAACGCATTGACCATGGCCTTCATGGCCTCGACCTGCTGCACGATGGTGTAGGTGGCGCGATCGAGTACCTGCGCATCCTCGCCCGTCATGTGTTCCAGGTAACGGCGCCGCATGCGCTCGGCCGACAGCTGGATCGGCGTCAGTGGATTCTTGATCTCGTGCGCCAGGCGTCGCGCCACTTCGCCCCATGCCGCATCGCGCTGCGCCTGCAGCAGCGCGCTGATGTCGTCGAACACGATCACGTAGCCACCCTGCCGCTCCGCGTCGTTGTCCGCGTGCTCGTCGCCGGGCAATGGCGTGCAGGCGCACACCAGCACGCGGGCACCCGCCATCTCGGGCCTGAGCTCCATCTGCTCGCGCCATTCCTCTTCGCCGCGGGCGAGGCGCGCGCTCACTTCGCTCACGAATCGCGCGAAGCGCGGGTTCTCGCCGGCGAGCGCGGCCAGCGGCTGACCCACGCCCTGCTCCAGGTCGACGCCGAGGATGGCGCCGGCGGCGTGATTCGCGCTGCGCAGCACCAGGTCGCGGCCGATGGCGATGACGCCCGTGGTGAGGCGCGCAAGGATGATCGACAGGCGCTCGCGCTCGCGCTCCACCGCCTGCTGGCTGCGCGTGGTCTCCTCGCGCGCGCGGCGCAGGCGCTTGGTCATGTCGTTGAACGAGTGCACCAGGAAACCCATTTCATCGCGCGACGGCAGCGGCAGGCGCGTGCCGAAATCCCCCTTGCCCACCGCGCGCGTGCCCGCGATCAGGTCCTGCACCGGCCGCGTGAGCTTCTCGGCGGAGTAGATGGCACCGTATATGGCGGTGAGCATGGCCAGCAGGAGCACCAACGTGAGCGTCATACGAAAGCTGTTCTTCACGGGCTCGCGCTGTGCTGACAATTCACCGTGCTGCGAATACGAACGTTGCACGGCCTCGGATAATCGCGCGAGCTGCGGCGGCACCGGGTACAGCGCCACCACGAAGCGACCTTCGCTCGGACCCGGTGTGCCCGCGATAGGTGCGGCGGTGTTGATCAGGTAGTCGCCTTCCGACAACGGCTCCAGGCTCCAGTAGAGCGTGCCGCCCGCCATCGCGCGCGTGATCTCCGGCGTCGCGTAGTGCGGCAGGCTGGTCGACGTCGGGCCGGCGGTGCTCGCGGCGAGCACCTGGCCGAGCGCGCCGTACACCACCACTTCGAGCGCGCCGCTCTCGGCGCGATGCGCATCCGTGGCGCTGGCCCAGTTGGTCGGCGGGCTGTCGGCGAGCTTGTTGGCGAACAGCTCCGTGCTGCGCGCATATTCCTGCATGCGCACGTCCATCGCCGCCTTGGACAGCTCCAGGGCATCCGTCAGGCCCTGCTTGATCTCGACCTTGAACCAGCTGTCGATGCCGCGGTTCAGGAATTCCAGGCTGAATAGATAGACGATGATCAGCGGCGCGATGACCAGCGAGCCGAAGATCGCCACGGTGCGCGCCGTCAGCCGCGAGCCGGGGACCTGCGCGCGGAAGGCGCGTACCAGCTCGATGATCTTGCGCGCCAGCAGCACGCTGACCGTGACCACCGCGATGGCGTTGATCAGCAGGATCCAGGCCTGCAGCTTGCTGTACTGGACCGAGTTCTGCACCGACAGCGCGAGCAGCAGCAGCAGGCCGCCGCTCACCAGCACCCACAGTGCGATGAGACCGAGGGTGCCCAGCCTTCTCAGCGTGGCAGGGACCATGAGAACCACTCGCTCTCCCGATGCCAGTCATCGGTCCAGAAGAGCAGCACGCGCAACGTATCGGGCAATCGCCCGCGGCGCACGCCGGCGCGCAGGTTGACGCGATATTGGCGATTCGGCGAAATCTGCGGTGCGAGCAGGAACGGCCAGGATTCCACCGTGCCGAGTGCCTCGAGCGCCTCCTCCAGCGTGGCATAGCTGTGTTGATCGCTGCCGGTGCGCGAATTCACGTCGCGCGTGACGTAGCGGTCGCTGACCGCGTGATACGCGAGCTCGCGCTTGAGCGTGTACTCGGCGACGGTTTCGTCCACCCAGAAGCGGCGCTCGCGCGACACGACCACGTCGAGATCGAAGGTGAGCGTCAGGCCATCCTTGAGCGCGGCACGGATGTCGTCATTGACCGGGTAGGTGATCCGCGCGAACAGCTGATACACGCCGCCTTGATCCGGGACCGCGTACGCCGAGCTCACCTCGAGCACGCCGTCGAGCGCGTCGGCGCGCGACGGCGCGGCGACACAGAGCGCCAGGCCGAGCGTCAACAAGATCAGCAGATTGTGCGCGCGGCGCGAATGCATCAGCGGCCCGGGGCTCCCTCGGAATTCCTTCTCTGCAGGCGTGCATAGTAGAAGCCATCGGTGCCTGCGTCGCCACCGGGTAGCAGCTGCCATCCGACCTTGCGTTCCACGAGGCCCGGAGGCCGCGGCGCACTTTCGGTCCAGCCGGCCGCGTGGGCATCGGGCTGATCCGCCAGGAAGGCCAGGATCACCTGCTCGTTCTCTTCGGGTAATACCGAGCAGGTGCAGTAGATCAGAGTGCCGCCCGGCCGCAGTAGTTCGAATGCCGTGCCAAGAATCTGCCGCTGGGTCGCTGCGAAGGCGGCCACATCGTCCGGACGGCGCAGCAGCTTGATGTCCGGATGCCGGCGGATCACGCCGGTGGCCGAACAGGGCGCGTCGACCAGTACGCGGTCGAATGAGGCGGGCACGAGCGACGGCGGCCGTTCGCGCAGGTCCGCGGTGAGCAGCAGCGCGTGGCGGCCGGCCCTGTCGAGGTTGTCACGCACCCGCTGCAGGCGCACCGCGTCGTCGTCCACGGCCACGAGCTCTGCCAGATCCGCAGTACGCTGCGCGATGTGCAGGGTCTTGCCACCCGGTGCGGCGCAGGCGTCGAGTACCCGCATGCCGGGACGCGCATCCAGCAGCGGCGCCGCGAGCTGGGCGCCACAATCCTGTACCGACACGGCGCCGGTGTCGAAGCCCGGCAGGATCTGCACCGGCGCAGGGTGCTCGAGCAGCACCGCGCCGGGCATCCACTCCACCGCGCGCGCCTCGCGCCCCAGCCCGCGCCAGGAACGCAGGAAATCCTCGACGCTGAGCTGCGCCGGATCCATGCGCAGCGCCATCGGCGGATGTCGATTGTTGGCGGCGAGCATGGCCGGGGCGCGCTCAGCCCAGGCCCGCACCAGGGCATCCACCAGCCAGCGCGGGTGCGCGTGGCGCGCGGCCAGGTCGAGATCCACCTGGGCCAGCAATGCGGCGCGTTGCGCGACGAAGCGTCGCAACACCGCGTTGACCATGCCGCTCGCCCGGCTTTCACCGATCACGCGGCTGGCGTCGACCGCCAGATGCACCTGCGTTTCGGGGGCGCCGCGCGAGTACTCCACCTGGTGCGCGGCCGTGACCAGCAGCGACGCGAGCTTCGGCGACAGCTCGACGAACGGACGGCTGAGCAGCGGCTCGATGGCGGGCGCCAATCGCAGGTACCAACGCAGCGTGCCCAGCGCAACGGCTCGCACGGCGGCGCGATCTGCGCGCACCTGCGCGGCTTCGAGCGCCGCTTCCGACGAACGGCCCTGATGCACCACCTCGTGCACCGCCAGCGCGGCCTGCGCCAGCGTTTCGGCGCCTGGCGCGTGCCGCGCACGACGCGCCGCGGCCGCCGGGCGTTTCCCCGATCGCCTTGCGTTCACGAGTCGAACCTCAGGCCGTCCAGGCGCACGGCGTTGGCGAAATCGCGCGCCGATACCGGCCGCTTGCCGGCGCGTTGCAGCTCACGCACGGCGAGCACGCCTTCGCCGCAGGCGACGTGCAGCCCGTCCTCGGCGATCCCCAACAACGTGCCCGGCGTCGCCTCGCGTGCACCCGGATCGGCGACACTGGCACGCAGCAGGCGCAGGCTTTCGCCCGCCAGGCGTGTCTCGGCCACGGGCCATGGATTGAACGCGCGGATCTGGCGATCGATCTGCGTCGCAGGCTGGTTCCAGTCGATGCGCGCTTCGGACTTCTCGATCTTCGCGGCGTAGGTCACGCCGCTGCCGGGCTGCGCGCGTGGCAACAGGGTGCGCGCGACGAGACCGTCGATGGCTTCGAGCAGTGCCGCCGCACCGAGCTCGGCGAGCGCATCGTGCAGGTCGCCGGCGGAATCGTGCAGTCCGATCGGATGGCGGCGTTCGAGCAGCACCGGTCCCGTGTCGAGGCCTTCATCGAGCTGCATGATCGACACGCCGGTCTCCGCATCGCCGGCGAGCAACGCGCGCTGGATGGGCGCGGCGCCCCGCCAGCGCGGCAGCAACGAGCCGTGGATGTTGAGGCAGCCGTATCTGGGCTGGTCGAGCACGATCCGCGGCAGGATCAATCCATACGCGACCACCACCAGCAACTCCGGGCGCCACTCGGCGAGAGCCGCCCTGCCTTCGGGGGTCTTCAGGGTTGCGGGCTGTGCGAGCGGCAGGCCGTACTCCTGCGCGAGTAGTTTGACCGGCGAGGCGCGCAGCTCGCGCCCCCGCCCGGCGGGCCGGTCAGGCTGGGTGAGCACGCCGATCACCTGGTGCCGCGAATCGAGCAGCGCGCGCAGGGCGGGCAGCGCGAATTGCGGCGTGCCCGCGAACGCGATTCTGAGCGAGGTCATCGAAGGGGCCCGAAGGCTCAGGGCATCAGTAGGCGCGGGCGGCGGTGGTCTCGCGGGTGCGAGCCGCGCGTTCCTTGCGGTCCTTTTCGAGCTTCTTGCGAATGCGTTCGCGCTTGAGGTCGGAAAGGTAATCGACGAACAGCTTTCCCTCGAGATGATCCATTTCGTGCTGCAGGCACACGGCGGCCAGGCCCTCGAGGCTCATTTCGAACACCTTGCCGGTGACGTCCTGCGCACGGGCGCGAACCGTGGCCGCGCGCCTCACCTCGTCGAAAATCCCGGGAACGGAGAGGCAGCCCTCTTCGGTCACGCCGGTACCCTCGGCGCTCAGGATCTCCGGATTGCAGAACACCATGGGCGCGTCCTTGTTCTCGGAAACATCCATGACGATCAAGCGCTTATGGAAGTCCACCTGGGTGGCGGCAAGGCCGACGCCGGGAGCGGCATACATGGTCTCGAACATGTCCTCGACTTGCTTGGCCAACGCCTGATCGAACACCTCGACAGGGGCTGCCTTGGTGCGAAGACGAGGGTCGGGATATTCGAGAATTTGCAGGCGCGCCATGAAGTTCCGCTCGATTGCTGCTAATGTTTGGACGATATTGCCGAGGACAAGGTTAGCGCGGTCGCTGCAAGGTCTTGGTCCCGTGATCCAGCGCACAGACTTGACAATAGATCGAGCCCATCGTGCCGCCGCGGATTATAACAGTGGGGTCCGCTTGCCCCACCCACAGTTGAGGAGTGGAGGATGTTTTTCAATCAAGAACTTACCAGGCAGCGCGCGTTGCAGATCGCGCCGCGCATGCTGGGTCTCGTGGCGTTCCTGGCCGCCGCCGTCCTGCTGGTCGGATGCCAGTCGGCGCCCGAGGAAGGAACGCAGATGTCGCAGCCTGCGCGAGAGTCCGCCGGCGCGGCCGAACCCGCCGCGAATTCCGCGGACGACATGACGGCCACCGAGGCGGCGATCGCCGCGATGAACGAGATGCAGCCTGCCGAGGCGCCTCAGCAGACTGCGCAGCTCATCCGACCCGACGCGCCCATGAACTACACGGTGAAACGCGGCGACACCCTCTGGGACATCGCCGCGGTATTTCTCAAGGACCCGTGGTTCTGGCCCGAAATCTGGCAGATCAACCCGCAGGTCGAGAATCCCCACCTGATCTATCCGGGCGACGTGCTGTCGCTGGCGTACGGTGGCAATGGTGACGCCCATGTGAGCATTTCGCAGTACAGCGGCGCGCGGCTGCAGCCGCGCCTGCGCAGCGAAGAGCTCGAGGGCCCGATCGACACGCTGCCGTTCGCGGCCATCGCGGCGTTCCTGTCCAAGCCGAGCGTCATGACGCAGGAAGAAATCCTCGCCGCTCCGCACATTCTGGCGTTCCGTGATCAGCACATGATCGGCGGCACGGGTCACGAGGCGTACGTCGAAAACCTGAATGCGCCGCTGAACCAGCGCTTCCTGGTCATGCACGTGGGCGAGCCCATCGTCGACTTCGAGACCAACGACCTCGTCGGTTACCAGACGGCCTACGTGGCCACGGCGGTGGTCAACAACCCGGGCAAGATCACCAGGACGGTGCTGACCGAGGGCGCTCGCGAGGCGCTGCGCGGCGATCGCCTGATCGCACAGGAAGGCGAGACGCCACTGACGTTCACGCCGCACGCAGCAAAGGCCACCGTCAACGGGCAGATCATCGCGCTCGCGGACGAGGCCACCGAAGTCGGGCAGTACCAGATCGTCGTCCTGAACCGCGGCAGCAAGCACGGCCTCACGCCGGGCGCGGTGCTCGCGGTGGACCAGCGTGGCGAAGTGGTCACCGACGTGTGGAGCAAGCGCCCGTTCGGCAAGGAGCCCTTCGGCAAGTCCGTCGAGCTGCCTTACGAGCGTTCCGGCACGCTGATCGTGTTCAAGGTGTTCAACCGCGTGAGCTACGCGCTGGTCATCGGCGCGCGCGCGCCGATGCAGGTGGCCGACCGCGTCTACAACCCCTGACGCATTTCTCGACGATCACACGAGTAAGGGCCAGCCATCGCGCTGGCCCTTTCGTTTTACGCTGCCGCCATGGAGATGCATGCCGCCTCGCGTTGGCGCCTGGCGATCGCCGCGCGCACGCCGGGCCTTTCGGCCGCCGCATTGACGGAACTGCGGCGCGCAGACCCGCAGCTCGAGCTGCTCGAGCGGCCGGAACCCGCCGAGCTCGCGCGCCTCGGGCTAACTACCACGGGCATCGCGTGGCTCATGCGGCGCGATTTGCGGCCCGTGGAATCCGACTTGCGTTGGCTCGACGGCAGCGGCGGCACGCTCCTGGCCTGCACGGACGCCGCCTATCCGGAGTTGTTGCGCCAGTCGCCCGACCCTCCCGCCACGCTCTACGTTCGCGGCAACGCCGCGGCGCTGCGTGATCCGCAGATCGCGATGGTCGGCAGCCGCAACCCCACCGCCGGCGGCCGCGCCACCGCGCGGGATTTCGCGGCGAAATTCGCGCGAGTCGGCCTGGCCGTGACCAGCGGCCTGGCGCTGGGGATCGATGCCGCCAGCCATGAAGGCGCACTGGGCGCCGACGGCTCGACCGTCGCGGTCATGGGCCGAGGCCTCGATGAAATCTACCCGGCCGAGCACGCGACGCTCGCGGAACGTATCGCCGCTTCGGGCGCACTCGTGTCGGAGTTTCCGCCGGGAACGCCGGCGCTGGCCGCGCACTTTCCGCAGCGCAATCGCATCATCGCGGGTCTCGCGCACGGCACCGTCGTCATCGAAGCGGCACAGAGATCCGGCTCACTGATCACCGCACGCCTCGCCGGAATTGCCGGCCGGGAGGTCTTTGCGCTGCCCGGTTCCATCCACAATCCCCTCGCTCGAGGGTGCCACGCGCTGATCCGCCAGGGGGCAAAGCTCGTGGAAGACGTCGACGACGTGCTGACCGAGCTCAAGATTTCCCTTGCCGCCCAACTACTTGCAGGTGGCGCGGAGGCCGGCTGTGGTGCCGGCGAAGCAGGGCCCGTGTTGGACAAGGAATACAAAATCCTGTTAGATGCGCTCGCCTTCGAGCCGGCAAGCGTCGACAGCTTGATCGAACGCACGGGTCTGAACAGCGAATCGATCGCCTCGATGCTGCTGATTCTCGAGCTCGACGGGCACGTGGCGCCGCATCCCGGCGGCCGATACAGCCGCATGGCGGGACAATAGTTTCTACGGCGACTTCATGACCGGTAGTGTTTTAGACATTCTTATCTACGTATTCGACCAGTACATGATGGCCGAGGCCCCCGAGGTACCGGAGCGCGAAGCGCTGGCCGCCGACCTCGAACGCGCCGGATTCGGTCGTCACGACGTGGAGCGAGCGCTCGACTGGCTGGCGGACCTGGCCGGCGAGCGTTCGCGTCCGGACATCGACTCCACGCAGCCGTCGCTGCGCGTGTTCTCTGCCGACGAGCTGGAGCGCATCTCCACATCCTGCCGCGGCTACCTGTTGCAGCTCGAGCGTGAGGGCATCCTTTCGCCCTTGCAGCGCGAGATCGTCATCGACCGCCTGGTCGCGCTGGAGAGCGACAAGTACGGCGACGAGGTGGACATCGACCAGCTCAAGTGGCTGGTGCTGATGGTGCTGTCGAGCCAGCCGGGCCAGGAACAGGCCTGCGCACGCATGGAGCACCTGATGTTCGAAGACCCCGACTCGCGGCCGAACTGAAGGCGATGGCAGAAAACCTAGTCATCGTCGAATCGCCCGCCAAAGCGAAGACCATCAAGAAGTATCTCGGCAAGGATTTCGAGGTGCTCGCTTCCTATGGCCACGTCCGCGATCTGGTGCCGAAAGAAGGCGCCGTGGATCCGGACAAGCACTTTGCGATGAGCTACCAGTCCATCGAGCGCAACGAAAAGCACGTCGATGCCATCGCCCGGGCGCTGAAGAAATCCAAGGCCCTGTACCTCGCGACCGACCCTGATCGGGAAGGTGAAGCGATTTCCTGGCACCTGCGTGAGCTGCTGAGAGAGCGCGGCGAGCTCAAGGGCAAGGACGTCAAGCGCGTGGTGTTCTATGAGATCACCAAGGGCGAGGTTCAGCGCGCGGTCGCCGAGCCGCGCGACCTGTCTCTCGATCTGGTGAACGCGCAGCAGGCACGGCGCGCGCTCGACTATCTGGTCGGATTCAACCTCTCGCCGTTGCTCTGGAAGAAGGTGCGCCGCGGCCTGTCCGCCGGCCGGGTGCAGAGCCCGGCACTGCGCATGATCTGCGAACGCGAGCACGAGATCTCCATCTTCAAGCCGCAGGAATACTGGACTCTGGAAGCCGAGGGCGAGCACAGCACGCAGACGTTCCCGCTGAAGCTCATCGAGTTCAACGGCCAGAAGGTGGAGCAATTCAGCTTCACCGATGAGGCCGCCGCGCGCGGCGTCGAGCAGTCCATCAAGGATGCCGCCCAGGGATTCCTGCACGTCGTGTCCATCGAGCGCAAGCAGCGCCGGCGCAATCCCTCACCGCCGTTCACGACATCCACGTTGCAGCAGGAAGCCGCGCGCAAGCTGGGATACTCCGCGCAGCGCACCATGCGCCTCGCCCAGCAGCTGTACGAAGGCGTGGATTTCGGCGAGGGCAGCATCGGCCTGATCACCTACATGCGTACGGACTCGGTCAATCTGGCCGTCGACGCGGTGCGCGAGATGCGCGAAGTCATCGCGAAGGAATACGGCAAGGAGGCGGTGGCCGAGGAGCCGCGCGTCTACAAGACCAAGTCGCGCAATGCACAGGAGGCGCACGAGGCAATCCGGCCGACCTCGGCGGCCATCCTCCCGTCGCAGCTCGAAGGCAAGGTCGATCCGGACCAGTACCGCCTGTATTCGCTCGTCTGGAAGCGCGCGGTGGCCTCGCAAATGGCGCACGCGCTGTTCGACACCGTGGCGGTCGACATGCAGCCCGGCGCGGATCGCGGGCCATCCGGCGCCGGCACCACGCTGCGCGCCAACGGTTCGACGCTGATCAAGCCGGGCTACATCGCCGTCTACCAGGAAGACGTCGACGACGCGAAGGCGGACGAATCGGATCGCATCCTGCCGGCCATGAAGGACGGCGACGTGGTCACGCTGCTCAACTTGCATGGCGACCAGCATTTCACCGAGCCACCGCCGCGCTACTCGGAGGCTTCGCTGGTCAAGGCGCTGGAAGAACATGGCATCGGCCGGCCTTCGACCTACGCGACGATCATCTCGACACTCAAGGACCGCGAGTACGTCGAGATGGACAACCGCCGCTTCATCCCCACGGACATCGGCAAGATCGTCAACGGCTTCCTCTCCAAGCATTTCCACAAGTACGTGGAATACGGGTTCACGGCCTCGCTCGAAGACGAGCTCGACGCCGTGTCGCGTGGCGAAGAGGACTGGACCGAGCCGCTCAAGAAGTTCTGGAAACCCTTCGTTTCGCAGGTCGACCACGTCGAGAAGAACGTCACGCGCGAGGAGGTCGCGCAGGCACGCGAGCTCGGCAAGCACCCGGTGAGCGGCAAGCCCGTCACCGTGCGCATGGGCCGCTATGGTCCGTTCGTGCAGATCGGCACCAAGGACGACGAGGAGAAGCCCAAGTTCGCGGGACTGCGCCCCGGCCAGAAGATGGACAGCATCAAGCTGCCCGAAGCGCTCGAGCTCTTCAAACTACCGCGCAAGCTCGGCGAGATGGAGGATGGCCACGCCATCGTCGCCAAGGTCGGACCGTTCGGCCCCTACATCCAGTTCGCCACCAAGGGCTTCGTGTCCCTGAAGCCGCCCGACGATCCGTACACCATCGAGCTGCCGCGCGCGCTGGAGCTCATCGAGCAGAAGAAGATCGCCGATGCCAACAGGCTCATCCAGGATTTCGGCGTCGACAACATCAAGGTGTTGAATGGCCGCTACGGCCCGTACATCACCGACGGCAAGCGCAATGCGCGCATTCCGAAGGATTCTGATCCCAAGGCCGTGACGCTCGAGCAATGCCGGGAACTGCTGGCGGCCGCGCCGCCACGGGGCAGCCGTTTCGGCCGTCGCAAAGGCGCGGCGCCTGCCGCAGCCGCTCCGGCAGCCGCCGCCACGGAGGCGGCCAAGCCGGCGAAGAAGACTGCCGCGAAGAGCGAAAAGCCTCCGGCAGTCGCGTCGCCGAAGGCGGCCAAAAAAGCCACGGCGAAGAAGAAGTCGGCGGCCGCGAAGAAGTCTGCGCCCAGGCGCAGGAAGGCCTGAGGCAGATTCAACCCCCCGGCAGCGTCAGGCTGCCAGATCCACGCGCGCGATGAAGCAGCCCGCCTGCGCGTGCCGCACCTGCAACCACTCGGCCGCGTGATTCTCGAACAGCGCATGCATCTGCGCCTCGGCGGGCGCATCGTCCCGAGCCGACAATCCGGTGACTCGCGAACCGGCGGCGCGCGCTTCGAAGGCCAGGGGCAGCACACGCAATGCATCGGGAAATCCTTCGCCCGCGTATGCGACGCAATGGCGCGCGTGGATGAATACGGGACCCGGGGCCATCAGGGTCCCGGGGCCGTGCGGCCGATACGTGAAGAGCAATCGTTCATCACGACCTTCGACGAATGGCGCCAGGCAGCAGCGGCAAGGCCCCGTGCCGGTGGCCACTTCGAGATGCGCGGGATGGCCGTACCCCGGCGACCGGCGCGTGCGGCGCACCTCATCGGCGATCTGCTGGGGAACACCCCGGACGATGTATCGCATGGCTCGCTCCTTTTTATATTGCCGCAGCCTCGCGCAATCGCGCCGCCGCGGCGACCCGAAGCTTGCGGTCAGCGTTCGGGTGCGGGAGTCGGCAGCGATGGCCCCTCGTGCACCAGGCACTGGCGGACGGTGCCGCCCGCGTCCGCGTGGTAGCTCAGCTCCCCTTCGCCGGTCTTCGCCACCAGGCGAAAGCCCGGCACCAGCGCTTGCGTGTAAATGGTCCCCGGCTCGGGGCAGCCCAGCGCCGCGCTCGACCACGTGACCTGCTCGGCCCGAGTCAGCACGACGGATTCTTCCGGCACCTTGAAACGCCGCGCGGCATCGGCGCGCACGGCGTATCGCACAGCGCGCGGCACGGAAGCGATGGAGACGGGCTTGCCGACGGGTTGGTCATTGAGCGCGGGATTGGGGATCGGCAGGCGCGTCGGTGGAGCGACGCCACGCTGCGCGGCCGGCGTGTCTTCCGCCGCGCCCGCGCAGGCCACGAGGCCCGCAAACAGCAGCGATGCAAGGATTCTTCCCATGGCATGGTCCTCCACCCGACAGTGTATAAACGCCGCGCCACGCGCAAAAGGTCATGAAATACCGCCATCAATATCACGCCGGGAACTTCGCCGACGTACACAAGCACGTCCTGCTGCTCGAGGTGCTCGACGCGCTCACGCGCAAGGACAAGGGCCTGCTGTTCGTCGACACGCACGCCGGCCGTGGCGCCTATGCATTGCATCCCGGCGACGCGCAGCATCCGGCGGAATGGCAGTCCGGCGCCGGTCGGCTGCTCGCCGCAACCCCGCGCCATCCGGCATTGCTTCGTTACCGCGAAATCATCGCCGCCGGCGTGCACGGCGGCAGCCTGGAATATCCCGGATCGCCGTTGCTGGCCATGCGCCTGCTGCGCGCGGTGGATCGAGCGGTGTTCCACGAGACGCAGCGTGACGAGGCGGGATTCCTGCGCAAGGCGCTGCATGGCGCGGCGCGCACGCGCGTGCAGAGCAGCGACGGCTTCGCCGGCCTGCGCGCGCTGCTGCCGCCGCCCGAGCGCCGCGGCTGCATGCTCATCGACCCGCCTTACGAGGAACGCGCCGATTTCGCGCGCGTGCACGACGCCATCGTGGATTCCCTGCAGCGATTCTCCACCGGCGTACTGCTCGCCTGGCTGCCGGTGAAACTGCGCGCGGATTTCGACCTGTGGTTTGCCGCGCTGGCGCGCGCCACGGCGCGGCCGCTGTTGGCTTCGCTGCTGTGGATGCATCCGCCGGACTCGCGCGCCGCACTGAACGGTTCGGCGATGGTGGTCGTGAACCCGCCCTATCTAGTCGAACAAGCCATGCGCGAATGGCTGCCGGAGTTGCAGCGCGTGCTGGGCGACGGGCGCGCCGGCAGCGAGGTGCTCACTCGAAGCGCACGTGGCTGACGATTTCGTCGGCCAGCGCGTCCGGAACCACGCCATCGCGGCTCAGCACCGCGATGCTGCCCCTGCCGGCCGGCAGCAGTACGCCCTTCAATCCATCCTGCGAGAACTTCTTGCGCCAGCGCACGTGGTCGTGCGGCAGCAGCATGATGGTGCGCGGGCCATTGGCGGTCTTCACCACCAGGTGGGCGATCGGACGGCCACGGAACGGGCAGGGATAACCGTAGACCACCGGCAGCGAGGTGTCGAAATGCGCGCCGGCGGTGCGCAGGATTCCCGCGATCGCCTCGGGCTGCAGACGCTGGCTCGCGCCCCAGCTGTCGGCTTCTTCCTCGACGTGCGTGACCACGTCGCGTGCCAGCGCGGTCGCCGGCCGCAGCACCCACACGCCACCGGCGAGCAGCAGCGCGAGCAACACGGACGCCGCGAGTGCGAAGCGCCTCACGGGCATCGGCTTCGAACGGAATCGCTCCAGCGGCAGCTCGAGCGCCGCCTGCACGCGGACGTCCAGCGCCAGGGTCTCGTCGCGGAAGCGCCGGCATTCGGCGCAGCCGGACAGGTGCGCGGCGATTTCTGGCGGCAGATGCTGCGGATCGGCGCCGATGTGCAGGCGCGCGTTCCGGCAATCCGCTCCCGTACCGCTCATTCCACGTCCTCCGCGGGCTCGAGCCCGTAAATGGTGCGCAACCGGTTGCGTGCCCGGAACAACCGCGTCAGCACGGCCGCCTGCGTGAGCTTCAGCTCGGTGGCGATTTCGTTGGTGCTCAATCCACCCAACACCTGCAGCACGAGCGGTTCGCGGTATTCATCCGGCAACTGCATGATGGCGCGCCTCAGGTCCACGAGGCCGGCATCCCCGTCGCTGGCCAGCGCCGGATCGCCCAGCGCCTCGACCTCGTCGACGTCGACGGTCGGCAGCCGCTTGCGTTCGTACAGCCGGGCGTGCTCGCGGCGCACGATGGTGAACAGCCAGGGCCGCGCCGCTGCCGGATCCTTGAGCTCGTCACGGGATTTCCAGGCTCTGATGAGAGTCTCCTGCACCACGTCTTCCGCCACCTGTCGGTCGCGCGCCAGCCAGTAGGCAAAGCGCAGCAAATCCGGACGCAACATCTCGAGGAGACGCGTAAAGGTGCCAGCCGCCGTCGTTCCGCGCGAGGCTGCGTTCATGTATAAGACCGGCCGGATGAGGTTCTTATTTCAGTCATCGATGCTGCGATGAACGCGCCGGATCAGTATGGGGTGGTCGGTCATCCGATCAGTCACAGCTGGTCGCCTTTCATCCACGGGCTGTTCGCCAAGCAGACGGATCAAGCCCTCGTTTACCGCCTCTATGACATCGCACCGGGCAATTTCCGCGCCCAGGTGCTGGAATTCTTCACGCGCGGCGGCCGCGGACTGAACGTGACCGTACCACACAAGGAAGCGGCGGCGGAGCTTGCCAACGATCTGACCGCCCGGGCCGATCGGGCCGGGGCGGTCAACACCCTGGTCTTGAACCCGGATCACACGCTGCTCGGCGACAACACCGACGGGCACGGGCTCGTGACCGACCTGCGCAAGAATCTCGGCCTGAACATCACTCATGAGCGGCTGCTGATCCTCGGCGCAGGCGGCGCCACGCGCGGTGTGATCGAACCGCTGCTGTCCATGAACCCTGCCGAACTCGTGATCGCCAATCGCACGCCGGAGCGCGCCATCAACCTGGCGTCACTGTTCGCCGACCTCGGGGCGGTGCGCGGCTGCGGTTTCGAAGATGTCGGCTCCGAGCCCTTCGACATCGTGATCAATGCCACCGCCGCGGGCCTCAGCGGCTCGGTGCCGAACGTGGCGGGGAGCATCGTCGCCGCGCACACGGTCTGCTACGACATGAGCTACAGCAAGTCGGCGACGCCATTCGTGACCTGGGCCATTGAACAGGGTTGCGCCCGCGCCCATAAAGGCTGGGGCATGCTGGTCGAGCAGGCCGCGGAGTCTTTCACGTTGTGGCGCGGGGTGCGCCCGGACACCGAACCGGTACTCGCCGCGCTGGGAATGAAATAGATGAGTGAAGCGCAAATCGGCGGGACTCCGCTTCCCGCCTTCGATCGTATTCGTCCCGCGGACGTGGAGCCCACGATCCGCGAGCTGCTGCAGCGCCATCGCGGCGAGGTGGCGGCGCTCGAGTCGCAGCCGCGGCCCACGTTCGAGAACACGGTGCTGCCGCTCGAACAGCTTTCACACCGCCTGTCGCGCACCTGGTCGCCGATCAGCCACCTGAATGGCGTGCTGAATTCCGATGAGCTGCGCGCCAGTTACAACGCGTGCCTGCCGCTGCTGTCCAACTACTGGACGGATCTTTCGCAGAGCGAGCCGCTGTTTCGCGCCTACAGCGCGATCGCCGCCGACCCGGCGGCGCAGCTCGACGGAGTGCAGCGCCGCGTGCTGGAACGCGCGCTCGAGGACTTCCGGCTGGCGGGTGTAGGCCTGCCCAGGGAGCGCAAGGAGCGCTACAAGGCCGTGGTGCAGGAGCTGGCGCTGCTCGGCGCGAAGTTCGAGGAGAACGTGCTCGACGCGATGAACTCCTGGACGCGCCAGGTCACGGATCCCGCGGAGCTCGCCGGCATCAATCCCGTCATCGTCGAGCAGGCGCGCGTGCGCGCCGCCGAGAAAGGCGTCGAAGGCTGGCTGTTCGCGCTCGAACAACCGACCTACGTCGCGGTGTTGCAGGACGCGGATTCGGAGCGGTTGCGCCGCGATTTCTACGAGGCCTGGTCGACGCGCGCGTCCGACCGGGGTCCCTCGGCCGGCAGGTTCGACAACACCGAAGTGATGCAGAAGATCCTCGCGCTGCGCCACGAGGCCGCACGGCTGCTCGACTTCCCCAACTACGCGGCCTACGCGCTGGCCACGCGCATGGCCCCGTCGACCGATGCGGTGTTCGATTTCCTGCGCGATCTGGCGCGCGTCGCCAAGTCCGCGGCCACGCGCGAGTTCGCCGAGCTCGAGGCATTCGCCGGCCGCAAACTCAACGCCTGGGACGTGGCTTACTACTCCGAGAAGCTGCAGGCGCGGCTGTTCTCGATCTCGCAGGAAGAGCTGCGGCCTTATTTTCCGCTGCCGCGCGTGCTGGCCGGACTGTTCGCGGTCGCCGAACGCCTGTTCGGCGTGCAGATCGTCGAGCGCGACGGCGTGCCCGTCTGGCATCGCGACGCGCGCTTCTTCGAGATCCGCGAGCCCGGCGGCAAAGTGCTCGCCGGTTTCTACCTGGATGCCTGCGCGCGAGCCAAGAAGCGCGCTGGCGCATGGATGGACGACTGCGTGGGACGCAAGGACTTCGGCGCCGAGCACACCATCCCGGTCGCCTACCTGGTCTGCAATTTCCTGCCGGCCGCGCCCGGCAAGCCGCCGCTGCTGACGCACGACGACGTGGTCACCATGTTCCATGAGTTCGGGCACGGGCTGCACCACATGCTGACCCGGGTCGGTTATCCGTCGATTGCCGGCATCAACGGAGTCTCCTGGGACGCGGTCGAGCTGCCGAGCCAGTTCATGGAAAACTTCGCGTGGCGGCCGGAAGTGCTGGCGGAGATGGCGCGGCACGTGGAGACCGGTGAGCCGTTGCCCGCCGGGAAGCAGGCGCAGTTGCTGGGCTCGCGCTCCTTCCAGGCAGGCCTCGCGACGATGCGCCAGATCGAATTCGCGCTGTTCGATTTCCGGCTGCACGCCGGTTACCAGCCCGAGCGCGGCGCGCGCATCGCGGAAACGCTGGCCGAGGTTCGCGCCGAGGTGGCGGTGTTCGCGGTACCGGAGTGGAACCGCTTCCCGCACAACTTCGCGCACATCTTCGCCGGCGGTTACGCGGCCGGTTACTACAGCTACAAGTGGGCCGAGGTCCTCGCCGCGGACGCGTTCTCCGCGTTCGAGGAACAGGGAGTCTTCGACCGCGGCGTTGCGCAGCGCTTCCTCGATGCCATCCTGTCCCAGGGAGGCAGTCGCAAGGCGCTCGATGCCTTCGTGGCCTTTCGCGGGCGGCCGCCCGATGTGAAGGCATTGCTGCGACAGCAGGGCCTCGTTTCGTGAACGAAGCCACCGGCAGCGGTGGCGCTTTCTCCATCGCCACCTGGAACGTGAACTCGCTGCGCGTGCGCGGCGAGCAGGTCATGGAGTGGCTGCGCACGCACTCCCCCGACGTGGTGGCGCTGCAGGAAACCAAGATGCAGGACCCGGATTTTCCGCATCCGGAATTCACCGCGGCCGGCTATCACAGCGTGTTCTCCGGGCAGAAGACCTACAACGGGGTGGCCCTGCTCTCGCGCCGGCCGATGACCGGCTTGGTGCGCGACATCCCCGGCTTCGACGATCCCCCGCGACGCGTGCTCGCGGCCGACATCGCCGGCTTCCGCGTGATCAACCTGTACGTGCCGAACGGCCAGGCGCCGGGCTCGGAGAAGTTCGGTTACAAGCTCAGGTGGCTCGAGGCGCTCACGGCCTGGCTGAAGCACGAGACCGCCAGGCATAGGGGCCTCATCGTGTTAGGCGACTTCAACATCGCGCCCGAGGATCGCGACGTGCACGACCCGGCGGCATGGGCCGGCTGCGTTCACGTGAGCCCGGAGGAGCGGGCCGCGCTCCGCGGCATCATGGACCTGGGACTGGTCGACACATTTCGACAATTCGAACAGCCGGAAAAATCGTTCAGCTGGTGGGACTATCGGCAGGGCGCATTCCGTCGCAACAATGGCTTGCGCATCGACCTGATCCTGGCACATCGCGAGCTCGCGCCGCGGTTGTCCGCGTGCCGCATCGACGTCGAGCCGCGGCGTTCCGAGCGCGCCTCCGACCATACGCCGGTGATCGCAAGCTTTCGCGAGTAGCGGCTGCTTTACCGTAACCGGCGGCGGCGCGCGATTGCGGCAGGGCGCATCCCGTGACGCAGGTCACGCTCGTTCCAAACTCGGGTTCCGCCTGCTTCTCTTTTGGGGGGTGCCCTGCCTAGACTCGCGCATCTTGTTAGATTCCGGACCTGCAAACGTGATCGCCGAATCCCGTCGCAGCGATTACGACGTCACCGACACGGTGCTCGTCAGCTCGGCTCCCGACGTTCGCGCCGCGGTCGAAGAGCTCTTCGCGCGCGTCTGGCCCGGACAGAAGTTCCCCGCCTTCGCACACGTGTTCGGCGATTTCGATCGCATGTTCTCGGGCCGCATGCCCGGCTATTTCGGCGTCGACACGGTCTACCACGACCAGCAGCATACGCTCGACATCACGCTGGCCACGGCGCGACTGATCGCCGGCCACGAGCTGCAGGTGCCGGAAGCGCAGAAGCTCGGCTGGGAACGCGCCATGCTCGGCATCGTCGTCGCGCTGTTCCACGATGTCGGCTACCTGCGCACCACGCGCGATGCCGACGTGCCGAACGGCGCGGAGTTCACCACCGTGCACGTGTCGCGCGGCGCGGCATTCCTCAAGGACTATCTACCCAAGATCGATCTGGGCCACTGGGCCGGCGTCGCCGCCGAAATCATCCACTACACGGGATACGAGCGGCCTTTCAAGAACATCGTGGCGCCCGACCCGCGCGATCACAAACTCGGCCACCTGGTGGGCACCGCCGACCTGATGGCGCAGATGGCCGACCGCTGCTATCTGGAGAAATGCCGCGATCGGCTGTACGCGGAATTCGTGCTCGCGGGGGTGGCGCTGCCCATGGGCGAAAACGGCCACGTCAAGGTGCGCTACGCCTCGGGTCTCGACCTGCTGCGGCAGACCCCGAAATTCGTGTTCGACATGCGCGCCAAGCGTCTCGACGGCGAGTTCGATCGCGCCTACCGTCATCTGGAGATCCTGTACGGCGGCCGCAACCCTTACATGGAGTCGATCGATCGCAACCTCGAATACCTGCAGCGCATCCTGCGCAGCGAGAACTGGCGACTGCTGCGGCGCCAGCCACCCATATTCACCGGCGTCGAGGATTCCATGACCACGACGCGCACGCTGATGCTGGGCGCGATCAAGAAGGTCTGGAGTTGAGCCGGCGCTGAACGCGCGCAGCGCGTTCAGTCGAGGCGCGGCGCCAGCAGCGCCGCCGCCGGCGGCGCATCCACGTCGAGCACGTAACGGCGGAAGTTGTCCGCGAGCGCCGCCAGCACTTCCTCGCGGCCGTCGATATCCGTCGACGCCAGCACCTGGCGCAGTCCCTCCGCCGACAGTGCGCGTTGCGCACGCTGCGCGAGCGGCGCATACGAAAGGTGCCAGGGCTCGGGAGCCACGCCGCCGCGGTCCGTCTGGTACGGGCGGAAGAATCCGAACGCATGCATGTGGGCGTCCAGCCAGGTGGTCAGGCGATCGAACGGCCCACCCGCCCGGTACTCCGCCGGAATGACCTGGATGCGATAACCCGGCGGCAAGGTCGCCAGGTCCATCACGTCGAAGTCCGTGCCCCAGTGATGGCGGCTCGCGCCCGGCAGTGCCGACCAGCAGAGAATGGCGGCTACGCGCTCGGCCGGTGACAGCGACCCCGCATTCAGGGGCCGCCCTGCCCGGTCCTGCATGGGCCGCTCTCCCCGATACTTGCCGTTCCAGATGGCGAGCTGGCGATCGAAATCCCGGAAACTGGAAAAGGCCACCAGTTCGATCCCGTCCGCGGCCGCCGCGGCCCTCATGGCCAGGAACGGCGCGACGGCCCGTCTGTGCAGGGTGCAACGGGGGTCGGAAAGCTCCGTCAGGTGGTCCCTGGTGCGTCCGGTCAGCTGATCCAGCGTGAAATCAGGGAGTTCCGGCATGCCGGCATGCTAACCCACCCCCGGGCTCGCGGCGGCTGCCCCGGAGAACTTGCGGACCTAGTCGACAGAAGTACCCCTGTGGCGTCGTCGCGAATCTGGCCGCTGCCGGATTTACGCGGTTAAGATGCAGTGAAAGTAGAAAACCCCCTTTGTGAGAGGGGTTTGCAGAGGGGTGCCCGAAGGGCCTGTGGCAGTCGTCAGTTTCAGAAGCAAGTACATCAGTGTCGCGGTCATAGCCGCCGTCGTGGTTTCGCTGGCAGTGGGGTTCGTCCTGGTGCTCGAGAACCGGACGCAGCATGCTGCGCTGCTCGATACGACCGCGGCCGACGCTCGCCAGCGCGTGCTGGCCGAACTCGCGCTGCGCTCGACGGAAACCGCGCAGCGGATCTCGGAGCGGATCGACGCTGCGGTATTGGTCGGCAATCGCGATGCGATCCGCAGCCAGGTCGAGGACTTCAAGCGCGACGTCACGCTGCTCGGCGTCGTGGTCCGCGACGTTTCCGGCCGCGAGCTGTACGCCTGGCGACGCGCCGGCGAAGTCCCCGGCAACATCACCCGCAGCGCGACCACTCCGGTGCGCGCCAGCGTCCAGACCATGCCCGGCATCGAGACGCCGCAGACAGTCGGAGAGGTCGAGGTCGAGATCCGGTCGCAGGAATTCGCGCCGGACTCCGGCGCGGTCCGCGCGCGCTTCGATTCCCTGGAGACCCGGCAGATCCGCCAGGCACTGATCGTGTCCGCCGCGCTGGGCGGCGTGGTGCTGCTCGCCGGCCTGGTGCTCGCGTGGTGGGCGGGCCGTCGCATGCACCAGCCGATCAGCACGTTGATCCGCAGCGCCGACCGCATCGCACAGGGTGACTATTCGCGGCCGCTGGAGGTCGGGCGGCGCGATGAGCTCGGGGAACTGCAGCAGGCGCTCGAACGCATGCGCCAGAAGCTGCGCCAGACCACGATCAACAAGAACTACCTGACCAACGTGCTCGGCAGCATGACCGACGCCGTGTTCGTGACCTCGCCGGACGGCGTGATCCGCATGGCGAACCACGCCGCCTGCAAACTACTCGCCTGGGGCGAGGACGAGCTCGTGGGGCGGGGCATCATCTCGATCCTCGAAGAGCGGGAGCGCGACGAGTTCGACATGCTGCGCGCTTCCTCCGACACGCGTGAGACCGTCGTCAAGACGCGCCACGGGCAGACCATACCCGTGGCCATCACCGGATCGCAGATCACCACCGACGACCCGCAGTACCAGGGCACCATCTTCGTCGTGCGCAATGTCACCGAGCGCAAGCGCGCCGAGCGGCGCATCCGTTATCTGGCGCGATACGACGCGCTCACCAAGGTGCCGAACCGCATGCAGTTCCAGCACCTGCTGCAGCAGGCCATTGCGCGCGCATTGCGCAACCGGACCTCGCTGGCATTGCTGTACCTCGACATGGATCGCTTCAAGGAGATCAACGACACCTTCGGCCACTCGGCCGGCGATCGCACCCTCGAGATCCTGACCGAGCGGCTGATGCGCGCCCTGCCCCAGGAGACGGTCATCGGCCGCCTGGCCGGCGACGAGTTCGCCATGTTCATCGACGACCTCGCTGCCGACGCGGACAACCGCGGCACGGTCGCGCAGCTGGCGCGCAGCGTGCTCGCCGAAGTGGGCCGCGCGTTCCAGCTGCAGGACCACGAGGTGTTCCTGACCGCGAGCATCGGCATCGCCTTCTGCCCGCGGGATGCCGAGAACGTGATCGACCTGATCCGCAATGCGGACGCGGCCATGTATCACTCCAAGCAGAACGGCGGAAATTCCTTCGCGTTCTACTCCCCGGAGATGAACGCCGCCGCCGTCGAGCGGCTGATGCTGAAGAGCAAACTGCGCCGCTCGCTCGAGCGCGACGAGTTCCTGATGCACTACCAGCCGAAGGTGGACCTGCGCGACGGCCGCATCGTCGGCGCGGAGGCGCTGTTGCGCTGGCGGCTGCCGGGGCACGGCGACATCCCGCCTTCGCAGTTCATCCCGCTCGCGGAGGAGACCAACCTCATCCTCGAAGTCGGCGAATGGGTGCTGAACCGCGTCTGCCAGGACTACCGCGAGATGCAGCAGACCGTGACCACGCCCGGCCGCATCTCGCTGAACCTCTCGTTGAAGCAGCTTCGCCAGGCGAGTTTCATCCTCAGGTTCCGCTCGGTGTTCCGCAAGCACGGCGTCTCGCCGACGTGCTTCGAACTGGAGATCACCGAGACCACGCTGATGGCCGACTCCAAGCGCACGCTGCACCTGCTGGACGAGCTCTACGCGATGGGGCTGCACCTTTCCATCGACGATTTCGGCACCGGCTACTCCTCGCTGTCGGCGTTGCAGCAGTTCCCGATCGGCACGCTGAAGATCGACCAGTCCTTCGTGCGCGACGTCGACGACGACGAGAGCGACGCCACGATCGTGCGCACCATCATCGAGATGGGACGCAGCCTGAAGATGAACGTGATCGCCGAGGGCGTCGAGTCGCTCGGCCATCTGAGTTTCCTGCGTCGTCACCAGTGTGGCTTCGGCCAGGGACGGCTGTTCGGCGAGCCCTGCACGCTCGAGGAGCTGCGGCTGCTGCTCGCCCGCCAGCAGGAATCCGGTCCCGCCTTCGCCAACCTGATCGCGCAGGCTTCGACTGCCGACAAGCTGGCCAGGCCGCGCGGCGCCTGAGACCTAGCTACCACCCTTTCCGGCACCGCAGTCGAGCTTGCCGGGCGCGGTCTTGTCGAGCCGCTCGATGAGATCGGCGACGCGGCGCACATTGTCCGCGCGGTCGAGCAGGATCACGGTGTTGGTGGGCGGATAGGCGGCCATGTGCGCGTACTGCGGCATGAGCGGTCGCAGCACCGGCACCATGTGCGCCGCGCACGCGTTGCGCACCTGCACGACGCGCGTGACCAGGTCTTCGTCACGGACCTTGGCATCGTCGGCGGTCAGCGTCGGCGCGGGCTGCTGGCGGGCCTCGGCGTCCGGCATGATCCTCACCGCTCCCTTGCCGGCGACGGCCACCAGGCCCTGCTGGCGCAGGATCGTCATCAGCATGTCGTAGTCGATCCGATCGACGTCGAGCCCGGACAGCACCACGAATCCCGACGCATGCGGATCGACGATGAATTGCTGTCCGGTCTTCCTGTGCACCCTGGCGATCAGATCGAACACCGAGATGGTCGGCGGCTCCTTCGAGCCGGCCGACGGCAGCGAGCTTTCCTGCGAGACCGCGAGGCCCGGTGATGCAGATAGTGCGATGAGACCGATGATTGCGAGTGGCTTCATGGTGGTTCTCCCTGTTCTTGTCACGAGTGTGCATCCGTGACTCTGAACGCGCCCTGAGCGCGCCGCGGGTTAGCCGCGCGCGCAGCCTGTAGAATCGCGCCCCCATGCTGGAAACGTCCGATGCTTGAATTACGGGATGTGCGCCTGCGCCGCGGCGCGGCCGTGCTCTTCGACAAGGCCAACCTCACCATCTTCCGCGGCGACAAGATCGGAATCGTGGGGCGCAACGGATGCGGAAAATCCAGCCTGCTCGCATTGCTGCGCGGGGACCTCGGCGCCGACGCCGGTGAGTACAAGGTTCCCGGCAGGCTGAACTTCGTATCGGTCTCGCAGGAACTGCCGCGCACCGAGGCCACGGTGCTCGAATACGTGCGCAGCGGCGACTCGCGCCTCATGCAGATCGAAGTCGAGCTCGAGAAGGCGCGGGCCGCCGACGACGGCATGAAGGAGGCCGAGCTGCTCGGCGACTACGACGCGGCCGGCGGATGGACCTCGGCGGCGCGTGCGGCGGAGCTGGCGGACGGCCTGGGCTTCGCGCCGGAGGACATCGAGCGCCAGGTCCGGCAGCTTTCGGGCGGCCTGCAGATGCGCGCCAACATGGCGCGCGCGCTGATGTCGCGCGCCGACGTGCTGATGCTGGACGAACCCACCAACCACCTCGACCTCGACGCCGTGCTGTGGCTCGAGAGCTGGCTGCAGCGTTTTCCCGGCACGCTGCTGCTGGTGTCGCACGATCGCGAATTCCTCGACGACATCGTCAACCGCGTGGTCAACATCGAAAACGGACAGCTGACGCACTGGACCGGCAACTACACGGATTTCCAGCGCCAGCACGCCGCCAGCATCCAGCAGACGGCCGCGATGGCCGCGAGGCAGGCGCGCGAAGTCGCGCGACTGCATTCCTTCATCGACCGCTTCCGTGCGCAGGCCAGCAAGGCGCGCCAGGTCCAGAGCCGCATCAAGGCGCTGTCGAAACTCGAGACCATCGCCACCTATCAGGAGCTGGAGAGTTTCGAGTGGGAGTTCGCGGCGGCCAGCAAACTACCCCAGCCGCTGGTCACGCTCGACACCGCATCGGCCGGCTACGGCGGGCGCATCGTGATCCGGGGTGTCAACCGCTCGGTGAATCCCGGCGAGCGCATCGGGATCCTCGGGCGCAACGGCGCCGGCAAATCGACGCTGATGAAGCTCATAGCGGGCGCGTTGCCGCCCGCCGCCGGCGACCGCGTGGCCTCGCCGGACCTGGTGGTCGGCAACTTCGCGCAGCTCGAAGTGGATCGACTCGACGCGCGTGACACGGCACTGATCGCGCTCACGAATCGCATCGATCAGATGGGCGTGCGCGCACAGTGGGACGAGCAGCGGCGCCGCAATCACCTCGGCGGCTTCGGCTTCCGCGGCGACCGGGTATTCGAGCCGGTCGTGCACTTCTCCGGCGGGGAACGCGCGCGACTCGCCCTGGCCATACTCGTCGCCGAGCGGCCCAACCTGCTGCTGCTCGACGAACCCACGAACCACCTCGACTTCGAGATGCGCCATTCGCTGATCACCGCGCTGCAGGGCTTCGCCGGCGCGGTGATCGTGGTTTCCCACGATCGCGGCCTGTTGCGCAGTGTCTGCGACCAGTTCTGGCTGGTGGCCGACGGCATGGTGCGCGACTTCGACGGCGACCTCGAGGACTATGCCGGCTGGCTCGAGAAGCGTGCGGGGGCGGTGAGCACGCCGACCCAGCCGCAGAAGCGCGCCCGGGAGGGCGGCCGCCGCAAGGAGGCCGGACCGCGTCCCGATCTCGCCCCGAAGAGGCAGGAGGTCCGGGCGATCGAGACATCTCTGGCCAAGCTCGGGCAGGAACGGACGCGCATGGAAGCCGAGCTCGCCGGCCTCGACTACGGGCGCGATGCCGCCCATGCCCGCAAGGTCAACGAGCGTTACACGGCCTTGCGGCACGAGATCGAGCAGCTGGAGACACGCTGGCTCGAACTATCCGAGCGATTAGAATCGGCCGATGGCTGACGAGGCTGACGAGACACCGATCGACCCGTCTCCACCGCCGGTGGAAAGCCCGCGCAACTGGCATGTGCGGCGGCTGGTGTTCTACGGCTTCCTGCTCGTATGGGTCGTGGTCGGTGCGTGGAACCTCTACAAGCCGATGCCCAATGGCACGCAGGTGCGCGGTGAAGTCGTCGCGACGCCGCTCAACCAGCTGCACTTCCTGACGGACGTGACCGGGGCGGACGTGTTCGGCGCACCCATCGTCGACCAGCAGATCTTCGACGCGATGCTGCGCGTCATCGGGGAGGCGCGCCAGTACATCGTGCTCGACTACTTCCTGTTCAATGGACAACGCGGCGCGGCGGCGAATTCGCGGCCGCGACGCGAGTTGTCCGCGCAGCTGCGCGACGCGTTGCTGGCGCGCCGGCGCGCCGTACCCGGCCTGCAGGTGCTGGTGATCAGCGACCCGATCAACGACCTGTACGGCAGCCTGCCCTCCGCGGGCCTCGCGGCGCTGCGCGACGCCGGGATCGACGTGATCAGCGTGGATCTGGATTCGCTGCGGGATTCCAACCCTAGCTACTCGGCCTTCTGGCGCCTGACCATGAAATGGTGGTCGGGCGACGGCCGCGGCGACGCCTGGCTGCCGAACCCGCTGGATTCGGGCCCGGAAAAGGTGAGCTTCGGCGCCTGGGCACGGCTGCTCAACTTCAAGGCCGATCATCGCAAGGTGCTGATCGCCGACGATGGCAAGGGCGGCATCACGGGCGTGGTGAGCTCGGCCAACCCGCACGATGCCAGCAGTTCGCACTCGAACGTCGGACTGCGCCTGTCCGGGCCCGCGCTGCTGCCGCTGCTGGAGAGCGAGCTGGCGCTGGCGCGCGGCTCCGGCTGGCATTCGCAATGGCAGCCCCCGCCCCTGGCGCCCGCGCCACCCGTGGCCAACCCCGCCGATGCCGCACAGGTGCAGGTGCTCACCGAGGGAGAGATCGGCGCGGCCATCGTGCGCAATTTTTCCGGCGCGCGTGTCGGCGACAGCATCGACATCGCGATGTTCTACCTGTCGGAGCGCAACGTGATCCAGGCGCTGCTGTCCGCCGCCAAGCGCGGCGTGGCCGTGCGCGTGATCCTGGATCCGAACAAGGACGCGTTCGGACGCACCAAGAACGGCATTCCGAATCGCTCGGTGGCGACGGAGCTAGCCGGCGCCTCCGACGGCGCGATCAAGCTGCGCTGGTTCCGCACGCACGGCGAGCAGTTCCACACGAAGTTCGTCGCGATGCGCACGCAGGACGAATACTGGTTCACGCTGGGCTCCGCCAACCTCACGCGGCGCAACCTCGAGAACTACAACCTGGAAGCCAACGTCGCGGTGAGCGTGCCGCCGACCTCGGACCTGGCGGCGAAGATCGGCGCCTGGTACGAGATGCTGTGGAGCAATCACGGGCCGCCGGACCTGGAATACACCGCGGATTTCGGTGCCTACGCCGACCCTTCCCAGGGCACCTACTGGCTGTACCGCTTCATGGAAGCGACCGGCCTCTGCACGTTCTAGCTACTGGATCGCCGGCGGCGCCTCGGGCGGCTTTTCGCTGGCCAGGGCGTCGGCGACGTTGCGCTCCAGCTCGGCCACGGCCTCGCCCGTGGCGCTCTCGAAGGCGGCGACCACCGCGCCGATGCGATTGTCGCCGGCCGGCGCCGAGCCGCGCGCCGTGAAATTGGCGAGCAGCGTGCGCTCGCGGAAACGGCCCAGGGTGCAGTCGAGCACCACCTCGATGGTGGGCGCGGTGCCGCCGCCGGTGTAGTCCGCCTCGAAGCGCTTCAGGCCGCAGCGCAGGTTGTAGCGCGGCGCGTAGGGCGCGGTATCGTCCAGCACGCTGGAAAACAGGCTCGCGCCGCGCAACTGGTCGACCAGCACGCTGCCGATGAGATCGGGCGCGGGCGCCGCCCAGCGCGTCGCGGCATACACGTCGAAGCGGCGATCGGAACGCAGCAATACGATACGGTCGCCGTCCAGGCCGGGTCCGGCCACGGGCCGCTGCACGCGCAGCGTGCCTGCCACCCTGGTGACGCCGGCCTGCGCCGGGCGTGAAGGCAGCCTCAGCACATAAGCCTGCGCCGCCGGAATGGAGCTCTCGAAGAACCCGCCGCAACCGCCCAGTCCCGCCAGGACGCACGCCAGCGCCAGCACCCGCAGCTCGACCGGCATCCTCATCGCGGAATCTCCACGCCCTTGTAGCTGGGCTCGTACAGAAGTTGTGAGGGGTCGGCCTTGAGGCTGCGCGACAACTCGCGGAACTCCTGGGCCGCCTCGCGGCTGTCGCGCAGCAGGCGCTCCATCTCCGGCAGGCTGTCGCGCAGGAACAGCCCCACGTCCTGGCGATGTTCGCTCATGAGATTGTCGAGATTGGCGGTGGTGGTGGCGAGGTTTTCCGAGATCCTGCGCAGCCTCTCGGCCGCCGCGGAAAGGTTCGGTCCCGAGGTGTCCACCAGCGTACGCGCCCCGGCGGCCGCAGCCCGCACGTCGGCGATGCTCGCCTTGAGCTCGGCCACCACCTCGCCCGCGTCCTGCAGCATCCGCGGCAGCGAGCCCGAGGACTTTTCGACGTTGCGCATCGTGGCGGTGAACGATGCGATGTTCTCGTCCGACAGCACGCGCGAGGCGCGCCCGACCAGATCCGGCAGGCTGGCCAGGAACAGATCGAAGCTCGACTGCACCGAGTCGATGACCGGGTACTGTTCGCTCGGCACCGGCTGCATGCGGCGCTTGGGGTCGGCGTGGGCCAGCAGGTCGATGTACAGCAGGCCGGTCACGCCCTGCAGCGACAGGGAGGCCAGCGTGTCGTCCGAGATGGGCGTACCCGCGTCGATGTCGGCGATCACCTGCACGCGGTCGGCGGCGCGCCGGTCGATGCGGATCGTGACCACGCGGCCGACCTCGACGCCCAGGTAGCGCACCGTGCTGCCGCGGTTCAGGCCGGAAACGCTGCCCTGGAAATAGATCTCGTAGCGCTTGTAGTCGCGCGCATCGGCGCTGCCGGCGTACCAGTAGACGAACAGCGCCGCCATGGTCGTGACCAGCAGCACGAACGCGCCCACGGCGGTGTAGTTAGCTTCACGTTCCATGGGTGGAGAAACGCAGCGCGCGCTCGCCGTGGAAATAGGCCTGAATCCACGGGTGCGGGTTGTGGGTGATGCCCTCCAGGCTGTCGCTCGTCATCCTGCGGTCGATGATCACCCCGACACGATTGCAGGTTCTGAAGATGGTGTCGAGATCGTGCGTGATCATGACCACGGTGAGGCCGAGCTGCTGGCGCAGGTCCATCAACAGCTCGTCGAAGGCGGCCGCGCTGATGGGATCGAGGCCGGCGGTGGGTTCATCGAGCATCAGCAGCCCCGGGTCGAGGGCCAGTGCGCGCGCCAGCGCCGCGCGCTTGATCATGCCGCCCGACAATTGCGCGGGATATTTTCCGGCGGCGTCGGCCGGCAGGCCCACCAGCCGGACCTTGAGCAGCGCCAGCGCATCGAGCGCCTCCGGCGCCAGGTTCAGGTGCTCGAGCATGGGCAGCTGCACGTTCTGCAGCACGGTCAGCGAGGAAAACAGCGCGCCCTGCTGGAAGGTGACGCCGTAGCCCGCTTTCACCTGCTGGAGTTCCGCCGCCGACATGCGCGTGAGGTCCCGTCCCATGAGCAGCACTTCACCCGCCTGCGGTCGCTGCAGTCCGAGTATCGAACGCAACAGCACCGACTTGCCCGATCCCGAGCCACCGACGATGCCGAAGACCTCGCCGCGCTCGACCGTCATGTCCAGGCCATCGTGCACCACCTGCGCGCCGAACCGGTTCTTGAGGCCGCGGACTTCGATGACGGGTTCGCCCATGCCGCGCCTCAGATGTCGAGCTGCCAGAACACGACGGCGAACACCGCGTTCGCGAAGATCACGAGGAAGATCGACTGCACCACGGCCACGGTGGTCAGGCGGCCGAGTTCGCGCGAGGAGTCGCGCACCTGCAGGCCGCGATACGTTCCGGAGAGCGCGATCAGCAGCCCGAATACCGGCGCCTTGATGATGCCGACCCAGAAGGTCGTCGGCGCGATCGCATCCTGCATGCGGTCGAGGTACAGCGGCAGCGGCATGTCGAGCAGCCATTTGCAGAGCAGCGCGCCGCCCGTGAGCCCGATGCCATCGGCGATCACGGTCAGCAACGGCATGGCGATGACGAGCCCGATGACGCGCGGCAGGATCAGCACTTCCTGTGGTTCGACGCCGATGGCGTGCAGCGCGTCCACTTCCTCGTTGAGCTTCATGGCGCCGATCTCGGCGGCGAAGGCGCTGCC
>DASTRL010000226.1:0-10565 GCA_035761265.1 Steroidobacteraceae bacterium
TCTCGCCGACGCCGGCCGGCGAAGGCAAGACCACGACCACCGTCGGTCTCGGCGATGCGCTGAACCAGCTCGGCAAGAAGGCGCTGATCTGCCTGCGTGAGCCGGCGCTGGGGCCGGTGTTCGGCATGAAGGGCGGCGCGGCCGGCGGCGGCTACGCGCAGGTGGTGCCGATGGAGGACATCAACCTGCACTTCACCGGTGACTTCGCCGCCATCGCGTTGGCGAACAATCTGCTCGCGGCGCTCATCGACAACCACATTCACCAGGGCAACGAGGCTGGTTTCGACGTGCGGCGCGTGACGTGGCGACGCGTCGTCGACGTCAACGACCGCTCGTTGCGCGAGATCACCATCGGGCTCGGCGGCACGGCCAACGGCTATCCGCGCCAGGATGGTTTCGACATCGTCGTGGCGTCCGAGGTCATGGCCATCTTCTGCCTCGCCACCAGCATCCAGGACCTGAAGGAGCGGCTCGGCAAGATCGTCATCGGCTACACGCGCGACCAGCGGCCCATCCTGGCGCGCGACATCAAGGCGCACGGCGCCATGACCGCGCTGCTGCGCGACGCGCTGGCGCCCAATCTCGTGCAGACGCTCGAGAACAATCCGGCCTTCATCCACGGCGGGCCGTTCGCGAACATCGCGCACGGCTGCAATTCGGTGATGGCCACGCAGGCGGCGCTCAAGCTGGCGGACTACGTGGTCACCGAGGCGGGCTTCGGCGCGGACCTCGGCGCCGAGAAGTTCGTCGACATCAAGTGCCGCAAGGCGGGGCTGACGCCGTCCTGCGCGGTGATCGTGGCCACCATCCGCGCGCTCAAGTACCACGGTGGCGTCGAGGTCGCGGACGTGGGCAAGGAGAATCTCGCCGCGCTCGAGAAGGGGTTGGTGAACCTGGAGCGGCACATCCACAACGTGCGCAACCAGTACGGGCTCGAAAGCGTGGTGGCCATCAACCACCGGGCCGAGGACACCGAAGCCGAGGTCAAACTACTGCAGTCGCGGCTTTCGCACCTGGACGTGAAGATCATCGTCGCGAAGCATTTCGCCGAGGGCGGCAAGGGCGCGATCGACGTGGCGAAGGAGGTGGTGCGGCTGTGCGAGCTGCCGGGCAGCTTCCGCTTCGTGTACGAGGCCGAGCAGACCTTGTGGGAGAAGATGAAGACCATCGCCACGCAGATCTACGGCGCGCTGGACATCGTGGCGGACAGCAAGATCCGCGCGCAGATCCGGGCGTTGCAGGAGGCGGGGTACGGCCACTATCCGGTCTGCGTGGCGAAGACTCAGTATTCGTTCTCGACGGATCCGAAGCTGCGCGGCGCACCGTCCGGGCACGTGGTGAACATCCGCGAAGTGCGACTCGCCGCGGGCGCGGAGTTCATCGTGATGATCTGCGGCGACATCATGACCATGCCCGGGCTGCCGAAGGTGCCGGCGGCGAACAGCATCGACGTGGACGAGACCGGCAAGATCGTCGGGTTGTTTTAAGGGGGACAGTCCCGGTTTCCTAGCAAACCGGGACGGACCTGCCGTCTTGACCGTCTCCGGCGCCCGGCCCAGATTCAGCGTGTGTTCCGGACCTTCGCCGCCTTGGTGCGCACGAGCTATCTTCTGACTGCCCTGCTCGTGCCGACCTGGTCGGGGCTTGCGCTGGTGTCTTTGGCGCAGTCGCTGATCGGACCAGAGCGCCAGCACAGCGTCTGGGATCTGTACGAAGCCATGCTGCTCGTGGTCCTGCGCCTGCTGCCGTTGCGCGCCCTCGGACGCCTCCTGCGTCGCTCGACGCTCGTTTCCGATGCGCTCATTCGCGAGCGGCCGGTGATCGCATCGCTCGTGGTCGCCAGCGGATTGTTCGGCTGGTTGCTGGCCTTGCTCGCGGGCCGGATGGCGCTCACGAGCCTGCCTGCGTAGGATATTGGCGGGCCGCTGATGGGAACGACGATGCTGGCGCTGGTGTTCTTCGCGATCGCGCTGCTGATCGGCGAACTCGTGCTGGTGGGCCGGCCCGCGCGAGGGGCCGGCTGAGGCCTGTCCCCGTTTGCTAGGAATCGGGGAATGTCCCCATTTATCATCCACTCATGCCTGCCCCCGACATCGCCCGCGTTCGCGCGGAGATCGACGCGCTTTACCGCAAGGATTCCCGCCGCGTTCTCGCGACGCTGATCCGCCTGCTCGGTGACTTCGAGCGCGCCGAGGAGGCGCTGAGCGATGCATTCCGCGCGGCCATCGAGAAATGGCCGTCAGAAGGCATCCCGCAAAATCCGGTCTCGTGGCTCATCTCCGCGGGCCGCTTCAAGTCGATCGACAAGCAGCGTCGCGACGCGCGCTTCGAGCATCTCGAGGACCGTCCGGACGTCAGCGAGTCGCTCACCGATCAAACTATCGCCCCCGAAGAACAGGAACTGCTCGAGGACGACCGGCTGCGCCTGGTGTTCACCTGCTGCCACCCGGCGCTGGCCTCCGACGCCCAGGTGGCGCTGACCCTGCGCGAGGTCTGCGGACTGACGACCGAGGAAATCGCCGCGGCCTTCCTGACGCCGGCGCCCACCCTGGCGCAGCGCATCGTGCGTGCCAAGAACAAGATTCGCGACGCCAACATTCCGTACGAGGTGCCGTCGCGCGAGGACCTGCCCGCGCGACTCGACAGCGTGCTGCGTGTCATCTACCTGGTGTTCAACGAAGGCTACTTGGCCAGCAGCGGCGAGTCGGCCACGCGTGCGGATCTTTCCGCCGAGGCCATCCGGCTCGGCCGCCTGGTGCTCGAGCTGCTGCCGGAGCCCGAAGTGCGCGGCCTGCTCGCCATGATGTTGCTGCACGAGTCGCGCCGCGAAGCGCGCGCCGATGAAGCGGGCGAGCTCATCCTGCTCGACGAGCAGGATCGATCGCGCTGGAATCGCGCCTACATCGAGGAGGGCTCGCAGCTGGTCCGCGCCGCGCTGGCCGGGCCGCCGCCGGGCCCATATGCAATCCAGGCAGCCATCGCCGCGGTGCATGCCGAAGCCGGCTCGCCCGAGGAGACGGACTGGCGCGAGATCGTCGGTCTCTACGACATCCTGCTGGCTCTGACTCCCTCTCCCATCGTGGCGCTGAACCGCTCCGTAGCCCTGGCCATGCGTGATGGCCCGGAAGCGGGCCTTGCCGCATTGGAGACCCTGCTGGCCGACGGCACGCTCGACGGCTACCAGCTGGCGCACGCGGCGCGGGCCGACCTGTGCCGGCGCCTGGGCCGCCATGCGGAGGCCAGGAAGGCCTACGGCCGCGCCATCGAGCTCACCGCGCAAGGACCCGCGCGCCGCTTCCTCGAGCGGCGCCTCGCGGCCCTGCCCGCCTGACTCCAGGGCTCGAGCTGACGGAAAATCTCCTGCGCCTGCTGTCGAATCCGTGAGCTGCCGTTCGACAACGTACTGAAAGAATCTGGTCCGGAAGGAGTACCCCGTGAAATACCTGTGCCTGGTCTATCTCTCGTCCGAGAAGTGGAATGCCTGTTCGGACTCCGCCTGCGCGGCCTATGCGGGCCAGCTGAAGGACAGCGGCAAACTGCTCGACGGCTCGCCCCTGCACCCGGTGCACACGGCCACCACGGTGCGCGTACGCAACGGGCAGACGTCGGTGACCGACGGACCTTTCGCCGAGACCAAGGAAGCCCTCGCCGGCTTCTACATGATCGAGGCGCGCGACCTCAACGAGGCCATCCAGATCGCCTCGAAGATCCCGCCCGCCAGGTACGGCAGCATCGAAGTGCGCCCGACGCGCGAGCTTGTGGTCGACCCGGCCGAGGTCGAGCGTCACGCGGCCGCCGCCGCGCCCTGAGCCACGAATCTAACTACTGACGCCGCCATGAAACACTCGCAGATCTTCGTCAACCTGCCCGTCAAGGACCTGAAGCGCTCGGTCGACTTCTTCACCTCGGTCGGCTACACGTTCAACCCGCAATTCACCGATGAGAACGCGACGTGCATGATCATCGGCGAGAACCTGTTCGTGATGCTGCTGGTGGAGAAGTTCTTCAGCTCGTTCACCCACAAGGGCGTCGCGGATACCAGCAAGACCACCGAGGTCCTGACCTGCGTGTCGTGCGCCAGCCGCGAGGAGGTCGATCAGCTCGTCGCGCGGGCGCGCGCCGCCGGCGGCAAGGTGCCGCGCCAGGCCCAGGACCATGGCTTCATGTACTCGCACGGATATGAGGATCTCGACGGGCACACCTGGGAGCTCGTGCACATGAATGGCATGCCGCCGCGGGCGTGAGGGCGCGAAAGCCGAAGTTTTCACGATTTCCCTCCCCGGCACCGTTCTCCGGCACCGTTCTCACGGTTTCCTTCCCCGGCACCGCTTCCAAGTCATTGATCCCGTAGGCTGGACAATGCGGGGCGCGGGCAGCGGGCGGGGGTGGTCAAGGGAGGCTGTTTTCGGCCGTTAACGGGGCGGGTCAGTCCGGTTGTGAACCGCATGAACGCCGCCGTCCAGCCAGTGAACGAACAGATCGAACGGGTGCTGTCCGCCGCGATTGCCGAGGGCACGCTCGAGCTGCCGCCGCCGCCGCAGATCGCCTCCGAGGTCATGCGGCTGACGCGCGGCGATGCCGTGACCGGCGAATCGGGCGACACCAGCGCCGCGGAGCTGGCGCAGCTCATCCAGCACGACGTCGCGCTCGCCGGCCAGGTCATGCGCGTCGCGAACTCGGCGCTCTACGCGCGCCGCACGCCCGTGGTCACGCTGCCGCAGGCCATCGCCTGGCTCGGGATCCGCGAGATCCGCAACATCGCCTTCGCCGTCGCGGTGCAGGGGCAGGTGTACAACTCGGCGTATTTCCACCACGCGATGAACGAGCTGTGGCGGGAGTCGGTGATCACCGGCCTGTTCGCCCAGGAGATCGCGCGCCTCAAGCGACGCAACGTCGAGTCGGCCTATTTGTGCGGCCTGCTGCACCGCGCGGGCATGGCCGTGATCCTGAGCCGTGTCGGCGCGGCGGTGGTGAAGCACGGCATCACGCCAGACGCCGCGCAGGTGCTGCCGCTCGCGGCGCGCCACGAGGCGCGCGTCGGCACGCACCTGGCGATCGCCTGGAACCTGCCGCCGGCGGTGTCCGCGGCCATCACGCACTGGCGCGCGCCGCGCGAAGCGGAGCTGGCGCGCACCGAGGTCATGGAAGTCGCACTGGCGCGGCAGATCTCCGACGAGCTGCGCACGCCGGGCGCCGGCGGCGAGCTGCCGGATTCCATGCTGGGCCCGGTGTCCGAGTGGATGGACGAGCTGTCCATCTACCCGGACGAGCTCTTCAGCATCATGGCGCAACGCGCCGCCATCTATTCCACGGCCGAGAGCTACACGTGAGCGCTGGCGCCGACGAGCTGGCGGCCTTCGAGGTCGTCGTCATCGGCTCCGGCCCCGCGGGCCAGAAGGCGGCCGGCTGCCAGCGCGGATTGCTGAAGCTCATCGCCGACCCGGGCGGTCGCCGTGTCGTGGGCGTGCAGATCGTCGGCGACGGCGCCACCGAGCTCGTGCACATCGGGCAGCTCGGCCTCGCGGCCGAGCTCGACGTCGACGCCTACGTCGACAACGTCTTCAATTTCCCGACGATGGCCGAGGCCTACCGCATCGCGGCGCTGGACGTCGTCAGGCAGCGCGGCAGGTCGGGCAGCGGCGAGGTGGTGGCGGACGTGTTGTCCGCCATCCTCTAGTCAGCCCGGGATTTCGGGCTCGACCAGCGCGGCCAGCTGCCGCAGCGAGTCCTG
This sequence comes from Steroidobacteraceae bacterium, assembly GCA_035761265.1. GTDB lineage: Bacteria > Pseudomonadota > Gammaproteobacteria > Steroidobacterales > Steroidobacteraceae > CADEED01. Next base: position 5,732 of record DASTRL010000226.1, read on the forward strand.
CCAGCCGAGGTAGCACATCTCCACCGGGATGGCGTCGGGAATGCCCGACTGCGTGATGTTGATCTCCGTGCCGCAGGATACGCGCTTCAGCAGCACCTCGACCACGATCTCACCCTTGAGATTCGGGTCGTCGAACTTGTCCGTGTAGCGCAGCTTCTCGCCGGGGACGAGCTCGAGATATTCACCGCCGAAGGAGTGGCCGTTTCCGGAGCCGAAGTTGGTGAAAGACATCCTGAACGTTCCACCGACGCGCGCATCGAGCTGATGCACCTTGCAGGTGAAGCCGTCGGGCGGCAGCCACTTGGCGAGGCCATCGGCGTCGGTGAAGGCCTTGTAGACGCGCGCCGGCGGCGCCTTCAGCACGCGGTGTAGTTTGACGGTACCCGGCATGACGATCTCCTGTGAATTGCCTGTCCTGCCAGTTGGTCGAATGGCGCAGGTCCGGTTCGACACCGTCCCCGCGCGACAGGCGGGAAACGCCGTTCAGTGTCCCCGTGCTTCCCTGCGCAGCAGTCGATGTGCGTAGAGCGCCACGCCCAGGGAGATCACGCCGACGATCAGCCAGCCGGGACTCCACGCCGGCGGCTGCTCGCCGTCATACAAACCGCCCTTGGGATGATCGCCGATGAATCTCACCGGGATGGGTTCGCCCGCGGCCGCGCGTTGCATGAGCTTGCCGCTCACATACGCATGCGGCACCTGGATCTCGCCTTTCGAGGTGGTGTAGACCACGTCGGCATACGTGCCGTCGCCTGGCGCGTACCGGGCCATCCTGGCGACGGCCGGATCCGTGGTCGTCATCACTCCGGCGCGGTATTCGCCGCGCGGCATCTTGAAATAGAAATCGGTGACACCGATGCCGATGCCGCCGATGCCGATCAGGTACAGGAACGCCACGAACGTGTACTTGCCCACCTCAGCTCCGAATCGTCGTCACAGCCCAAGATCACTGAGCCCGGGGTGATCGTCGGGCCTGCGCCCCAGCGGCCAGCGGAATTTGCGCTCCGCCTCGGTGATCACCACATCGTTGATGCTGGCGTGGCGGCGGCTCATCAGGCCGAGCTCATCGAACTGCCAGTTCTCGTTGCCGTAGGAGCGGAACCAGTGGCCGGAGTCGTCGTGCCACTCGTAGGCGAAACGCACGGCGATGCGGTTGCCTTCGAAGGCCCACACTTCCTTGATCAGCCGGTAGTCGAGCTCCCTCGCCCACTTGCGTTTCAGGAACTCGACGATGGCCGGGCGGCCGGAGAAGAACTCCGCGCGATTGCGCCAGGCACTATCTACCGTGTAGGCCAGCGACACGCGCTCCGGATCGCGCGAGTTCCAGGCATCCTCGGCGCCCCGAGCCTTTTGCGCGGCGGTTTCCCGCGTGAATGGAGGATATGGCGGGCGCCCCTGCGTGCTGTTGCTCATCGTCCTTCAGAAGTGCTTTGTGAAAGTGAGGCCTACAGTGCGCGGCGTGTTGGTCACGGTGTACGGCTGCAGGCCGCAGAGCGGCACCGAAGCCACGGGGATGCCTTCGCCGGCCGGCTGAAAGGTCGAGCACTCCGCGTAGCGCGCGATCTCGGCGCGCTCATCGAATGCATTCTTCACGAACAGCTCGAGGCCCCAGCTGTCATTGTCGATGCCGCCCGCGAAATCCACGATGCTGTACGAGGGTTGTTTGCCGAGCAGGTTGCGCTCCGCGGTGCGCAGGTCCGACCACGCGCTGCCCTGGTACACCCAGGCCGCCTGGACGTGGGCACGCTGAGCGCCGGCGGCGAATTCATAGCGGCCAATGGCGTTGCCCTTGAACTTCGGCTGCACCGGCAGCTCCTGCCCCTTCGGCGCCTGCACGATCGTGCCATTGGGCGCGCGTGGATCCGAACAATTGGTCACCGGCTCGCCGAACAGCGGATCACCCGGCAGCACGTAGGGTGGCGATGCGTCGACGTTGTCGCCGCCGTACAGCGAGCCGCAGTAGTCCTGGGTGGTCTTGGCATCGAGGAACGACAGCGCGGTCGACAGCGTGAAGCCGTCGGTCACGGCCCAGACGATGTCGGTCTCGAAGCCCTTGATGCGCGCCTGGCCCGCGTTGCGGATCTCGGTGAGGCCGTTCGCGCCGAGATACGAATACTGGAAGTCGTCCCAGTCGTCGACGAAAAACGCGCCGTTGAAGCGCAGACGATTGCCGGCCCAGGTGGTCTTGAAGCCGATCTCGTAGTTCGTCAGGAAGTCCGACTTGTATGGCGGCAACGTGCCCTTGCGATTGAGGCCGCCCGGGCGGAATCCCTCCGACCACGTGGCATACAGCATCACGTCGTCGGTTGCGTGGAAGGTGAGGTTCAGGCGTTTGGTGTTGCCGTCTTCCTTGACGGTCTTGTCGAGATTCACGCAGGGCGCGGCGCGGAAGGGTCGCGGATCGAAACACTGCGATTCGCCGGTCATGCCGCTGTAGGTCGAGCTGTAGCCGAAGAAGCCGTAGAGTGAATTTTCCGACTCGAAGAAGCGCGCGCCGCCGGTCACCGAGAGCTTGTCGGTGATGTCGAACGTCAATTCTCCGAACAGCGCGTCGTCCTTGTCGGTGCGCTGCTGCTCGGTGAGCCAGATCGTGTCCGGATTGCCGGTCACCGCCACCTCGTCCGAGAGCCCCGCCACCTGGTAGTCCTGGTGGATGCCGTGATCCTGCTTCTGCGTGAACGCGCCGAGCGTCACGCGCCAGCGATTCTCGGCCGGCGAGCTGAAGCGCAGCTCGTGGCTCTGCTTCTTGTAGCGGTCCGTGCCCACGATGAATTGCGACGGATCGATGAGCGCGCCGTCGTTGTCGTAGAAGTAATTGCCGTAGCCACAGCACGAATCGTAGAAGAACGCGTAATCGGCGTAATCCGACTTCGTGTCGTCGTCACGCTTCAGATACGCGCCGGCATAGGTCATGTCCCAGTTGCCGATCTTGCCCTGCAGCGTGAGCGCGGCCTGCACCCACTTGTCGTCGATGCCTTCGGGCAGCGCGTGCGCCACCTTCAGATCGCCCTCGAGCGGATCGAATCCGAACGCGCCGTGCGCCACGGATTTCTGCGCCATGACCGTGGGCGTCAGCGTCCAGGAGTCGTTCAGGTTGATGCCCAGCGCCAGTCGCGCGCCGCTCTTGCGCACGTCGTTGTAGTTGTCCTCGACGCGCGCGCTGTTGTCGAGCGCGATGCCGGAAGTCGGAAACACGCGCGTCGAACGCACGTTGTCGATGAAGCCGGGTTCGTACGTGGTCCAGCCCACGAGGCGGATGGCGGCCTTGTCGCCGACCGGAATGTTCACGAATCCCTGGCCGGTGTAGCCGAGGTCGCCTTCGAGCGTGCTGCCGGTGAGCTCGTAGCCCGCGTCGAACTCGCCGACCTTGGGCTTGTTGGTGATGATGCGGATGGTGCCGGCCTGGGAGCTGGCGCCGTACAACGTGCCCTGCGGGCCCGCGAGCACCTCGACGCGCGCGATGTCGTAGATCTGCACGTCGAGCGGGCCCTGGATGGTGGTGATGGGCTGCTCGTCGAGATACACGCCGACCGATGGCAATGGACCCGAGTGGTTGGCGTTCTCGCCGCTGGCCACGCCACGCATGTAAGGACGCGAGAAGCCGGGTCCGTAAGTCTGGTACGAGACGTTCGGCAGGAATTTCACGTAGTCGCCGAAGTCGTTGACCTTGAGCTCCGCGAGTTCCTTCTGCCCGATCGCCTGGATGGACAGCGGCACGTCCTGCAGGCTCTCGTCGCGCTTCTGCGCCGAAACCACGACCTCTTCGAGGCCGACGTCGGTGGATTGCTGGGCCTGGGCGACGCCGGTTCCGGCGAGGACGGCGCCGGCGAATGGCAGGCTGCGGCGAATTGCGGAGGCGAGAACGAGATTGTTCGTCATGACACTCCCCGAATTGTTGTTGACGGCAGTGTATGCCAGCCCGTACGGAATCAAAACTGCGGCGTCGCCGGGTAGGCGGCGAGCACCTCACCCAGCGCCCGCTTCAGCGGATCGAGCCAGGGTTCGAAATTGCGCCAATGGTCGAGACCTTCGCGGAATATCGGTTGACGCACCTGTTCGGAGCTGGCGGTGCGCACCGCGCGCTGATTTTCGTTGAACTTGAGCACACCCGGCTCGAACGGCAGGCCGCAATACTCGAGCAGCCGCCGCACCTCGCCTTCGGTGTCCTCGATCATGTTCTCGTAGAACACGCGATGCACCCTTCCCGGCAACGCCTCGTCGACATGCGCCATCAACTCGACGTAGTCGCGGTAATAGCGGCCGAGCTCGCCCAGCTCGTAGGTGAAGTGCTGGCCGCGCGCGAAGTGTTGCTTGAAGCAGGAGAAGCAGCAGCCGAGCGGATGACGGCGCGCGTCGACGATCTTCGCGTTGGGCAGGATCAGGTGGATCAGCCCCGCGTGCGCGAAGTTGTTCGGCATCTTGTCGATGAAGTACGGCCGCGCGGTCTTCCTCTGGATGCGGGTGCGCTCCAGGTAGCGCTCGCCCAGCGCGCGCAGCTCGTCGCGGGAGAATTTCTCCAATGCGCGCGGATAGGCATTGCCCTCCGGGCGCGAGGTGCGGCCGCCGATCAGGCGCGCGATCATCGTGATGTCCGGCAGCTCCTGCGTGCCTTCCACCTGCGAGTGGCTGGCGAGGATCTGCTCGACCAGCGTCGAGCCCGAGCGCGGCAGCCCGACGATGAAGATGGGATCGGCCGCCGGACAGCCGGCGCCGCGACGCTGCTCGAAGAATTCGCGCGTGAAGAGGCGCCGGCTGCGCGCGACATGCGCGGCGTTCTCCTCGGCGTCGTAGCGGATGAGCTTGCGACGCAGCGCATTGCCGCGCGCGTAGTGCT
>DASTRL010000227.1:0-3957 GCA_035761265.1 Steroidobacteraceae bacterium
GGAGCTCGTCGGCATCGCCGGCGGCGACGATTGTTTCCCGGAGCTGGCGCGCGAGCCGCTCGGCAGGAACCGCATCATCGCCGATCCGCTCGCGGTGCCGCGGCGCGCGCCCGAAGTGATCCTGGGCTCCTGGTGCGGCAAGAAATTCCGCCCGGAGCGCGTCGCGGCACGCGCCGGCTGGGCGGACGTACCCGCGGTACGCAGCGGACATCTCCACGAGATCAAGTCCTCGATCATCCTGCAGCCCGGGCCGGCGGCCTTGACCGATGGCGTGCGCGAGATCCACGCGCGCCTCGCCGAATGGGCGGCTAGCGCGTGAGCCGCGTCAGCGCCTCGAGGTACTTGTCGCGAGTCCTCGCGATGATGTCCGGCGGCAGCTTCGGCCCCGGCGCCTTCTTGTTCCAGTCGAGCGTCTCGAGATAGTCGCGCACGAACTGCTTGTCGAAGGACGGCGGGCTCGTGCCTTCGCGATAGGTGTCGGCGGGCCAGAAACGCGAGGAATCCGGCGTCAGCACTTCATCGATCAACACCAGCGACCCGTCCGCGTCCTGCGCGAACTCGAACTTGGTGTCCGCGATGATGATGCCGCGTTCGCGCGCATGTTTCGCGGCGAACTCGTACAACGCGATGGCCGTGTCGCGCACGCGCGCGGCGAGGTCCGCGCCCACCAGCGCGACCGCCTGCTCGAAGCTGATGGTTTCATCGTGCTCGCCCAGCGCGGCCTTGGTCGACGGCGTGAACAGCGTCTGCGGCAGCTTCGCCGCCTGCTTGAGTCCGGCCGGTAGTTTGATGCCGGCGATCGCGCCGGTCTTCTGGTAGTCCTTCCAGCCCGAGCCGATGATGTAACCACGCACCACCGCTTCGAGCGGCACGGTCCTGAGCCGCTTCACGATCACGGCACGCTCGGCGAGCATCGCGCGCTCGGCAGGATCGCTCACGACCTCGGCCACGGCGCGGCCGGTGAGGTGGTTCGGCACGAGGTGCGCGGTGCGCGCGAACCAGAAATTCGAGATCGAATTCAGCACCCGGCCCTTCTGCGGAATCGGATCGGGCAGGACCACGTCGAAAGCCGAGAGGCGATCGGTCGTCACGATCAGCATCGACTGCGCGTCGACCGCGTAGATGTCGCGCACCTTTCCCGTGTGGATCTTCTGCAGGCCCTTGAGAGACGTGGTGTGGACGGGCGGAGTCGCGGCGTCGTGTAGCATAGATGCCATGCATCTTAGCAATTCGTCCGGGCGCGCATGACCGGAAAACTCGTCGGCGCGATCCTCGGCCTGCTGCTGTTCAAAGGCAACCCGTGGGGCCTGCTCATCGGCCTGGTGCTGGGTCACTTCTACGACATGAGCGTGGCGCCGCGCGCCCGTGCCACCACCGCCGAGGAAGCGCTGGAAATCGGCGTGCGCTTCTTCAAGGCCACGTTCGAAGTCATGGGACACGTGGCCAAGTCCGACGGGCGCGTCTCCGAGGCGGAGATCGCCGCGGCGCGGCAGGTCATGAACGAGCTGCGCCTGAACGGCGCGCAGATCCACGCGGCCATCGGTCACTTCACGCGCGGCAAGAGCGCGGGCTACGACCTCGACGGCACGGTGCGCGAGCTCGCCGAGACTTGCGCGCATCGCCCGGACTTGCTGCGCGTGTTCCTCGAAGTGCAGGTGCGCGCCGCGCTCGAAGGCACGGACATGCAGGGCCCGGCGCGCACCACCATCCAGCGCGTCGCCGAGCTGCTCGACGTCTCGCGGCTCGAGCTGGCGCACATCGAGGCGGTGCTGCGCATCCGCCGCGAGCAGTTCCGCGCCGGCGCGCGTGCCGGTGGTTCGTCGGGCAGCCAGGCGCCGCCGCCCCAGGGCATGCGACTGGAGGCGGCGTACCAGATCCTCGAGGTGGACTCCAAGGCGACGGATGACGAAGTTGCCAAGGCCTATCGCCGACAGCTCAGCAAGCATCATCCCGACAAGCTCAAGGCGAATGGCCTGCCGGAATCCATGCTCGAACACGCCAAACAGCGCACCCAGCAGATCATCGAGGCCTACGAGCTGATCAAGGCCGCACGACAGAGGTAGACTGCGCGACATGCTGACCCCCTGGATCGCGCCCTCCATTCTCTCGGCGGACTTCGCCAGGCTCGGTGATGAGGTCCAGTCGGTGCTCGCCGCCGGCGCGGATGTGGTGCACGTGGACGTGATGGACAATCACTACGTGCCGAACCTCACCATCGGCCCGATGGTCTGCGAGGCGTTGCGCAAGCATGGCATCCAGGCGCCGCTCGATGTGCACCTGATGGTGAAGCCGGTGGATCGCATCGTGCCGGACTTCGCTGGTGCCGGTGCCACCTACATTTCGTTTCATCCGGAAGCCACGGAGCACGTCGACCGCACCATCGAGCTGATTCGCGAGCACGGCTGCAAGCCAGGGCTGGTGCTGAATCCTGCGACGCCCGTCGATTTCCTCGACTACACGCTGCCGAAGCTGGATCTGGTGTTGATCATGTCGGTGAATCCGGGCTTCGGGGGGCAGAAGTTCATTCCAGGCGCGCTCGACAAGCTGCGCGCGGTTCGCAAGCGCATCGACGCGCTGGGCAGGCCCATCCGCCTCGAGATCGACGGCGGCGTGAAGGTGGACAACATCGCCGAGATCGCGCGGGCCGGCGCGGACATGTTCGTGGCGGGTTCGGCCATCTTCGGCGCCAGCGACTACCGGGCCACGATCGCCGCGATGCGTGCGGCGATCGCGGGGCCGAAGCTGGCCACCTCGAGTTAGGCAGCCGGTTATTTCGCTTCGGCGTAGCCGGCGCGGATCGCGCCCGCGAGCCGGTTCTTGTCCGGATACTGCGCGGACATCTCCCCGGTGATGGTCGCGATGGCCTCGTCCTGCGTCTTGCCTGCCTTCTTGAGCTCGGCCGTGCGGTCGCGGATGCGGGTCAGATAGGCGCGGTAGCCCTGGATGAGATCGAGCCCGCCGATCGGGCCGTGGCTGGGGACGATGGTGATCGGGCTCATGGCCTCGAGCGCGTCGAGGCTGTCGAGCCAGTGCGTGATGGTCGCGGTCGGGTTGGTGAACGAAGGCTGCGGCTTCATGGCGATGTCGCCCGAGAACAGCACGCCATCGACGAAGACGATCGTATCGCCGTGCGTGTGGTTGGTACCCATCGCGCCGATGCGTGCCTCGAGGCCGCCGAGGTCGAGCGTATAGGCGCCGTCGAAAATGATGTCCGCATCGCGGTGATGCGCGTCCTTCAGCAGTTCCTTGTTGAGATCCGAGCGCGCCGCGAAGATGGGCACCAGGTTCATGCCGGCGCCCGCGGCGATGTCCTCCACCTGGGTTTTCGAGCGGATCAGCTTCGAGCTCTTCGGGAAGGCATGCGCGCCCATGTCGTGCTCCGGATGCACGTGAGTGGTCACGAGGTAGATGGGCTTGGGCTTGCCTTTCTTGTCCTTGCCCACCTTGGCCACTTCCCTGAGCACGGTCTCGGCGTTGCGTGCGCCCATGCCGGTGTCCACCACCAGAACGGCTTTCTCTCCGACCACGATGCCGATGTTGGGCACGAGCGATGCGGAACCGTCGGGTATGGCCCAGACGTGATCGGTGAGTTTTTCGGTGACGCCCTCGCGCACCAGCGAGGCAGGAGCCGGCGCCTGTGCCATCAGCGGGCCGGCGAGGGCGACCAGCAGCAGCGTCTGGCGTGATTGGGGTCGCAGCATGGTCATCAGAAAGCGCATGCACCTTCCTCCGCACGTGAAAACGCCCGGTGGTGCCCGGGCGTTTGAGTATCAGCTCCGTCCCTGTTTGCTAGGAAAGAGGGACTGTCCCCATTTATTCGTCGTCGTCTTCGTCATCGTCGTCGTCGTCGACGCGGGCATTGCTGACCTTGCCCTTGCCGCCCTGCACGGGGACGACGACCGGGCGGGTCTTCATCTTGGGACGCGCGTTGAAGACGACGATGGTCTTGCCAGTGGC
>DASTRL010000228.1:0-2054 GCA_035761265.1 Steroidobacteraceae bacterium
GATGCGAGCCAGGCGCTGGACACGGGCATCGTCACCACGCACTGGCTCACACGCGAGGCGCTGGTCGAGCGTGAACCGCGCCTGCGCAGCCCGCTTGTCCTGCGTTGCGTCGACGATTACCTGAGCGGCAAGCGCCTGCCCCTCGATACCGTCGCTTATCTGGACCTGCAGACCGCCAGCACCGTGCGCGCCGTCAGTCTCTGACGCGCGACACCCGCCGGCATTTCCGGCGGCGTGGCGCTTCGACGCGTACAATTCGCCGCCATGTCCCGCGTGATCGTTGGCCTGTCCGGAGGCGTCGATTCCTCCGTCGCCGCGCTGCTCCTCAAGGAGCAGGGCCACGACGTGCATGGGCTCTTCATGAGCAACTGGGACGAGGACGACGACGATGCCTACTGCACGGCCGCCGCGGACTTCCAGGACGCCCGTGCCGTGGCCGGCGAGCTCGGCATTCCGCTGCATCGGGTGAGCTTCGCCGCCGAGTACCGCGCGCGCGTGTTCGAGTATTTCCTGCGCGAGCAGCGCGCCGGCCGCACCCCGAATCCAGACGTCCTGTGCAATCGCGAGATCAAGTTCGGCGTCGCCCTGCGCTATGCCGAGCGGCTCGGGGGCGAATACTTCGCCACCGGCCACTACGCGCGCGTGGTTCACACGCCGCACGGCCCGGAACTGCTGAAGGCGGTGGATCGCGCGAAGGACCAGTCGTATTTCCTGCATGCCGTCCACCGGCAGCAGCTCGCACGCGTGCTCATGCCGGTCGGCGGCATGGAGAAGCACGCCGTGCGCGAACGGGCGCGCAGCGCCGGGTTGCCGGTGTTCGACAAGCCCGACAGCACGGGCATCTGCTTCATCGGCGAGCGCCCGTTCCGCGATTTTCTGGCTCGCTTCCTGCGCGACGAGCCGGGCCCCATCGAAACGCCGGAAGGCGAGCGCGTCGGGACGCATCGCGGGCTCGCGTTTTACACGCTGGGCCAGCGGGAGGGCCTGCAGATCGGCGGCCGCCGGGGCCGTGCAGAGGCGCCGTGGTATGTCGCGGTGAAGGACAGCGCGCGCAACACGCTGGTGGTGGTTCAGGGGCACGACCACCCGCTCCTCTCGAGCGCGGCGCTGACCACCGCGAGCATGCACTGGCTGATCTCGCCGCCCGCGCTGCCCTTCCGCTGCACCGTAAAGGTTCGGTACCGGCAGCCGGACCAGGCCGCGATGGTGCACGCAGCACCAGACGGGGCCGTGCGCATTGTTTTCGACACGCCTCAGCGTGCGGTCACGCCAGGACAGTACGCCGTCCTGTACGACGGTGAGCGCTGCATGGGCGGCGCCGTGATCGAAACCGTCGCGGCACGCGCGCAGGACGACATTGACGTCCGATCTCCGGAGCACGAGCCGGATCGGAGGCGGGCCCGGGGATGAGAGCGCCCGCCCCGGGCGTTGTCACACCGGCGGGCGCGTTTTTTGGTGATGCACGTGAAGAAAGTGGCCGCAGGGCGCAATCGTCGGCGCGTGCGTAGCCGCTATAATTCCGCGCTTCATGGTGGAGGGCAGCATGGCCGATAGTTTCAAGGCGCGTTCGACGCTCAAGGTGGGTGACCGGTCTTACGAAATCTGGCGTCTGGACGCCCTGCCCCAGGACAAGGTCGCGAGGCTTCCGTATTCGCTGAAGATCCTGCTGGAGAACCTGCTCCGGTTCGAGGATGGCGTCAACGTCACGCGCGCCGATATCGAAGCGTTGCTCAACTGGGATCCGCAGGCCGTCCCCTCATACGAAATCGCGTTCACGCCGTCTCGCGTCATCCTGCAGGACTTCACAGGCGTGCCCTGTGTGGTGGATCTGGCCGCCATGCGTGATGCCATCGTGCGGCTCGGCGGCGATCCGGAGCGTGTCAATCCGCTCGCGCCGGCCGAGCTCGTCATCGACCACTCGGTGCAGGTCGATAACTACGGCACGCCCTCGGCGCTCACCGAGAACAACACAATCGAGTTCGCGCGCAATGCCGAGCTCGAGTTCGAGCGCAACCGCGAGCGCTACGCGTTCCTGCGCTGGGGCCAGACCGCTT
>DASTRL010000229.1:0-2130 GCA_035761265.1 Steroidobacteraceae bacterium
GCCAGCACCCCCGCCGCCAGTGGAATCGCCACAATGTTATACCCGGCCGCCCACCAGAGATTCTGGATCATCTTCCGATAGCTCGCGCGTGACAGCGTCACGATCCGCGGCACGTCGCGGGGGTCGCTCCGGACCAGCACCACATCGCCCGCCTCGACTGCCACATCGGTTCCGGCGCCGATCGCAATGCCGACATCGGCGGTGACCAGCGCCGGCGCATCGTTCACCCCGTCTCCCACCATCGCGACGCGTTTGCCGCGGGCCTGGATCTCGCGAATCTTCTCCACCTTCTGTTCGGGCAGCACTTCGGAGTAGACGGTGTCGATTCCCAGCTGGCGTCCCACCGCATTGGCCACGGCTCTGGCATCGCCCGTCAGCATGATGACTTCGATTCCCTGATCGTGGAGCGCCCGGACGGCTCCGGCCGATTCGGGCCGCACGGCATCGGCCACGGCGAAGGCGGCGAGCGGGCGCGCCTTCTCGATCAGGTATACGACGCCCTGACCCTGCTCGGCGGCTGCGCCGGCAAACTCGCGCAGTTCATCCGGAACCGCGGCGCGCTCGCGCTGCAGCAGGTTGGGCCCACCTACTTCCAGCGTGCGCCCGTTCACCGCCGCGCGCACGCCCTGCCCGGCGATCGCTTCGAAATCGGCGGCATGCGGCACGTCGATGCTCCGCTCCGCGGCGCTGGTAACGATCGCGCGGGCGATCGGATGCTCGGCATCACGCTCGAGCGCCGCGGCGAGGCGCAGCGCCTCTTCCTCGGTGATTCCCTCGCCAGTGCGAATCCCCACCACGCGATGCTCGCCGAGTGTGAGCGTGCCGGTCTTATCGAAGACTACCGCGTCGAGCAGTCGCGCCTCTTCCAGTCCTCGGCGGTCGCGCACCAGAAGACCGTTGCGCGCGCCGAGCGTGGTCGAGATCGCGATCACCAGCGGAATCGCCAGACCCAGTGCGTGCGGGCAGGCGATGACCAGCACGGTGACCAGGCGCTCGACGGCGTAAGCGGTATCAGCCCGGGCAGCGAGCCAGGCCACCAGCGTGATCGCCCCCGCGGCTAGCGCCACGATGGTGAGCCAGAACGCCGCACGATCGGCCAACGCCTGCGCTCGCGAGCGCGATGTTTGCGCCTGTGCCACCAGTCGCATGATCCCGGCGAGAGTGGTGCGCTCCCCCGCCCCGGTCACCTCCACTCTGAGCGACCCCGACCCATTCACGGTGCCGGCAATGACGCGATCGCCGGCGTGCTTTTCGATCGGCCGCGACTCGCCGGTGATCATCGACTCGTTGAGGCTGCTGTGGCCTTCCTTCACCACCGCGTCTGCCGGAACGCTCGCGCCAGGACGAATCAGCACCAGGTCGCCAGCCGAGAGCGTGGCCAGCGGCACTTGCTCGATCTGCTCCTGTCCGTTGCTCGAGGTGATCCGAAGCGCGGTGTTGGGCAGCAGTTTGGAGAGCTCGGCCAGAGCGCCCTGGGCCTGACTGATCGACCGCATCTCGATCCAGTGGCCCAGCAGCATGATGGTGACCAGCGTCGCCAGCTCTTCCCAGAGTGGCATTCCCTGATAGCCGAGCGTGACCGCCGCGCTGAAGATGAACGACACCGAAATCGCCAGTGCGATCAACGTCATCATGCCGGGCAGGCGGTCGCGCAGTTCGCGAACGGCACCCTGAATGAACGGCCGGCCCCCATACACGAAAACCACGGTGCCAAGCACCGGAGGGATCAGATCGGAACCAGGGAATCGTGGCGGAGTGTAGCCCAGCGCGTGCGGGAGCATGTGCCCCCAGATCAGCGTCGGGATGGTGAGCAGCAGCGAGAGCCAGAACCGATCGCGAAACATGGCGACCGAGTGGCCGGCATGCTTGTCGTGGCCGGCATGGTGTTCGTGGCCGGCGTGATCATGTCCCGCGCCATGGTGACGGTGCTGGTTCATCCCTCAATGGTAACCACCCCGTGCGGCCCGGCAGATCCCCGTCCGGAAACGGCCAGCCGCGGCGCCGCGCACGCTTATTATCCATCTCCATGGAACCTCGACTGCGGGAGACAATCCCCTATACCATCCGCCGCTCATCGCTCGGGACGGTGCTCGTGGCCGCCACCGAACGTGGGCTGTGCGCGCTGTTGAT
>DASTRL010000230.1:0-29862 GCA_035761265.1 Steroidobacteraceae bacterium
AGATGGAGTTCGTGGGCGCGGGCACGGACCCGCATCGCAAGGGCGGCATCATGGCGCGCGCCTCGATCGCCGACTTCGATTCGGCCTACGTCGACGGCGCCAAGCATGGCGACGGCCTCATCGCCATGCAGTACCGCAAGACCCAGGGCGCCGACACCGAGCAGACCCAGATGCCCGACGCCAAGGCTGCCGACGTCCTGCAACTCGAGCGCGTCGGCAACACCTTCATCTGGTCGGCGGCACGCTTCGGCGAGCCCCTGCAGGTGGTGAAGCAGGAGAACGTGGACCTCCCCGAAGAGCTGTACGTCGGCCTGTTCCTCTCGGCGCACAACCCGGACGTCAAGGAAACCGCGATCTTCCGCAATGTGCGCGTGATCAAGCCAGTGAAGGTGGGCTTCACGCCCTATCGCGACTACATCGGTTCGCGGCTGGAGCTGCTGAACGTGGCCAACGGCCACCGTTCGCAGATCTACGCCTCGCGCGTGCCGTTCGAGGCGCCCAACTGGACGCCGGACGGCAGCTCGCTGATCTTCAACGCCAGCGGCAACGACGCCGCCACGCGCGGCCGGCTTTGGAAGTTCGATCTCGCGACGCGCAACACGACGCTGATCGATACGGGATTCGCGAATCGCCTGAACAACGATCACGTGCTGTCCTTCGACGGCACGCAGATCGCGATCAGCGACCAGGCCACCGGCAACCGGGAATCCACCATCTTCACGCTGCCGGCCACGGGCGGCACGCCGGTGCGCATCACACCGAACACGCCCAGCTACATGCACAGCTGGACGCCGGACGCGAAATGGCTGATCTACACCGGCGGCCGCAAGGCCAAGGGCGCCAAGGACAACGAGTTCGACATCTACAAGATTGCGAGCGACGGCTCCGGCAAGGAGATCAACCTCACCAGCTCGCCCGGCCTCGACGATGGCCCCGAGGTGAGTCCCGACGGCAAGTGGATCTATTTCAATTCCACGCGCTCGGGGCAGATGCAGATCTGGCGCATGCGCAACGATTGCCCGGAAAAGCCGAAGACGAAGGAAGACAAGGCCTGCGGCACCGCCGAGCGCGTGACGCACGATGACAAGTGGAACGACTGGTTCCCGCACTTCTCGCCGGACGGCAAGTGGATCACGATCATCTCGTACGGCCTCGACGTGGAACCCTCCAATCACCCGTACTACAAGCACTGCATGATCCGCCTGATGCCGGCGGACGGCAGCGCGGCGCCGAAGACCATTGCGTACGTTTACGGCGGCCAGGGCACGATCAACGTGCCCTCATGGGCGCCCGACGGCACGCACGTGGCGTTCGTCAGCAACAGCGACGCGCTTTGAATGTGAATGGGGACAGTCCCCCTTTCCTGGCAAAGAGGGACTGTCCCCCTTTTGGCGCCTATCTGCGCAGCTTCGCGCTGGCGACCAGTTGATCGAACTCGAGGGCGACCGTGTCGAAGTCGCGGCTCGCGACGCCCTCGAGTTTCATCGAGTACAGCTTCGCGCCGACGATGCGCATCACGCACCAGCCCTGCTTCTTGAAGCCGATGCCCGACAAGTAGTCGTAGCGCATCCGAACGCCCGGGCCGCCGAGGAAATCGACCGGCTCGACTGACTCGAAGTCGAACACCGCGACACCCTGGACACGATACGAGACCTCGAGCATCGACATGAGATCCTGCGGCGTCATGTCGGCACGAAACAGCGGGACCTGCTGATTCGCGTGCTTCTCCTGAACGAGGATGGCTCTGCCTTCGGGCATGCCGCCGAGGAGCGCGAGCCTGTCGAGCTGCGGCCCGTTCCGGGTCCACACCTCCTCCCAACGCGTCTGGCTCATGCTGGCGGGGAGCCTGGTCCAGGCGGCACGCGGCATCACGACCATGTCGCCGCCGGCCACCGGGGTCGCCTCGGCGGTCACCGGCCCGTGGCCGGAAACGCAGCCCGAGAGGGGAACGAGCAGCAGTGCGACGACGATGTGCGATTTCAAGCGCCGCGCTCGATCATCGCGCCAGCGTGAAGCGGACCATGGCGGCATCCGGCGCATCGGGCTTCATCCGGAGGTATCGACTCAACGCCTCACGTGCTTCGGCCTCGCTGCCCGCCTTCAGCAGGGCGTAGCCGTGCGCGCGCCATGCCTCGGGCGGCGCGTCCGCCTGCGCGCTGGCCGCGGCGTACGCCTCCGCGGCCCTGGCGTCGTCGCCCTGCGCGTGGCGCAACCGATAGACCTCCCCTTCGTTGAATCGCAGCAGCCCGGTCCAGCCGCGCTCCGCCAGACTCTCGAGTAGATAGAGGCTGGCGCCCGGATCGTTGAGGTTGATCTGCTCGCGCAGCAGCAGCGCCTGGTACGGAGCGACGGCCGCGGCCCATTCGTCGCGGCCTTCGCTGCCCGCGGCTTCTCCCCTGCCCGCCAGAAACGCGGCGGTGTCGGTGAGGTCGGTGACGCGGCGCTGCGTCGACGGATGGGTCGAAAGCTCGAAACTCGTCCGGTCGAGATAGCGCTTGCCGCGCGCCGCGGCGCTGGCCCGGCGCTCATCGATGAGCTGCACACACATGGCGGCGGCAGCCCGCGGCGCATAGCCGGCGCGTGCCATCAGCATGATGCCGTACGCGTCGGCCTCGGATTCCTGGTACCGGCTGAACTTGAACACCGATGTCAGGTTCGCCTGGTTGATCAGGTCCCAGGTCGGCCCTCTGTAGTCCCACCCGAGGCCGCTCGAGCCACGCGCGGCGGCCACCACACTGATCATCGTGGACGTGTAGAGAACATTGCGATTGCGATCGATGGAATGTTTTCGGAAATAGTGGCCGGCCTCGTGACCGAGCACCGCCGCGAATTGCGCCTCGTTGCGCACGCGGGCCAGCACTCCCGTGTGCACGATCATCATGCCCGATGGGAACATCTCCGCATTGAACGACGCATCGCGCATCACGTAGATGCGCAGCTCCGGCGCCGGCCGCCCGATCAGCCGTTCGACGACGCCGCGTATGTAGGCTTCCAGGTCCGGCGCGATCAGGCGCTGTGGCGAGGTGCGAATCACCTGCTCGACTCGTCCGAGGCTTTGCCAGATGGCACGCTCGTCCGCGTCCGCGGGCTCGTAGTTGGCGCCGACCCTCGCCTCGAGGTCGGTGGGCAGGATGGCCGCCGGCGCCAGCGATGCCGTGGCTGTACTCAGCAGAAGGCTTGCTGCCAGGCCCATCCACCGGTTCACAATATCTCCCCCTGGCGGCCGGTCGGCCGCGACGCCCGACTCTTCTTCTGCGCTCGCGCGCCCGCCGATGACATCGGCTGCGTCGCCCCGGGAGCCTTCAGCGAGGCGCCGGCGTGTACGTCACGACCGTGCCGTCACGCCGGTCGCGGATCTCGAACGCGCTGCCCGTCCAGTACAGCAGCCCATCGGCCACCACGTAGCGGTAGTACGTGTCGCGCGAGGATGCGAACAGCCGCACCCAGCCATCGCGGTGCAAACGGAAGCTGTACGTGCCCGAGGTTTCCGTGGTGAGCGCGCTCTGCGTCGGCAGCCGTATCTTGATTTTCCGATCCCGGACGATCAGTTCGCCGCCCGTCGCCGTGTTGATGTAGTAGCCGTTGGCGATCGGCGGCTTCGATGAGCAGGCCACCATCGCCATCATGACGGCAAGGCTGATCGACACTCGCATGGCACCTCCGCCGGCGGAGTTTCCGCCGGCAGGCGCGCGAAGTCGAGCCACTCTCTTCACTGCCCCGGCATTCCGGGTCGGACCAGGCCGGCGACCCGCACCGGCGTCTGCGCCGCTGTCTAACTATGGGAATCGCGTGGGCAAACGCCGGGGATGCGGAGGCGCGGACCGGCAACCACGCCACGCACCCGGCGGGTGCGGTTCAGCGCCGGTGCGCGCCGACGCTCAACCTCGGTGCCGAGCGGCGCCAGGCGAGTCCCGCGAGCAGCACGAGACCCAGCCATTCGAATCGTCCACCGCCGCCCGCGCGGGCGGTGGCTACGGCGCCGCTGCTGCTGCCGGTTATCTGCAGCTCCACGTCGCGCGCGTCGTTGGCGGGGTTGAGGTCATTCATCGACGTCAGCTTCAGCGAGCTCACGTAATTGCCGCTCTCGCTGGCGCGCACCGCGAGGTTCACGGTCGAGGTGCTGTTCGCGTCGAGCTCGGCGAAGTCACAACGCAGCAGTTCCGTGCCGCTGCAGATGGCGTTCGCGGCCGAGACGTTCACCAGCGTGACGCCGCTCGGCAGTTTCACCTCGAGCCGCGCGCCGACCGCCTTCTGGTCGCCGTTGATCACCGAGATCGGCGGGAAATTCAGCGTCGCGCCACGCGCACCGCCCTGCGTCGCCCCCACGCGCAGCTCGAGATCCGTGGGCGCCAGCACCTCGGCGCGGCCGCGCACCTCGTTGTTCGCGAATACCACGTCTCCCGGGGTGCTCACACCCACGGTGACGTCCTGGTCCAGCGCGGATTCCGCGCGCCACGTCACAGTGACCGCGAGCTGCGCGCCGGCCGCGAGATCGGTGAAATCGCAGATGCCCGCGTCCTCATCCACGCGGCACTCCCCCGCGCCGGCGCGAATCGCAACCACGCGCAGGCCCGGAAGATAGTGTCGCGCCGCAAACTGCGCGCCGGCGAGGGCACGCCGTCCCGCCGCCACCGTGAAGGTCGCTTCGCGCGTGCCGCCCACCAGCATGCCGGTGAGGTCGAGATCGCCCGCCACGCCGACATCGTTGTATGGACGCACGAGCACGGGGCGCGTCAGCGTGTCGTTGGCCGGTGCCGTGTCGCCCGGGACCTGCAAGGTGAACTTCACATCGTAGGTGCCGGGCTCGGCGAACTGCGCCGTGTAGTCGACGTAAACCTGCGCGCCGCGCGACAGCACCGGCAACGCGCACCGCGCCTTCTGCAGCGAGAGCAGTTCGCAGGCCGCGCCATTGTGGATGCGCACGGTGCGCAGCACGCCGGCTGCATTCAGTTCGACCTCCAGCCCCCCGGACGTGGCCGCGTTTCGCCCGCCGGAAATCAGCGACACCTGGCCCTCGATGTCCTGGTCCTCGAGACCCGAGCCGCCCGAGGCCATGAGCACTCCCACGTCGATGGGATTGTCGATCCGCAGCTGCACGTCCGCGGAGTTGTTGGGACCGTAGCCGTCGGAGGCCGCTTCGGCCAGCGCGCGGATATCGGCCGTGGCGGCACGCAGTCCGAGCGCGCGGACGCGCACCATGCGTGCCGCGCCGGCAGGCAACGTGCCGAGATCGCAGCGCCAGGTCGCACCATCCGTGGCCGTGCAGGCGGCGCCATCGGCGTCGATGGAATCCAGCGCCACGGCGCTCGCGGGAATGGTCACCCAGAAAACGACGTCCTCGACCTCCTGCGGGCCGCGCGTGCGCACCAGGTAGGGAATCTCGTACACACCGCCGACCGCCAGATCCACCGTCGACGGCCCGGCCGTGAGCTCGACGTCGCGATCGGCCTGGACCCAGACTCGCGCATTGGCCGAGTTGTTGGTCGCATCGCCATCGCCCGCAACGGTGACATTGGCCGCGGCGTACAGCGGGCCGGCCGCCGCGGTATTCGCCGCCACCGTCAACCGCAGGCTCGCGCCCGGGGCGATCTCGGCAATATTGCAGAGCACCGAGAAGTTGCTCGCGGTGCAGCTCGCGCCGGGCATGGCAGCGGAGGCGACCACCTGGTTGAGATTCAGCGACAGCACCGCATTGCGCACCGGCAGTGCACGCTGGCTGCTCAAGTCGGTGTAGATCTGCAAGGACGCGCCGGCCGGGACCTCGTCGGCATCCGTGCTCACGCTCACCGCCGCATCGACGCCCGAGCTGATGGCGATGGACACGTCGCGGGCATTGTTCGAGCTCAGCGAGTCATTGCTGCCGCTGACACGCGCGCGCGCGGCCACGTTGCCCGCCAGCATGCCGTGCGCCGTGATGCTGATCGCGCGCTGCTCGCCCGCCGGGACCGGGCCGAAATCACAAGTGGCCGTGAGTCCCGAAATCGAGCAGCTCGCGCTCTCGGCGCTGGCCGCATCGAGGCTCAGGCCGGCGCCATCGGGAAGGGACAGGTTGAAGGCGACATCCTCGACGGGTTTCGTGCCCACCGAGCGCACCGAGTAGTCCAGGGTAAAGGCCACGCCTCCCTCGGCATTCAGACTGCTGCTCGGGGTTGCGAGCGTGATGTCGGCAAAGTCCGCCGCGGTGACGCAGCTCGCGGCCTCGATCACGGGACGCATGATGTCGAGGCTGCACTGCGAGAAGTTCGCGTAGCCGCTGATGGTGGGCGACATGATGTAGCCGCCCGCCACCTTGGCACAGGCACCGCCGCTCTCACCGTCGTGCGGCGCGCCGAAGTTGTGGCCCAGCTCGTGCGCCATGACGATGGCGGACACGGTGGTGCCGTAGGAGCGCTCGCTCAGCGACACGCCGCGTTCCGCCTCGCAGGCGGAATTCACATAGGCGATGCCGGCCGTGGTGCCGTCGAGATTGCGCCCCGTCATGAGGTGCGCCAGGCCGCGCGCGCGCACCGACGGGGTCGCCGCGCGGTATTTGCCGAGCTGCTCCAGCAGGGTGGCCGGCTTCGTGCCGCTGAAAGGATCTTCGTCCGGCGAGAGGATGCGCACGTCGGTGGCGAGCACCAGCAGGCCCACCTGTTCGCTGAAGATGCCTTCGACGATGTTGAGCCGCGCCAGCATGGCGGCGGTCGGATCGTTGCTCTCGCTCGCCGCGAAGACGCTGTCGGCGATCAGGGCGATTTCGATCTGGCGCGAGACCTTGCTCGTGGCGACGCCCTGCAGCTCGCCCACCATCTGGCGGTACTGCTGCAGCGGATCCTGCTTGTGCGCGCTGACGACGTCGTCCTGGAGCGCGCAGAAATCCCGCGGCAGCAGGTCGCGCGCATCGGACAGTCGGTAGATGACGGTCTGGCCCGGGGAAACCGCCAGCGGCGTCGTCAGGTCGCCGGCGATGCGGCCATACGAGGTGACCGCATAGAGATCATGCCCGTCCCAGATCGCGCCTTCGACACCGGCCGCGGATTCGGTGAGCCGGACCCAGGATCCGGGCTGGCCGTCGAGCGTGCCGCGCAGCAGTTTGTATGGGCGCAGCTGCAGCTTGCGCTGCGCCGGCAAATTCGCGAGGACGCGTCCGTTGTTGGCGAGCGTCAGGTTGAAGCGCCGCCCGTAGGCGTCGAACTGGGCGTTGGCTCCGGAGGCCTGGATGGCGACCGGTTCTGCGTAGCGGATCTGCTGGGCGGATGCCGCGGCCGTGGCGGCCAAGGCCAGAAAAGCGAGCAAACCGCGACCCTTCCTGCGCACCAGCATCCCCTGTGTGCCGGCTTCGGGGCCGGCCAGGCGCGCAACTTAGCGTGTAGGAATCGGAGAAGCTGTAGGTCGGATTTGGCTGAGAGGAAAAAAGGTGACGCAGCGCCAGTTTTTCCCGGGCAGACATAAGCGGCCGAGCAACCGGAGAGCCGGATTTGCACGGAATTGCCGCTCGGGTCGACTGCGCGGCATTCCGGCGGAGGCGCTATTTCAAGGCCACCGCGATGCACACGTAGCACCAGAGCGACAGCAGGAAGAGCCATCCGGCCAGGAATACGCGCACGCGGTGCCGTACCCGATTGCTGCGCAGGTGCACCCAGGCATGGGCGCACCGCGCCGCGACGAAGCCCCAGGCCAGCCCCTGCGCGACCGCTCCGGTGACACCGGTCACCATGGCGGCGAGGCACGCCGCATAGAAAAGCGTGGGCACCTCGAACAGATTGGCGTAGTGCCGCGTGGGCTTGGCGAGGAATTCCGGCTCCGCGGAGCCGTGGAACACGCGGAAGTACGCCACGGGCGTGTGGCCCTCGCGCACCGCACGCAGCCGTGCGCGGAACAGGACGACGGCCACGCCGAATGTCAGCAGCACCAGGGCCATCATCGGGTAGACAAGGTTGAAATTGGTCACGGAAGCCTCGTCCTGTCAGGAAATCATGGCCCGGTCCCGCATCGGTCCAGGCGCCGGCCAGTAGTTTGATGGCGCCGGCATGGGGCGACAATGACCGGTTTCTGATGACCCCCCCGGACAGCGCCCTGCCGCGGTGCGCGGCTCGTCCGGGAAGGAATCCGGACGGCCCCCTCCCGGGATCAGACGCAGGCAGGTGTCGAATCAGGGCCTTTCGCAGAAAATTGCCGCCGGGGAGGGTCGGCGATCCATCGCGCCCATTGCATCAACAAGGTGCCCGCCCCCCGCCCGGCCGCCGGTCCCGGTGGTGGACCGGGCCATCACGATTTCATCCGGAAAAAGTCGCGTCCCCGCAGCAATTCCTGTACCGTGCACGCCGGCTTGCTGATTCTTGGATGACACGACTCCGTATTCGCGGGGTCGGAAGCCTCAAAGTATTCGCGAACCACAGCCGACAGGGCTGCTTGCCTGTCACCGTCTCTTTTTAATTTGTGAGTTCTTCCGGATGAAACTTTACGTTGGAAATCTGCCTTTCTCCGCCACCGAAGATTCGGTGCGCGCCCACTTCGCAGCCCACGGCACCGTCGAAAAGGTGTCCCTGGTGAACGATCGCGAGACCGGCCGCCCACGCGGCTTCGGCTTCGTCGAAATGCCGAGCGCCGATGCCACGCGCGCCATGCAGGCTCTCGATGGCAAGGACTTCGGCGGTCGTCCGCTGAAAGTGAATGAAGCCCAGGAGCGCGATCGTGGCGCCCCGCGTGGCAATTTCGGTGGTGGTGGCGGTCGCGGCCGTTATTGACATCGATAATTGACTCTGAATGCCGGTCCCTGCGGGACCGGCTACGAGAGCAAGCTTCGAACGGCGCCTCTGGCGCCGTTTTTTTTTGCCGGCCCGAGTTTCTGGTCGTTTGCGTCGATTAATGCAGTCGTGTTTTCCCGTGCCGACGTGCACCTTCCTGCGGATGAGGGTGAGCGAGGTACTGGCGATGTTGCGGGCCCATGGGTGGTGTCTCGTCTCGGTGCGCGGCGGCCATCGACACTTCAAGCACCACGTCAAGCGTGGACGCGTGACGGTCGCCGGCAGAATCGGTGATGAATTGTCCATGCGCGCCCTCGAGAGCATCCTGCAACAGGCCGGAATCGAACTGTGAGTGCCGGCGATCCGCGTTTTGCCGTCGTCATCGAAGCCTGCGCGTCGAACTACTCCGCGTACGTGCCGGATCTGCCCGGCTGCATCGCGACCGGAGATTCCGTCGAGGAAACAGCGCAGAACATTCGCGAAGCCATCAGGTTCCACATCGATGGCCTGCGCGAAGACGGGTTGCCCGTGCCGGCCGCATCGACGCGAATCGAGTACGTCGAAGTCCTGGCTTGAATCGCCGCATTTTTTTCCCGGCTTTCCTTCCCCGGCACCGCTCAGGGCAGCAGCAGCAGCGTGGTCACGCTGTTTGCGGGCATGGTGAGCTGCAAGTCGTTGGCCTGGGTGATGGCGATGTCGCTCCCGGCCTGCGGCCGGCCTTGCGGGCTGGCGCTGGTGAGCTGATACACCTTCGCCGTGTGGAATTGCACGCCATGGGTGATGGCGAGCGAGGCGGTGGTATCCGCGTCCGACTTGTTGATGCAGACGATGACCATGCGGTTCGCGTTGCCATTGTCGACACTGGCATAAACGGTGGCATTCGCCAGGTCGCTGGTGGTGGCGCGGATGCTGGTGTCGCCGAAGCTGCCGTTGGCGCCGTCGAAATTCCGGAACATGTCGAAGCCGCCGTAGATGAAGTCGTTGTTCGTGGCCAGCCGCCACAGCGTGGCCGCAAACAGCCCTTCACGACCGAAGATGCCGAGCACGTCGGCTTGCGCGATCGCGCCGGAGATGTGATTGGCGGCGCCGTAGTTGTACTCGGTGATCGAGAGCTTCGTGCCCGGGTAGTTGGCGGCGATCTTGTCTTGCAGGCGCGGCAGCAGCCGGATCGGCCCCTGGGTGCTGAATTGCGCGATCCAGCTGTTCTCGGTGTAGGTGGGATCCCAAAGGCTGCGCGGCGCCTGCTTGCGCGCGGCCACGGCGCCGGCATCGGTGTCTTCATCGGTGATGCGGCAACCATCCATCGGATTGCGGACACAGGCGCCGCGCGCTTCCGGATACCAGTGCACGTCGAGCACGTCGACCAGGCGATGCCCCGTGGCGTTCTCCGCCGCCTTCATCTGCGCCAGGTAGAACTCCAGGAAGTCGCGCCCGTTGGCGTCGCTCGCATCCTGGAAGCGGATCATGCCCTGCCAGCCGTAGTTCACGGGGCCGAGGATCAGCGCGGCGGGATTCACGTCCTTGGCGGCGTCGGCGTAGTCGGTGGTTCGCTGGATCATCTCCGCATAGGTCGCGGTCTGGCCCGACTGGGTGGCCGGATTGGTGTCACCGCGCAGGCGCGCATGCGTCGACTGCCAGAGGTCGGGTTCGTTGTCGAGGCTGAGCCAGATGGGGTTGTTGGCGGCGGCGAAGGCGCCCGGGTACTTGTCGTCGAGGAAGTGGACGTATTCATCCTGGTAGACGAAGGCGTCGGTGGTATCGGGCGCCGTCGAGAAGGCGCCGCCCTTGCGCGGCAGGCTCTGGTGAAAACGCACGCTGAGGTAGTTGGGCGTATTGCCGACGTCACCGTTGCCCAGGTGATCCGCGGAGACGTAGCCGATGATGGGCAGCGTGACGATCATGCCCGCGCCGGCGGCGCGCGCCGCCTCGAGACCGGGCCGAACCGCGCCGTTCGGCTCGTTGCCGCCGCCGAGGAAGGTGTCGTTCTGATTCTGGAAGTCGGCGCCGGCGTTGCTGTCGTTGGTCTCCCAGTTGTACGCCGTCATGCGATTGCCGCCCGAGCGCGACAGGGTGAGATTCTTCGGCCGCGCGGCGGCCGGATCCCAGCCGTTCATGCCGTAGATGAAGCGCGAGATGGGATGCACGTCCTGCGCGCTGTCGATGCTGAACGTGACGGTGGGCGGCGGCGGGGCGGCGATGCCGAAGGCGGCGCTCGTGGCCTCGGTTGTGCCGCCGGCCGTGAACCGCAGCTGGTAGTTGGTACCTGCGAGGCTGATGCCGAGATTGGTGAAGGTCGCGATGCCGGCCACCGCGGTGGCGGTGGTCGTGCCGGTGAGCTGGGCGCCGGCCGTGCCCGTGCCGGCCACCAATGCCGCGGTGACGACCGTCGTATTGTCGGTGGTGTCCGTGGCGCCATTGGTGCGTACGTGCACGACCGGCTGCGTGGCGAACACGGTGGCCTGCGCCGCGCCGACCGGTTGCGTGGCCACGAACAAGGTCTTCTGCGCGGGTGGGGGTGGTGGCGAGGGCGCGGGTGCTGGCGATCCTCCGCCGCCTCCGCCGCCGCAGCCGCCTAACAAGCCGAGTGCGGCCAGCATCGCGCCGCGCGAGAAACCGACAACACGCATGTGAACCCCCCGTCCGAACGGGGCTCACCTTAACCTCGCGCGACCTCCGCAAACAATGTGTCGCGGCTTGCAGGCGCGATGAGCGTCACGTTTCCGGCGCCGATTTCATGGCTGAAAACCGGCGGCCGCGATTGTCCGCGCGACAACGCGGACAATCGCGAGCCAATGGTCGTCACGGCTTGTTTGCCTCGGCAGCCGGAGCTGCGGGCGCGGCAACCGCCGGTGCGGCCGCGGCCGCTTTCTTCGCGCCGGCGAAGTCACCGGCTTTCATGACGACGAACTTCGATGGATCCAGGTACTTCACCATCGCCGCCCGGATCTGCGCGGCATCGAGCGCCATCACCTTCTTTTCGAGCTCGGCATCCCAGGCGAACGTGCGGCCGATGAACAGGTAGTGCTGCAGGGTCCCCGCGAGCCCGCTGTCCTGCGCACGATCCACCGAGCGGCCCTGGATCCAGCCGGATTTGGCTGCGGCGATCTCCTCGGCCGTGAAGCCTTCCGCGAGCGCGCGCCGCACCTCTTCCTGGAAGGCCTGCTCGAGTTTCGCGAGGTTCTGCGGCGCATAGATCGCGTAGGTCAGGAAGGTTCCCGACTGGTCGAGCGCCTCGGCGGAGACCTGCGAGCCCACCCCGTAGCTGATGCCTTCCTTGATGCGGATGCGATCCAGCAGGCGCGAATGCATGAAACCGCCGCCCAGCATGAAATTGCCGAACATGAGCGCCGGGTAGTCCGGATCATCGTCGCGCAGATGGAGATTTTGCCCGGCGACGAAGAAGGCCTGCGCCTTGTCGGGCGTCTCGAAAGCCTGCGTCTGCGGCGGCACGTCGAAATAATCGCTGCTCACGCGCGTGAAGGGCTTCGGCGCCTTCCAGCCGCCAAACAAGCTCGCGACCTGCTGCTCGAAGGCCGCGGCGTCGAAATCGCCCACGGCCGTGACCTGCGTCGGCGCGCCGAAGAAATCGCGATGGAAGCGCACCAGCTGATCGCGCGTCACGGCCTTGAATCCGGCGAGCGCATCGTCGATCGAGTCCACGTAGCGGATGTCGCCCTTGGGATAGGGCTTGAGCACCTTCTGGAAGGCGGTATAGGCGATCGAACCCGGGTCGCTGCGCTGCTGCTCGATGCTGGCCAGCATCTCGTTGCGCAGTTGTTCGAGTTCCTTCGCGTCGAAGGCGGGCTCGCGCAGGATTTCGGCGATCAGCGGCATCACGGCGGGCAGGTTCTCGCGCGTGGTCTCGATGTGCAGGTAGGTGCCCGAACCCCAGCTGTTGCTGCCGACGCGCGCCTTGAGACGGTCCAGCTCGTCTTCGATCTGCTGGCGCGTGTGCCTGGCGGTGCCGCGCATCAGCATCGCGGTGACCATGGCCGGCGTTTCCCCGAGGTTGGCGAGGCTCTTCACGTCGCCGTAACGCAATGCCATGCCGACGAACACGGAGCCGCCGCGCGTCTTCTTCGGCAGCAGCGCGAGTTGCGTGCCGCCCGGCAATTCATGCCGCGTGGTGCGCGCCTCGATGTTGGCGGGTGACGGATCGAACTCCTCGCCCTGGCCGCGCGCCGCATCGCCCTTGTAGTCCTTGACCATGGCGAGCACGTCGGGACGCGCGGGAATCTCCGCGCGCTCGGGATTCTTCGTCGGATAGAACAGGCCCACGGTGCGGTTGGCGGGCTTGAAATACGTGTTCCACACGCGCTGCACGTCGGCCACGGTCACGCTGCGCAGGCGGTCGCGATTGATGAACATCAGGCGCCAGTCGCCCATGCCTTCCCAGTCGCTCAGCGTGAGCCCGACCACGTCGGCGTTGTTCAGACTGAGCTCGATCTGCTTGAGGATCTGGGCGCGCGCGCGTTCCACCTCCTCGCTGCTGACGGGCCTGGCCGCGGGCTTCTCCACGATCTCGAGGATGCCGCTGCGCGCGGCATCCAGCGAGCCGTCGGCGCGCACCTGCGCGGCGAAGCCGAACATGCCGGGGTCCTGCAGTTGCAGCCCGGCGGGAAACACGGCCGCGGCCTTGCCGGGCTCCACCAGCGATTTGTACAGGCGACCGGCGGGCGCGTCGGCGAGCACCTGGCCGAGGATCTGCAGCGCGGCGAAATCCGGATGCGGGCCGGCCGGCGTGTGATAGCCGACGAGCACCACCTGCACGTCACCCTCGCGCCGCAGGACGACCTGGCGCTCGCCGTCCTGCACGGGCTCGATGGTGTGCATCTCGGGCAGCGCGCGCGTGGGCCGCGGGATGGCGGCGAAATATTCCTGCACGAGCGCCAGGGTTCTGGGCTCGTCGATCTTGCCGGCGACCATCAGCACGGCGTTGTCCGGCTGGTAGTAAGTCCTGTAGAAGGCCTGCAGCCGCTCGATCGGCACGCCTTCGATGTCGGAGCGCGCGCCGATGGTCATCTTGCCGTAGTTGTGCCAGTCGTAGGCCACCGACAGCACGCGCTTGAACAGCACGCCGATGGGGTTGTTCTCGCCCATCTCGAATTCGTTGCGCACCACGGTCATCTCGGTGTCGAGGTCCTTCTTCGCGACGAAGGAATTGACCATGCGATCGGCCTCGAGCGACAGGGCCCAGCGCAGGTTGTCCTCGGTGGCGCTGAAGGTCTCGAAGTAGTTGGTGCGGTCCCAGGAGGTCGTGCCGTTCGGACGCGCGCCGTGCGAGGCCAGCTCGGCCGTGATGTCGGGATGTTTGGTGGAGCCCTTGAACAGCATGTGCTCGAGCAGGTGCGCCATGCCGGTCTCGCCATAGTTCTCGTGGCGCGAGCCGACCAGATACGTGATGTTCACGGTGACGGTCTGCTTGCTCGGGTCCGGGAAGAGCAGCACGCGCAGGCCATTGGCGAGCTGGTACTCGGTGATGCCTTCCACGGAAGTGACGCGCTCCGGCGGGGGCGGAGGCGCGGGCGGCGGAGCGACGGGCTTGATCTTGCGCGCCTCGGCCGCGGGCGCGAGCAGCGTGACACACAGGATCGCGGCGGCGAGGATCGGGCGGGTGTTGGACGGCATTCCCTGCTCCTTAGTTAGAGTTCGAGGGGATTCTAACGGCTACCCGGCCAGCGTGGGGTCGACTTGCATTGACCACACCGCCCTGAAGTGCGGACTCCTCCAACACCATGGGAGTCATCTTCGTTGGTTCGCGAATGGGAAGAGTCCGAACTCTGGCGAGCGAGCGGCCGACACGCGCGCGTGGATGAGTGAGCGGGCCGGGCACGTAACCTCGCCAGGCACGAAGCCGCCGTAGCGGTGCAATCATCGAAGGCAGCACGTTTGTCGCGTGCGCCGCGCAAATCCGATTCCCGTCGGCGGCGGCCCTCCACTCGCGACTCCAATCACCGAAGGGCCCGGCGAAAAGCGAGCTCATCCACGCGCAGGTGACGGCCGCTCGCCCCTCTTGAACTCAGGCCTGTCCCCGTTTGCTAGGAAACGGAGAATGTCCCCATTACCGGTAGCCGCGGGCTTGCAGGGTGAAAAGCTTGGCGTAGATGCCGTCCTGCTGCATCAGCGTCTCGTGGTTGCCGCGCTCGATGATGTGTCCCTGTTCGAGCACCACGATGTGGTCGGCCATGCGCACCGTGGAGAAGCGGTGCGAGATCACGATCGCGATGCGCTTGCCCATCAGCGAGCGGAAGTGCTCGAACACCTCGGCCTCGGCGGCCGCGTCCATCGCGGCCGTGGGCTCATCGAGCACCAGGATGTCGGCGTCGCTGCGCATGAAGGCGCGCGACAGCGCGATCTTCTGCCACTGCCCGCCCGAGAGCTCGCGCCCCTCCTTGAACCACTTGCCGAGCTGCGTATCGTATTGCCGCGGCATCTCCTCGACGAACGACGCCGCCTTGCCCTCGCTGGCCGCCTTGCTCCAGCGCTCGCGATTCTCGAACTCGCGCACGTCGCCGGCGCCGATGTTCTCGCCCACCAGCAGCTGGTAGCGCACGAAATCCTGGAAGATGACGCCGACGCGCCGGCGCAGCACCTTCTCGTCCCATTCCTGCAGATCGCGGCCGTCGAGCAGGATGCGGCCGTAGGTCGGCTTGTACAGACGCGTGAGTAGTTTGATCAGCGTGGTCTTGCCGGAGCCGTTCTCGCCCACGAGCGCCAGCGACTCGCCGCGCTTGATGTGCAGGTTGATGCCGGTGACCGCGGCGACGTTCGATCCCGGATAGCGGAACTCGACGTTCTCGAACTGCACCCCGGCCTCCGGATCCGGGCCGCTGACCGCGGTGCCCGTGTTCGGCTCGACCGGCTGCTCGAGATATTCGTACAGCGTCGACAGATAGAGGTTGTCCTCGTACATGCCACCGACCGCACTCAGGCTCGAGGTCACCGCTGCCTGCCCCTGCCGGAACAGCATGATGTACATGGTCATCTGGCCGATGGTGATGCCGCCGAGCACCGTCGCGACCGCGCACCACGCATAGGCGCCGTACAGCGATCCGATGCTGAGCAGCGTCAGGATGAACACCCAGGTCTCGCGCCGGATCGTGAGCCGCCGGTCCTTGTCGTACAGCCCCTCGAAGATTCCCTTGTACCGCCCGAGGAACAAGTTGCCGAGATCGAACAGCTTGACCTCCTTGGCATGGTCTTCGCGCGCGATCGCCGTTTCCAGATAGGTCTGCATGCGCGTCTCGGGCTCGCGCCAGCGGAACAGGCGGAAGGCGTCACCGGAGAACTTGGTCTCCGCGAAAAACGCCGGCAGGCCGCCGACGATGAGGATGACCACCGCCCATGGCGAGAATCCCGCCAGCAGCGCGCCGAAGCTGATGATGGAGATCGCGTACTGCAGCAGGCTCGAGGTGCGCATCACCAGCGACAACGGCCGGCTCGACGCCTCGCGGCGTGCCCGCGTCAACTTGTCGTAGAACTCCGAGTCCTCGAATTGCGTGAGCTCGAGCGTCAGGGCCTTCTCGAGGATCATCACGTTCACGCGATGCGAAAGCTTGGCCTTGAACAATGCCTGGCAGAAAGTGATGCCCCGGTGCGCGGCAGTAATCGCCACCATCGTCAGCGCCTCGGCGAGCACCCAGCCGACCACCGGCTTGACGTCCACGGCTGCGCCCGCCATGTGCGCCTTGCCGGCATCGACCACGCTGTCGACGATGCGCGCGCCGATCCAGGCGACCAGCGACGGCAGCGCGCCCGCCACGATGGTCACGAAGGCGAAGAACAGCGACAGCGCGTGGTCCGTGGCCCAGACCAGCTCCAGCGCGCGCTTGGTGTAACGGAAAACCCCGAAAAAGCGCCGAATGCTGCTGGGGGACTCGATGGGGGATTCGGGCTGACTGGCCAGCCCCGCCTTGGAACTCATGGGGGGCGAAGCCTACCGTGAAACCCGGCTTGATAGGCGTCAGATGGCGACCACAGCCGCGAACCAGGCAAAGCTAAAGGCGACTGCAGAAACACTCGTCTGAATACCCCCTACGAGTCATTGAGGCACCTGCGACGTCTCGTTAACGTACGCGCCCATGTCTGTGCTCACCGTTTCGGGTCTTTCCAAGACCTATGCGTCGGGTTTCAACGCCCTGAAAAACATCAACCTGGAAATCCGCCGGGGCGAGATCTTTGCGCTCCTGGGTCCGAATGGTGCCGGCAAGACCACGCTGATCAGCATCATCTGCGGCATCGTCACGCCGTCCGTGGGCACGATCACGGCCGATGGCCACGACATCGCGCGCGACTTCCGCGCCGCGCGCACCAAGATCGGCCTGGTGCCGCAGGAGCTCGCCACCGACATGTTCGAGACCGTGTGGAACACCACGCAGTACTCGCGCGGACTGTTCGGCAAGCCGCGCAATGCCGCTTTCATCGAACAGGTGCTGCGGGATCTTTCGCTGTGGGACAAGAAGGACTCCAGGATCATGACGCTCTCGGGGGGCATGAAGCGGCGCGTGATGATCGCCAAGGCGCTGTCGCACGAGCCGAGCATCCTGTTCCTCGATGAGCCGACGGCCGGAGTCGACGTGGAGCTGCGCCGGGACATGTGGCAGATGGTGCGGTCGCTGCGCGAACGCGGCGTGACCATCATCCTGACTACCCACTACATCGAAGAAGCCGAGGAGATGGCAGACCGCATCGGGGTCATCAACAAGGGCGAACTGGTCGTGGTCGAGGAGAAAACCGCCCTGATGCGCAAACTTGGCAAGAAGCAGCTCACACTGCACCTGCAGAACGCGCTCGCCGCCATCCCGCCGGCGCTCGACGGGCTGCCGCTGGAGCTCGTCAAGGACGGCACCGAGCTCATCTACACCTTCGACACGCAGGCCAACGAGACCGGTATCGCGCCGCTGCTGCGGCGGCTCAACGAACAGGGCATCGAGTTCAAGGACCTGCACACGGCGGAGAGTTCGCTCGAGGACATTTTCGTCAGTCTCGTGAGGGCGCGCGCATGAACGTCCATGCCATCCGCGCCATCTACACCTTCGAGATGTCGCGCACCTTCCGCACCATCTTCCAGAGCATTGCAACTCCGGTGATCACGACGTCGCTGTACTTCGTGGTGTTCGGCTCGGCCATCGGCTCGCGCATGGTGAGCATCGATGGTGTCTCCTACGGGGCCTTCATCGTGCCCGGCCTCATCATGCTCACGGTGCTCACCGAGAGCCTCAACAACTCCTCGTTCGGCATCTACATGCCGAAGTTCGCGGGCACGATCTACGAGATGCTCTCCGCGCCGATCTCGGTGGTCGAGGTGCTCGCCGGATACGTCGGCGCGGCGGCCAGCAAGTCCGTGATGCTGGGCACCATCATCCTGATCACCGCGCGCCTGTTCGTGCCGTTCGAGATCGAGCATCCGTTCGCGATGTTGTGCTTCCTGGTGCTGACGTCGGTGACATTCAGCCTGCTGGGCTTTGCCATCGGCATCTGGGCAGACAGCTGGGAGAAGACCAGCATCGTGCCCACCATGATCGTCACACCCCTCACCTTCCTCGGCGGCAGTTTCTATTCACTGTCGATGTTGCCGCCGGTGTGGCAGAAGATCACGCTGTTCAACCCGGTCGTGTACCTGATCAACGGCTTCCGCTGGAGCTTCTACGGCAAATCGGACGTGAACGTGGTGCTGAGCGTGAGCATGACTCTCGCGTTCATGTTGATCTGCCTGGCGGTCATCGCCTGGATGTTCCGCACCGGCTACAAGCTCAAGAATTAATGGGGACATTCTCCGTTTCCTAGCAAACGGGGACAGGCCTCGAGCGGCTTGCCGCTTTGCAGGCCTGTCCCCGTTTGCTAGGAATCGGAGAATGTCCCCATTTTCCTCAGGTACTGACGATGTCCGCGCGCCACGGAGGATCTGACATGCGTACCTATCTGCAAGCCAAGGCCATGGCGAAGTCGCTGCACGACTCGTTGGCCGCCAAACACGTCCCCATGTCGCACGCCGAGTGCCTGGAGATCGTCGCCCGGCAGTTCGGCTTCGGCAACTGGAACGTGCTCGCAGCGAAGATCGAACTGCAGACCACACCTCCGGAACCCGCGCCCAACGCTGACGTATCACTGCACCAGCTGTTGCCGGTGCTGCGCGTGAGGTCGCGCGCCGCCGCCCACGATTTCTGTGGGAGTGCTCGGCTTCGCCTGGGACTGGGGTAGCGAAGAAGGCGAAGGTGGCCGCGCATTCTATGGACAGGTCTCACGCGCCGGGCTGCAGCTGCACCTCACGACCGAAGGCCTCGGCGAGGGACGCCCCGTCGCGGACGTCTATTTCCGCATGAGCGGAATCGACGCCCTGCGCCGCGAACTTGCAGCCAGACTCCACGGGCAGACACCACCGATCCACGACACCTTCTACGACGCACGCGAACTGGCGATCCGCGATCCCTTCGGCAACCTGCTGCGCTTCGTGGAAACCAACCCGCCTGGAGTGGCGGGTCATGCGTGAGCGATGAACCAGGGGGCGGTCCCGCACCACAAGGCGGGCCGCCCCACACTCAACACGGACCACCGGCTAACAAAGTTATGCCCGGCGGCCCTTTCCCGTCCCGATCAGGCCGGTCCCGATCAGGCGCGGCGCCCGCCCGCGAGCAGCAACCCCGCGCCAATGACGATGGCGCCGATGCCCGCCCACTGCGGAATGTTCACCGTTTCCTTGTCCTTCACCGAAAGTTCGATGGGCCCCACCTTCGCATCGTGCGATTCCTTGGTGTAGGTGAAGCGGCCGTACGCCAATCCCAGCACGCCGGCGATGATCAACACGATGGCAACGATCTTGGTCGGGCTCATTCGGATACCCCTGGCTGACGAAGTCGATGCGGATGTAGTCCGTCACCGACGGTGATGAAGCTTGCGCCGCGCCGGCAGACCGCTGTATCGCCGCGCGGCGCGTGTGAATTTAGGAGACGTCCTACAACCGCGGCTCGGCGTGCGCATCGTACTCGACGCGCCGCTCGAACACACCATCGCCGTCATCGTCGAATTCCGCGGAAGCGAGCAATCCCGCCTCGAAGAACTGGCGCTTCACGATCCGTCCGCCGCTTCCATGGTAGAAGTCCGTGCTCGCGAGCACGCCGTTCACGTAGTGCGCGACCTGCTCCGGCCGGCCGTCGAAATCGGCGTCGAGCACGGCGCGCGTAAAGACGCCATCGTCGGCCTCCATCTGCCACTCGAATCGGCCGTCGAAATCATCGTCCTGCTCGTAGCGATTTGCCGCCCCGCTGAAGTCGAAGATCCAGCGCGCATCGATGCGCCCGTCATGGTTGCGATCGAAATCGTCGTAGTCGCCGCGCGCGTTGCGAAACGCGAATGCCACCAGCATGGCGCCCACCACGAGACCCGCCATGAACCACAGCGGCGACCTGACACGGGAACTGCGCTGCAGCGGCGCACTGGCGGGCTCTTCGGGCTGCTGCTGCTCCCACTCGGCAATCACCTCGCGTGCTTCGGCCGCACGCGCGGGGTCCACGCGCACCTTGACGAGGTTGCCCAATGGCAGCTCGCCGCCCGCGCCCTGCAGGAATTCCCCGTCGACGCGCGCCGAGATGCCGGCTTGCGACAGCAGATCGCAGACCATGTGCGCCTCCACCGCGAGCGTGCACTCGTAGACCTTCTCGGTGAGGTGCTCCATGCGGGCAGCTTATGCGCTAGCAGCCGGCGCGACCAGAAGGAAGACTTTCCCGTCGCGGGCTCGCCGGCGCCCGGCTTCGACGGCTGCGGTGAGTCTAGCTACCCGGCGGCGCGGAGGCCGACGCACCAGCTCCGCCCGGCGCACTCGGCGGCTCCGATCCCATCGGCGGCGTCGACTCCGGTGGCGGGGTCGGGGTGCCGTCGGGGCCCGGTGCATCCGGGCTTGGCACGGCCGGCGCCGGGGCCGGCACCCGGATCGGGTCCGGCACGGGCATCGCCGGCGACGGCGCCTGCGTGGCCGGACCCGGTGAGGGCACCGGAATGTCGCCGCTGGGCACCCGCGGCGGCGGAGAGATCGCCCCCGGTGGCCCGGATTTCGCCGGCGGCGCCGCATTGCCCGGCACGGCGTTCGCGGGCGGATTGACCGGCGGCGTTTCGGCCGGCACCGATTGTGCGGGCACGGTTGGGGCGGCCGAGGGTGTCACGCTCTGCACCGCGATGCGCAGGTTGTCGATGCCGGAGTCGACCAGCTCGAGCGAGAAGTCCGGCCGGCCGCGCGAGTCGCTGACCAGCACGTTGCCCGCCTCGCCCAGCTCGACGCGGTAGCGATTCCGCGGGAGCTGCGAACCCAGCGTCCGGCGGATGGTGCGCGCCACCTGGTCTTCGCTGGCACCCGCGATCACCGGCACCGTGATGCTCACCGGGTCGCTGCCGTCGGCCGTGGTCACGCGGAACTCGAGATCACCGCTCGATGCGGCCGAGCCGCTGGCCGCGATGTTCCACACACCGGCCAGCGGTGGCGCGGCAGCCGCAAACGAGGACGCCGCCACGAGGGCGGCGATCCACGGCAAGGCTCGGATGCGCATGGCGGGCTCCTGGCCGGCGCGCCCCGGCACATTCCGGGGCGCACGATGAGGTACGGTCGTGGCCTACTCGCCCTCGACCTTGATGTTCACGTTGCGCACGTTCGACTCGACGAACTCCAGCGCGAAATCCGGCTGGCCATCCTTCTTCTTGATCAGGATGTCCTCGCCGTCGTCGACCTCGACGCTGTAGCGCTGCGGATCCAGCTTCGCGGCGAACGCGTCGCGCACGTCCCTGGCGACATTGTTCTCGGCGCGGCCGCTGCGGATGCTGGCGACCACGTCGATCGGCTCGCCCTGGCGCGGCGTCACGCGGAACTGCAGGTTGCCGTCGGTCAGCGCCTGGCCGTCGAGCTCGATGCGCCACTTGTTGGAGGTGGGCGCGGCGCCATACGCCAGCGCCGCCAGCAGCAGCGTGCAGCCGATCGCGGCGAAGGTGGAACCAAGCTTGTGCATGGGCGCCCCGAGGTGAACTGGATGGGGCGCAGTGTGGGAGGTCGCGGCCTGCCGCGATATCCGCCGCATTCCGCGGCATGCGTCGGCGACGGGCGGGATCGCGCGTCGCCACGCGGACGCCTCAAGAGCCGGCGTCCGCCGACATGGCCGTCGGCCCTCTCCTGCCCCCTGCCGAAAAACAAGGCAGCCTCGCGACTGCCTTGTAAAGGCGCGTACCACAGTCCCATCCGGGATCTTGGAGCCGGGCGGGGAACCCGGCGCAAGTACGCGTAAAATGCCTCCCCGCGGATCCCTAACTACTCAGCCACACTTCGAGTCGCCGCAGTTCAGACAGGTCATGCAGCCGTCCATCATGACGACGGCAGCCGTGCTGCACTTGGCGCACAACTGCGCCCCTTCCGGGAAATGCGACTTGGCGAATGCGTCGGTCTGCCGGGTCCTTTCCTCGAACTCAGCCTTCTTCTCGGCGATCAGCTTCTGCGCATGCTCATCGGGCTCCTGCTTCTTGAGCAGACCGATCGTCTGCAGGTGCTTCTCGATGACATACCCCAGCTCGGCGATGATCGACGGCATGAACTTGCCGCCCGCCTGCCAGTATCCCCCGCGCGGATCGAAGACGGCCTTCAACTCGTCGACCAGGAACGTGACGTCGCCACCCTTGCGGAACACCGCGGAGATGATGCGGGTGAGCGCCACGATCCACTGGAAGTGATCGAGGTTCTTCGAGTTGATGAAGATCTCGAACGGCCGGCGCTGCTCGTAGGGCGTGTCCTCGTTGAGCACGATGTCGTTGATGGTCACGTACATCGCGTGGTCCGACACCGGCGTCTTGATCTTGTAGGTGGCGCCGATCAGCAGCTCCGGGCGCTGCACCTCTTCGGTCATGCGCACGACCTTGGCCGCGCGACCGTCCTTGCCCTTGGTCATCTCGACCGAGGGCTCGAACCTGAGCACGTCGGCGGGCGTGCCGCTCGCGACCACCGGATTTTCTTCCTGGGCCGGCTTCTGCACGCGGTACTTGGCGATCTTCTTGTCGATCTTGATGGCAGCCATTTTCATGTCCTCGGGCCAGTTCTCTGCAGCCAGGCAGGCCGGCTAGAACTTGCCGTAATAACCTTCCTTCAACGCATCGAAGAGATTCGCCGCGGTGTGCTTCTCGCCGTCGTACTCGATCTCCTCGTCGCCCTTGGCCGAGATCTCGGTGCCGTCCTCGAGCGTGAACACGTAGGTGGTGTTCCTGAGGTCGTCTTCCTTCACGAGCACGCCCTGGAAGGCTTCCGGGTTGAAGCGGAACGTGGTGCAGCCCTTCAGGCCCTTCTCGTGGGCGTACAGGTAGATGTCCTTGAAGCTCTCGTACTTGTAATCCGTAGGCACGTTCGCAGTCTTGGAGATGGAACTGTCCACCCACCTCTGCGCTGCGGCCTGGATGTCGACGTGCTCCTTCGGGGTGATGTCGTCTGCCGTGGTGAAATAGTCCGGCAGCTGTTCGGCCGAGTTCGTTGCATTCGGCATCGCACGCGGATTGATGAGCTCGCGATAGGCCAACAGCTCGAATGAGAAGACATCGACTTTCTCCTTCGTCTTTTTGCCGGGGCGGATGACGTTGCGGAAGTAGTGGTGCGCGAACGAAGGCTCGATGCCGTTCGATGCATTGTTGGCGAGCGACAGCGAGATCGTGCCGGTGGGCGCGATCGAGGTGTGGTGCGTGAAGCGCGCGCCCACGTTGGCGAGCTGGTCGACCAGCCAGGGCGCGGTCTCGGCCACGCGCTGCATGTAGCGGCTGTAGCGCGCGTGCAGGATGCGTCCGGGGATCAGGTCGCCGACCTTCCAGCCGTCCTTCTTCATCTCGGGACGCTTGCGCAGCATCTCGGGGGTGACCGTGAACTCCTCCTTCATGATGGGCGCGGGGCCCTTCTCCTTGGCGAGATCCAGCGCGGCTTCCCAGCCCGCCACCGCCATCTCGCGCGAGACGTCCTCGGTGAACTTGATGGAATCCTCGGCGCCGTATTTCATGCCGAGGCAGGTGATGGTCGAGCCCAGGCCGAGAAAGCCCATGCCGTGGCGACGCTTGCGCAGGATCTCCTCGCGCTGCTGCGGCAGCGGCAGGCCGTTGACCTCGACCACGTTGTCGAGCATGCGCGTGAACACCTTCACCACTTCGCGGTACTCGTTCCAGTCGAACTCGGCGAAATCCGTGAATGCGTTCTTCACGAAGCGGGTGAGATTCACCGAGCCCAGCAGGCACGAGCCGTAGGGCGGCAACGGCTGCTCGCCGCAATTGTGCGCGTGCAGGCCGTTGGCATCGAACTCGTTGATGCCGGGGATCTGCACGTCGTACACATCTTCGAAGCCATCGGCGCGAATGCTGTCGACGGTCGCGACGAAACGCTCGCGGTTGAGCGTGCGTTTGTAGGCTCCCAGCAGGCCCGCGAGGCGCCCGCGCTTCACGGTGTCCGAGAAACCCACCACCTCGTGGAAGCGTGCGACGTTTTCGCCCGTGATCACCAGGCCCGGCTGCGCGCGGTTGCGGTAGATGGTCGAGGCGATGCCGAGGCGCAGCAGCATGCGCTGCACGCCTTCCAGCATGGAAGTATCCGAGCGGCCGAGGCGGATCGACACGCCCTTGGCCTGCGTGCCCTGCACGCTGCCCTCGGAGTCGAACAGGCCGCGCAGGAAACCGCGGTAGAACTCGCTCGAACCGCGCTCGATGGCGGGAGTGACGGTCTGGCGGCCGGGGCGCACGCCGAGCTCGTGGGCGAGATCGTTGATCGCCGACATCCCGAGGCGGAACTCGCCGCGCCGGCCGACTTCGCGCCAGCCGCTGAACTCGGCATTGAAGCGGCGCGCCGAATCGAGCGCCGCGGCCATGACGGAGTTCGGCCCGCCCATGCCCACGTCGCTGTTGCCCACGGCCGGGCGCGCCCAGACGCAAAGCTCGGCGCCGGCTTCGGTGATGTGGCCGTCGCCGACCAGCAGGCCCATCAGGTAGCCCTCGTTCGTGCCGTACTGGCCGGCCCACGCGGCGCCCTGGCGATGATCCTGCAGCAGCACCTTGTCGCCGGGCTTGAGGTCGCCGGCCGCGCACCACTCGGTGGCCAGCCGCCAGCGGGTCAGCGTCGAGATGCGGCGCACGCGGTGATCGGAGGTGAGGCGCAGCGAAAAGCCTTCCGTCGTCGTCAGGCTCACCAGCGGCTTGACCGCCGTGCGGAAGAAACCTTCGGCGCTGCTCGGGTGATCCGCTCCATCGACACGCGCCTGGAATGGCCGGCCGATGAGCTCGGCCACCTGGCGCGGGCCTTCGCTGGTCTGCACCCAGGTGTCGGCGGGCACGCAGGGGTTGGTGGCGCGGATGTTCTCGCACCACCAGTTGTTGTTCATCTCATTGACCTTGTCGATGAGGATGAAACCCGGCTCGGCAAAATCGTAGGTGGACGACATGATGACGTCCCACATGCGGCGCGCCGGCAGCGTCTTGTAGATCTTGCAGCACACCAGGCCGTCGTCGCGCGATACATAGTTCTGCGGATTCGGCCACTCGCGCCAGATGAAGCCGGGCCCGTCGAGCTTGTGCTGCTCGGCGTCGAATTCCTTCTTCGACAGCGGGAACGCCAGGTTCCAGTCCTTGTCCTCGCGCACCGCCTGCATGAATTCGTCGGTGACGAGCAGCGAGAGATTGAACTGCCGCAGCCGGCCGTTCTCGCGCTTGGCGCGGATGAACTCCATGGCGTCCGGATGACCCACGTCGAACGTGCCCATCTGCGCGCCGCGGCGGCCGCCGGCCGACGACACGGTGAAGCACATCTTGTCGTAGATATCCATGAACGAGAGCGGGCCCGAGGTATAGGCACCGGCGCCCGAGACATACGCGCCGCGCGGCCGCAGGGTCGAGAATTCATAGCCGATGCCGCAGCCGGCCTTCAGCGTGAGGCCGGCCTCGTGCACCTTGTTGAGGATGTCGTCCATCGAATCGCCGATGGTTCCGGACACCGTGCAATTGATGGTGGAGGTGGCCGGCTTGTGATCGAGGGCCCCCGCGTTCGAAGTGACCCGTCCGGCCGGTATTGCGCCGCGGCGCAGGGCCCAGAGGAACCGCTCATACCAATGTTCGCGCACCGGCTCGTGTTCCACGTCGGCCAGGGCGCGGGCGACACGCTTGTACGTGTCGTCCATGGTCTTGTCGACGGGTGTGCCGTCCTTGGCGGACAAGCGGTATTTCTTGTCCCAGATGTCGAGCGACGCTTCCTGGAAAGGAATGGCGTCGACGTCTTTGTGCTCGAGTTTGACCACGCTGTTCATGGATGGGTACCTGTCCCCCGAAGTTCTTCGGACTGTTTGCCGACCCCAAAGCCCGAACCGGAGAAAAGGCAGACCCATTGCCTGCAGTTCTTGCAGGTCAATGCGTCTTTATTTGAGAGGCCGCTGTCAGACAGCCCCCATTCCGCTCCCCGGCTCCCCAATCCACCAAGAGGGCATCGCGATGGCGCGACACAACATCTTGTGTTGGGGTCGAGAGCCTAAGTTCGTGATATCGGCGCGTCAAGAAACATCTCTGTCATAATTGCAGTGCAAAACATCGTTTTGCATCATACGGTTACGGCATTCTCTGCCGCCAGAGACGGCTGTCAATACGAGTCTTTTTGACGGATGCAGGAATCGGGCCGGACACAAGAACTTGTGTCCACCGGCTCCCCACCCCTTACGAACAGATCATCCACAGCTTGTTGCACCCGAGGTCCACAGGCGGCGCAGGAATGCAGTGAAAAAGGTGAATGGAAATCGGCCCGAAACGGCCTGTTTCAAGCCACTTGAATCGGCAGCCGAGGTCCGCAGATCACGGCCATGGAAATCGCCGGGAGCCTCCCGGTAGTTAGCCCCGTCACCTGCCAAGGAGATAGAAACATGACTGTCGTGCGTTACGAGCCGTGGAGCCTGCTGAATCGTCTGCGCCGCGAGCTCGACCAGACCTTCGATTCCGCCGCCGCCCCGGTCGCGTCCTGGACGCCCGCGGTCGACATCCATGAGGAGCCCAAGCAGTTCGTGCTGCGCGCGGACCTGCCGGGCGTGAAGCCCGGTGACATCGAAATCACCGCGGAAAAGGGCGTTCTGGCGCTGCGCGGCTCGCGCAACATCGAGCAGAAGAACGACGAAGGCCACTATTCGCGCGTGGAGCGCGTCAGTGGCAAGTTCGTGCGCACGTTCTCGCTGCCGGAGAACGTGGCCACCGACCAGATCAATGCGAAGTTCAAGGACGGCGTGCTCGAGCTGACGATCCCGAAGATCGCCAAGCCCGAACCCCGCCGCATCGAAGTCCAGGCCGCCTGACTCGCTGCCCTCGTTCGATTCATGGACGCCGGCCCTTGGCCGGCGTTCTCTTTTGTGGCGCGCAGCGGACTGCCCGTGACCTGTCCCCCTCTGGCCTGAGATCAGGTCTGCCCCGACGCCCGTTTGACACATCCCGGATGCCTGTGTAGTTACCACTGCTCGGCTCGCGGATGGTCGCGGCAATACAGGAACAGGAGGTTTCATATGGCGTTGTGGAAAGATCAATCGGGCCGCGAGTCGGCCGCATCGGAACCGGGGGTCATGAAGGCGCCCGAGAAAGTGGCGACCCTGACCGCCGTCGGTGACCCGGCTCCCCGTCCGGCGGCCGTGCCGCAATCGCGCGCGGATGCGCCCAGGACCGAGTCCATCATCTCCGCCGGCCTCACCATCGAGGGCAAGATCGAAGGCGCCGGCCACGTGCGCATCGCCGGCAATTTCAAGGGCGACGTCCACGTGCAGGGCAACGTGACCATCGAGCCCGGCGCCAAGCTCACGGGCGGCGTCCAGGCCGATACCGTGGTCATCGGCGGCGAGCTCGCGGGAAACATCAACGCCGCGGCCCGGGTGGAGCTGCTGCAGACCGGCGTGCTCATCGGCGATCTGAAGGCCGGTTCGCTGATCGTCGCGGCGGGTTCGCGCATGCGCGGACAGGCCGAGTTCGGCTGGGACGAAAAGTCCAAGCACTGAGCGGCGCATGAACGGCCGCCTCGCGGCACCCGGCAAGACGCGGGTCTGTCCACACTGCAAGTCAGTGATCCTGGAGAGCGCCAGCGTCTGTCCGGGCTGCCAACATCACCTGCGCTTCGACCCGAAGGCCGTCATCGAGCGCCGGGCCGAGTCGACCTTTTCCGCGCTGCGCATCGAAGGGGATTTCCGCAATCCCGAAGGCGTCGAGTCGTGGGAATACTCGGTGGTGGTGTCGATCCGCAACGAGCGCGGCGAGGAGGTCGCGCGCAAGGTGGTCGGCGTCGGGGCGCTCGCGCCCAGTGAGTCCCGCACCGTCACCTTGTCGGTCGACGTGTTTGCGCCCGGCGGTCAAAAGGCGCACTGACCGCCGACGCGCGTCGTTGCCGGCCGCGAAAGCGCCGTTCCCGCCGGCTATCTATCCACGCGCCGCTAACGCGCGCCGCCGCCGAGCACGCGGGCGGGCAACATCACGAGGGCGCGCAGCAGGGAGAACACGCCATCGACCGCGATGCCGATCAGGCGGAACGGCAGCAGCAGCAACCACACCAGCGGCCACAGCACCAGCGCCAGGATGGCCAGCGGCCAGCAGATCACGAGCAGCAGGCACCACAAGAGAAACTTGAGCATGGTTTGAGTATCCTCCTCGCATGTTCCGACGTTGCAAAAATCTTTCCGCCGCGCTCGCGCTGGGGCTGCTGGTCTCGCTGCCCG
Organism: Steroidobacteraceae bacterium; assembly: GCA_035761265.1. Classification (GTDB taxonomy): domain Bacteria; phylum Pseudomonadota; class Gammaproteobacteria; order Steroidobacterales; family Steroidobacteraceae; genus CADEED01. The sequence continues at coordinate 28,436 of DASTRL010000230.1, forward strand.
GCCTCACGGCCCAACCTCTCGATGAGGCCCCGGTTCCGACGCTCGCGCCCATGATCAAACGCGTGGCGCCGGCCGTGGTGAACATCGCCACACGCGGCACCATCCGCGAGCGCGCGCCCCAGAACCCGCTGCTCGAGGACCCCTTCTTCCGCCGGTTCTTCGACATCCCCGACATGGGCCCGCGCGAGCGGCAGTTCCAGAGCGCAGGCTCCGGCGTCATCTTTGATGCAAAGAACGGGTACATCGTTACAAATGCGCATGTCGTTGATAACGCAACGGAGATCACGGTCACCCTGCAGGACGGCCGGGATCTGACCGCCACCGTGGTGGGAAGCGACGTGCCCTCCGATGTCGCGGTGCTCAAGGTGCCCTCCGAAAACCTCATCCAGATTCCGCTCGGCGATTCGGCCAAGCTCGAGCAGGGCGACTACGTGGTCGCCATCGGCAATCCCTTCGGGCTGCAGCACAGCGCCACCTTTGGCATGGTGAGCGGCGTCGGCCGATCGGGCATCAACCCGGACGGCTATGAGGATTTCATCCAGACCGACGCGTCCATCAATCCGGGCAATTCCGGCGGCGCGCTGGTCAATCTGCGCGGCGAGCTCGTGGGCATCAACAGCGCCATCCTGTCGCGTTCGGGCGGCAACATCGGCATCGGCTTCGCGATCCCGGTGAACATGGCTCACAGCATCATGGACCAGCTGATCAAGTACGGCTCGGTCAAGCGCGGACTGCTGGGCGTGAACATCTACTCGCTGACGCCCGACATGGCCAAGTCGCTGAACCTGTCGAACACGCAGGGCGTGCTGGTCTCGCAAGTGACCGAAGGCTCGGCGGCCGAGAAGGCCGGCATCAAGGCGGGTGACGTGATCACCAGCATCAATGGCCAGCCCATCAAGTCGAACAGCGAGCTGCGCAATGCCATCGGCCTGACGCGCGTCGGCGACAAGCTCGACGTGGCGCTGATCCGTGATCGCAAGCCCCTGCACGTGACCGCGGTGATCACCGAGCCGCCGCCGACCACGGGCGTCGCCGGCAAGGGCGCCGGCAGCGGCAGCATCGATACCGGCGCCCTCCATCCGGGCCTCGTCGGCGCCACGCTGGCCGATGCGCCCAATGGTGGCGGCGTGCTGGTGCGCACGATCGAGCCGCGCAGCGCCGCGGACCTGGCGCGGCTGCGCAGCGGCGATCGCATCGAAGGCGCCAACGGCCGCAACGTGGCCAATCTCGCCGAGCTGCGCGAAGTCGCCAAGCGCGGCGGCACGCTGGTGCTGACCGTGCGCCGTGGCAACGCCGTGGTGCTGGTGCCGCTGCGCGTTCCCTGAGCACGTGTCGCCCGACGTCCTGATCATCGGCGCCGGCCCGTCCGGCGCCATGTCCGCTGCGCTGCTCGCGCGCCGGGGCTTCAAGGTGCGGGTGCTGGAACG
>DASTRL010000231.1:0-18604 GCA_035761265.1 Steroidobacteraceae bacterium
GTCATCGGGTCAGGGCTGGCCGGTGCGACCCTGGCCACCGCCGCGGTGACTTTCGGGGCTGACCGCTTCGGGCGTCGCCGGGCGCTGATCGTCATCACGCTGCTCAGCGTGTTCGGCGCCTGCCTGCTGGCTTCGACCTCCAGTCCCTGGGCACTGGGCGTGGCTGCGTTCGTCGGCATGGTCAATGGCATGGGGCGCGATCGCGGCGCCGCGCTGGTGATCGAGCAGGCCGCGCTTCCCGCGACCACCACCGACGCGCAGCGGACGCTGACGTTCGCCAAGTACAACGTGCTGCAGGACTTCGGCCACGCCGTCGGCTCGCTGCTTGCGACGCTGCCCGCGATCTGGCAGGCCGCGTTCCATGCCTCGCCGGGCGATGCGCACCGCGCCACGATCTTCATCTATGCCGCGCTGAGCGTGCTGCCGCTGCTCGCGTATTCCAGGCTCAGCCGCGCGATCGAGTCCGGGCACGTCGAGACGCGACGCCGTGTCACGCCGCAAAGCCGGCGCACGCTCGCGAAGATCTCGGGGCTCTTCGCCATCGACAGCGTCGCCGGCGGTTTCCTGACCACCGCGCTGCTCGCGTACTTCTTCTATGAGCGCTTCGGCGTCGACGCCAGCGAGATCGGCGTGCTGTTCTTCATCGCGCGCCTCGCCAACGCGGGCTCGCATTTCGCGGCCGCGTGGCTCGCGCGGCGCATCGGCCTGGTGAGAACCATGGTCTACACGCACATCCCCTCGAGCGTGCTGCTGCTCACCGTGCCGTTCATGCCGAACTTCGAGACCGCGGCCATCCTGTTCCTGCTGCGCGAATCATTGGTGGAGATGGATGTGCCGACGCGCCAGTCCTATGTCATGGCGGTGGTGCGGCCCGAAGAGCGCACCGTTGCTTCCGGCGTGACGCACCTGGTGCGACTCGCGGGATGGGCGGTGGCGCCGGCGTTCGCCGGCATGCTGATGGCCACTCGCTCGCTCGCCCTGCCCATCTACGTGGGCGCGGCCATGAAGATCTTCTACGACCTCGCGCTATGGCGCGCATTCAGAAACGTGCGGCCACCGGAGGAAAGTTAGTCCGCGCAGGTCCCGGCGCCGATCACCAGGCGGGCAGCATCCGCCTGAGCGCATTGTCATGCTTGATGTAGTGGTGCGCCAGTGCCGCGAGCCCGTGTATGCCGACAAGAAAGTAGCCCACTGTTCCAATGGTCTCGTGCACTTCTTCGAGCTGCTTCGCGAGCGCCTCGTTTGCGCCGATCAGGGCCGGGAGCTGCAGGCCAAAGAACGGCACCGGCTTGTTGTCCGCGCTCAGGATCAGCCAACCGAGCAACGGCATGCCGATCATGAAGACGTAGAGCGCGAATTCGAACAGGTGCGCGATGCGCATCTGCAGCTTCGATGGCTGAGGAACGATGGGAGGAATCTGCCCGGCGAGCCGCGCGAGCAGCCGCACCCAGACCAGCGCGAAGACCGCCAGGCCCAGCATGAAATGCCAGGTCTTCAGCGCCTCGCGGATGTCGCTGCCCCGCGGATACTGCGTGCGCAGCTCGATGCAGGCGTACACGGCGACGAGCAGCGCGAACATCAGCCAGTGCATGGCGATGGAGAGGGAGCCAAATCGCGCGGTCGTGTTCTTCCAGCCCATGTCGTGGATCTCCTTGCCAGCAGATCATCGCGGACGGCCGAGGAGAATGGCATCCGCAATGCTGCAGTGGCACATAGAGGTTGTTACGGATTCCGGTGAGCGCGATGGCCGATGATCAACAATGAACTTCGTCAGGTGAGTCATTTGCTCCCTAGGTGACACTTTCAATAGGGCGCCAAGCTTGCTTGGCTCCTCTCCAGAACATCGAACTAACAAGAAGGAATAGATCGATGCATACACTCCGTCACCTCGTTCTGCCGACCTTCCTGGCCATGGCACTCGCCGGATGCGCCGTCACGCCCAAGCTGCCGCAAGAAATTTCCGTCGATTCCGTCGTCAAGGAAATCAACAAGGCGCTTCAGGAGATCAGCGACAAGCGACCCGCGGATTTGCCGGCATTCGAATCCGCAGAAGTCGCGCTCGAGACCGTGACCAAGGAAGAAAACAACGGCGAATTCAAGCTGCTGGTGGTCTCGCTCGGCAGCACGATTTCGACCGCGATGTCGCAAACCGTCTCGTTCAAGCTCGTGCCTCCGCCGCCGCGCAAGGGCATCACCGACAAGGCAATTGGCAGCCAGTTGAGCAAGGCAATCATCAAGGCGGCCGAGGACATCCACCAGGCATTGGAGAATCAACCGAGCCTCAAGCTCAAGCAGCTTTCCGCGAGCGTCAAGTTCGAGGTGGAGAAGTCGGCGAGCGGCGGGGTGGAAGTCGAATTGACGCCAGTGACTCTGGGGGGCAAGTACTCGAAGGCGAAAGGCGTGTCGCACGTGATCACGCTGAATTTCGAGGTGCCGGACAAGTAGAGGGTGAGAATCGGATCGTGGGTTTGGTGCCGGCTGCAGGGATCGAACCCGCGACCCCCTGATTACAAATCAGGTGCTCTACCAACTGAGCTAAGCCGGCTTTTCGGGATGCGCCCGGATTCTAGGCGCGCCGCCCGCCGGGCGCCATTCGGACGCCGCCGATGCGTCGAACAGCGCAGATTCCGGCCTACGTGCGCGGCTCGGCGGCAGCCCGCGCCCGGATCAGCGTCCAGGCCGCGGCCCCGAACACGAGTCCATTCGCCACCACCACGGGGATGGCGCCGATGATCGCCCCGTACAGGATCCACAGGCAGGCGCCGAACATCTGCGCGGCGCGCAGCAGCGCCGGACGCCGAAAGAAGTACGAGCTCACGAAGACGGCGGTCGCGATCCACCCCAGCGCTTCGGTCATGGCGCGCACTCAGACGGGAGCCGCAATCGGTTCGAGCTCGCGGATCTGCACGCGATCCGTGCGTGCCTTCTCCCACTCGCCGATCACGAGCCCGGTGGATTCCAGGTGCGCGCGGATCTGCGCCGCCCGCAGGCCGAGCACCTGGTCGAGAATCGGCACGAGCACGCTGCCGGCGTTGTCGCTGAGCACGGTGCTGCGCGCGATGCGCGCGAGCTGGCGATTCTCTGACACGGCGATCGTGAAGCCGTCGCCGTTGTTGACGTGCAGCATCACGTGGATGTCCGAGCTGCCGTCGCCCACGTAGATGGTGCGGTCGGGGGCGATGCCGAGCCGTGTGCCGAGCTCGTCGAGCACGGCCACCTTGCCGTAGCCGGCGCGCACGCGATTGATGGCGCGCACTTCGCCGGTGTGCGGGTCGTAGTCGAACTCGGTGCCGAAGATGTGCTCGGGCGGCACGATGCCCTCGAGCGCGGAGACGACGACTTCGCGCGGCGCGGCCGACACCACGTAGAACGAGAAGCGGCTGCCATCGACGCCGCGCCGCAGGATATCGACGCAGGGGCGCAGGCCGCCCTTGAGCCGCACGCGACGCCCCGCTTCGAGCAGGTGTTCGCGCCGCACGCCGCGGTACTCGGGATCGTGGCGGATCAGATAGGCGAGCTCACCGCCCTGCTGCACCAGGTGGCTGCGCGCGAGGCCCGCGACCTTGTGCTCGAAATTCCGCACGCCGAGCAACTCGCTCAGCTCGAAGCCGGAATCGTTGTGGCTCAGCGTCTGGTCGAAATCCGACGCGAGCAGGAAGTGTCTCGGAGGTTTCATCTTCAGCTCCACGAAGCTTGCGATGCGCCCGACCATATCAGCCGCCATGTGGCAGAAGGGTGAATGCGATCACGCGCGAAGGCTGAAATATTCTCAGGCTACGATGAATCCGCGATGAAGGTGCCGGGTGGGGGAAGTGGGGATTAGGAGAAATGGGGACATTCTTCATTTCCCCGCAAGCGGGCAAAAGGGGACGTACCTCTTTGAGGTGCGTCCCCTTTTGCTAGGAAATGAAGAATGTCCCCATTTCTCTTAATCCCCACTTCCCTCACCCGGCACCTCCAAAAAAAAAGCGGCTCCCGAAGGAGCCGCCAAGTCTTGCGGGAACACAATGCGTTTTACAGATCGACCTTCGCTCCGATGCGGAAGTAGCGACCCAGGATGTTTGGCCCTGCCCACGCGGGGTTGAACGAGAAGATGCCGTAGGCTGCGGAAGGATCGAACGGCGGCGCGATGTCGAACACGTTCAGCACATCCGCGTACAGCGTGTACTTGTCGTGGAACTGATATCGCGCCGTCAGGTCGGCATTCCAGGTCGCCTTGGTGTTGCAGTTGACCGGCGTGCCGTCCACATATGCGGCGGTCGAGATGCCGGCGGCCGCATTGCCGAGGCAATCGCCCTTCACACCGTCGAAGTCGAGCGACGCGGTGTCATAGCCGCTGGTGTAGTACCCCGTCAGCGTGACGCTGGCATTGCCGATCTCGAACGTGTTCTGCCAGCTGCCGCGCCACTTCGGCGAGCCGGAGCAGGAGGTGATGTTGCAGGGGCTCAGCGTGCCTTCGTAGCGCAGCACGGCGCCATCGTCGGTCTCGAGCTCGTACTTCTGCAGGAACGAGGCCTCGAGCGAGGTGACCCAGGTCACGCGCTCGCCGATGGGCAACGTGAGATTCGCGCCCACGTCGATGCCGCTCACCGTCTCCTTGTTCTGGTTGGTGAACGAGCTCTGGATGAATCCGAGCTGCGGCAGCGCATTCGGGAATGCGGAATCCGGTGTTCCGGGGATCACCTTGAGGCCCGGAAGATCGACCACGCCATTGTTGGCGTAATACGCCTCCTCCGCTGCCCCCGTGTTGGTCACGCCGGTGATGAGGTTGTCCACCTCGATATTCCAGTAGTCGAGCGTCACACTGAACTTGCTGGTGGGCGCGATCACCAGGCCCGCCGTGAACGAAGTGGACTCTTCCGGATCCAGCTCCGGATTGCCGGTTTGCGTGAGTCCCAGCGCGTACTGGCCGGTCGCATAGGAGTTGCCGCCGTGTGCGGCGCAGTAGGCCGCGAACTGCGCGCAATCCACCTGGCGAGTGACGAAACCGGTGGTCGGCAAGCCGAACGCTTCGTTGAAACTCGGGATGCGGAATCCTTTCGACCAGGTGCCGCGCACCGAGAGCTGCTCGATGGGCGTGAACTTGAGGCCCAGCTTGGGTGAGAAGTTTGACTGACCGGTGGAGTACTTGTCATAGCGGCCAGAGGCCAGGAATTCGAGCTGCTCGATCACCGGCGCATCCAGCTCGAAGAACGCCGACTTCACCTCGCGGCTGCCGGAGGTGCCCACGGCATTGAGTCCGTAATAGCGCGTGTACGGCGCGGAGTCGTTGGCGGGATTCGCGCTCGGCGAATCGATCGATTCCTCGCGATACGACGCACCCACGGCGGCCTGCAGCGCCCCGCCCGGCAGTTCCACGATCTCGTGCGACAACGTGCCCTGGAGCTGCCAGAGCCGCGATGTCGACTGGGTGCGCTTCACGGGCGCGATGTAGTCCCAGACGTCCTGCGGTGTCGCGGCCGGATCGGAGAAGTTGAACGTACCGCGCGCGACCACGTCCATGATCTTCTGCGGGATGAGGCTGCCGCCATCGTCGCGCTGCAGCCCGACTTCGGAGGCGGTCACGTTGAACGAGTAGCGCCAGCCTTCGGCGAAGGAACCGTCCACGCCCGCCACGCCGCGCAAGGCCCGCGAGCTGGTGTCGATGGTGCGCTCGAATGGCGAGGCCAGCAGGACCTGCGCGCGCTGCCCGGCGGCGGCGTACGGGTTGGAGGGATTCAGCGAGCCGTTGGTGGCGTCGCAGCCTGTATTCAACCCGTCGGGTGTGCCGATGCCGCCCGCGCACACGTAGACCGGCAGGATCACGTTGTAGTTGGCCAGGCCCTGGGGTCGCGGCAACGTCGGGCGGCCATTGAAGCCGATCGGCAGGATCGACGCGGACACGTCCGTTTTGTAGAAGTTGGCCATGGCGTAGAACTGCGTGTCGTCGGAGACATTCTTCGTGAACCGCATCGACACGCCGGCGCGATCCACTTCGGGCAGCAGACCTTGATAGGCATTCTGCACGTCGACCTCGCAGGTGGTGAGCGGCGAGGTGGCCGACTGCGCGGCTTCGATCGTGATGGTCTTCCACTGCCTGCAACCGGCGGCTCCGTTCAGCAGGCTGTAGCGGCCCGTACCCACGGGCGCACCCGTAGCATCGAACGCGTCGGGATTGGAGAGCGGGCGCACCAGGGCGACGCCGGGAATCGCGAACAACCCGTTGAAGCTTGCGGCGGGGTTCTGATCCACGAGCTCCGCCGTCACGCCGTTCCGATTGCGATTGATCATGCAGCTGCCCGAGGGGCCGCACTTGCGCGTCAGATCGAGGGTATTGAACGGATAGCCGCGATCGCGCGCCCAGAGCGCGTCCTGCTTCTGGTATTCGGCGCCGATGTAAAAGTTGTAGCCATCACTTTCGAGCGAGCCTGCTCCCCAGGTCACGTCGAAGCGCTGCTCGTCGCCGCCGCCCTCCTCGGACAACGCGCTCGATGCGCCGAGGTGCAGTCCCTGGATTTCCTTCTTGGTGATGACGTTGACCACGCCGGCGATGGCATCCGCGCCGTAGGTGGACGAGGCGCCGTCGCGCAGCACTTCGATGCGCTCGATGATGCCCGCGGGAATGGTGTTGAGATCGACGAAATTGCGCTGGCCGTCGTCGGCGGCCGGATAGGGCGCCATGCGCAGCCCGTCGGCCACCGACAAGGTGGCCTGCACCGTCAATGCGCGCAAGGCCGGCGCCGTCGCGCCCGCCGCGAAATTCGAACCCGTATTCCAGCCCTGCGCGATGGTGCCGGCGTTGTTCGATGGGATGCGCTGTATCGCCTCGGCGACCGTGTTGATGCCGCGCTGCTCGAGCTGCGCCGCGCTGATCACGCTCACCGGTGAGGGCGTCTCGGCGTCGGTGCGCCGCAGGATCGAACCGGTGACGACGACTTCTTCCAGCGCTTCGGCCGGCGCCGGCGCCTGGGCATACGCAACCGGCAATGCGCCGGCGGCCGTGGCGGCAAGCAACGCACGGCGAATGGACATGGCTAACAACATCGCGATCTCTCCTGCAATACGATGTGGTTACGTTAGCGACAGCCTCACACCTCGATCGTGCAGCGATTGCGAATTCTTCAGGCCGGGGTTGCGAATTCCGCGGCGCGATTGCGCAGTTGGCGCGGCGAGAGCCGCGTTTCGCGCCGCACGTGCCGCAGCAGCGTCGATTCGAACGCGAACCCGGCGCTGGCGGCGACCTCGCTCACGCTCAGGCGTGTCGTCTCCAGCAGCCGCACCGCGACTTCCACCCGCTTGCGCTGCAGGTAGCTGTGCGGCGTGACGCCGTGGATCAGCGTGAACAGTCGCAGGAAGTGGAACTTGGACAGGCAGGCGATGCGCGCCAGCGTCGCCAGGCTGATCTCCCGCGCGTAGTGCGTGTGTAGATAGTCGGTCGCCAGCCCGATGCGCCGGCAGGCTTCGCGGCGCGTCGCGGGACGGATGAAATCGAGCCCGTCGACATGCTCCAGCAGCTTGCGGCGGCCGAGGCGCATGCGCTCCAGCAGGAAGACGAGCTGTTCCTCGTACCAGCCCTCGTCGGTGAGGCCGCGCGCCAGGTGCGCGCGGATGAAGCGCAACACCGGGCTCACCAGGCCATCGTGCGGCTGGAGGTTCTCGACAAAGCTTTCGCCCGCCGCGCGCTCGACGTCCGGCTGGAAGCAGATCGTCAGCGACTCGACGGGGTATGGCGAATCGATGCGCGTGGCACAGCGCACACCTTGATTGAGGATCAGGAAGTTGTCGTCGTCCACGGCGACGCCGCGGCCGTTCACCTCGCAATACTGCCGGCCGCCCCACACCGCGCGGATCGAGAGCGCATCCGGATAACGCGCGAAGTCGGACCGCCGCGCACGCCCCCAGATGACGCAGGCCTGGCCCGGCGCCCAGATTCGAGACGCAGCAAAGTACTCGGCGCTATTGCCGGGGTCCGGCAATGCGCGCAAAAGCAACACACCCATGCTCAGCCAATCGCATTCCGGCGAGCGAAGCCGACACGGCGAGCCGACATTTCGCGCCTGGCAGGGCCCGGCCGACGAGCCCCCCGGATATCTATCGGAATTCGCGTGCCATTCCCGACATGGACGTCGCAAGGAACTTCCGGCAGTCCTCGCGGTACTCACATCTACGTCTGCGCGAACAGGTAACCTGAGATTGGGAGGTCGCCGCCGTGACGGAAAACCCGTTCATCCGGACATTGCAGGCCGGAAAGCTGGGAGACGATGTCACCCTTACAGGCCTGTTCGCCGCGTTCTATGGCGAGCTGCACCGCCGCGCGCACCGGGAGCTGCGCCACGGCTCGGCGGTGCCGCTCGGCGCCACCACGCTGCTGCACGAGACCTTTCTCAACATCCGTGATCGCGACGCGGTCACGTTCGAGGATCCGCGGCAGTTCATCGCCTACGCGGCGCGCGCCATGCGCGGGCTGATCATCGATCACCTCCGCAGCCACCGCGCGCAGAAACGCGGTGGGCAGCTCGACATCGCGACCTTGCCCGCGGAGCTGCCGCATGCCGCCGAAGACGCGCAGACCGTCAAGATCGAAGCATTGAGCGATGCGCTCGAATCGCTCGCGGTCATCGAGCCACGGCTCGCCGAATGCGTGGACCTGAAGTTCTTCTGCGGGCTGTCGTTTGGTCAGATCGCGCAGCTACGCGTGGTCTCCGAACGCACCGTGCAGCGCGACTGGGAGAAGGCACGGCTCCTGCTGAGCCGCCTGATCAGGAATCCTCGGGACGAGCCGGAGCCGGACACGGCCTGAATTCCAGCTCCGCATCGCCAGCCTGGAATTTCTGCCCCTCGAGCGGCGGCGCCCCGGTCTTCAGGGTGAGATCCAGCCAGATGCTGCTGCCGGCTTTTTCGCGCGCCAGGATCTGCGGCAGGAGGCCGAGCCTGGCCACCTTCTCCGACTGCAAGGCGGCGCGCGTTTCGTCGCTGAAAATCCCCAGCGAAATCTTGCGGGAGCCGGGATCGCCCACGGCCTGCGCTTCGCGGATGCCGCCCCTGTTGAGCCGATCCAGCAGGCGGCGCTCGGCGGCCAGCGTCGATGGGCTCTCCAGATACACCCAGAATCCGTCGGGCTCGGTCGTGGCCACCTGGCGTGGCACCGACACGTAGCCGCTGTCGGTCAGCGTCTGGCGCGCACGCGCGGCGAGCTCGGGGGTTGCGAAAGGCCCGACCGTCACACAGCTACCATCGGCGCCCACCGGCACCGCCGTGGCTTCGCTCGCGAGCTGCAGGCGCGGCGCGTTGACCGGCGGCGAGACAGGAAGCGTGGCCTCTTTCGGCGCGAGCCACTGCGACCACGCGAAGAACGCGAGATTGACCAGCAGCAGCAGGAAGAAGGCGACACGCACGCGAGGCGCGAGTGTAGCAGGCTAGCCGCGCGCCAGAACCGCGAGCCCGCGCAGCACCAGGTCCGGCACGGGCTTCACGGCACTCTTTATATAGGGCGCGGAGCCGCCGGCCGCGCCTCCCGTCAGCAGCAGCAGCGGGCGCCTGCCGAATTCGACCCGGGCTTCCTCGGCCGCGCGATCGATGAACGCGGCGGCCGCGAAGGCGGCGCCGGCCTCCAGCGCGCTCGCGGTGTCGGCGGCGAACAACCTGCGCGACGAGCCTCCACTGGCGTGCGCTCCCCTGGCGCGGCGGCGGATTCCGTTCGTGCCCGCGAGCAGGCTCGCCACCATGGTGCGCGGTCCGGGCACGATGGCGCCGCCGAGATGGCGGCCGTCACCGCGCACCGCATCGATGGTGAGCGCGGTGCCGATGCTGACCACCAGCGCATCGCGCGCGCCGGCGATCTGGTGCGCGCCGATCACGGCCAGCCAGCGGTCCGCCCCCAGGCGCCACACGTCCCGGTAGCCATTGCGCACGCCCGCGGCGGATCGCGTCGAGCGGATGAATTCCGTGCGCAGTCCGAAGCGCGCGCGCACCGCGCCGGCCAGCGCGCGCTCGCGCCCGGCGCCGGCCACGCAGACGGCGATCACGCGTGACACGTCGCGCGGTGCGCTGCGCACCAGCGATCGCAGGCCGGCATTGCCCGCGCGATGCGGCACCGCTCTCCCTCGCGACAGGCGCGAGCCGCGCAGCACCGCCCATTTGGCGCGCGTATTGCCGATATCGACCAACAGGATGCTCAAGATTCCGCCCGCACGGTGACTTCTCCGGAAATGAAGCGTTGCACGCCGCCGGGGGTCTCCACCAGCAGCGCGCCATGCGCATCGATGCCGCGCGCGATACCGCGGGTGGTTGCGCCGAGGTTCTCGACGCGCACTTCGCGATCATGCAGCGCGTCGCATTCATTCCACGCGGCAAGATGCGGCGTGAGCCCGTGCCGCGGAAATGCCTGCAGCTCGGGCAGCAGGTTCGCCAGGATGGCGGCGACCAGCGTGTTGCGGTCGGGCACGCTGCGGCCCTGTGAGGTCAGATCGTCGGCGACGTTGCCGGTAGCGCCGACCGCGGCGCGCGCCTGCTCGTCGAGCCGCACGTTGAGCCCGATGCCCATGACCAGGTGCACGGGCCCGCCCGCCTCGGCGCGCATCTCGATGAGGATGCCACCCAGCTTGCCGCGCGCCGTGATGAGGTCGTTGGGCCACTTGAGACGCACGCCGCCGATGCCGCATTGCTCGAGCGCCGCGACCGTGGCGATCCCCACGACGAGGCTGAGCGCGGAGAGATCCGCCGGCAGGTCGGCGTACTGCCAGGCCACGGAAAGACACACGGCGCCGCCCGGCGGCGCGATCCAGGAACGGCCGCGACGGCCGCGCCCGCCGGTCTGGTGTTCGGCCAGCACGATGGACGCAGAATCCGCGGCGGGCGGCAGCGACTCCAGCAATCGCGTATTCGTCGACTCGAGCTGCCACTCCACCAGCAGCGCCTCGATGCGCGCCCGCAGCCGCTGCGGCAGCGCCGCCAGGATGCGATCCGCGTGCAGCGCGGAGACACCGGCGGCGAGCTTGTAGCCCTTGTGGCTCTGCGCCTCGAGCGCCACACCGAGCTCGCGCAGCTGCTCGACGGCCTTCCACACCGCGGCGCGGGTCACCGCCAGCTCCGCGGCCAGCGCCTCGCCGGAGCGGAACTCGCGGTCGTCCAGGCGCTGGAACACCTGCTGCGGCAGCGGTAGTTCGGCCTCAGCTTTCACGCCCACGACCGAACAGCCAGAGTTTGCGGGCGCGGTTCTCGGTGCCGGCGCGCATGCGGCGCACGTTGCCGCGGTGCGTGTACGCCACGAGCAGCGCGCAGGCGAGCGCGAAGCCCATCACCGGCGTCATGCGCGCGCCGTCGCGCAGCAATAGATAGACGGGCACCGCCATCGCGGCGGCGATCGAGGAGAGGCCGACGAACCCGGAAACCATGACCACGGCCAGCCAGCTCACCACCAGCGGCAACAGCAGCAGGGCATCGAGCCCGGCGTACGCGCCGACCAAGGTGGCCACCCCCTTGCCGCCGCGGAATCCATGCCAGACCGGAAACACGTGTCCCAAGATGGACGCGAACGCGCAGCTCGCGGGCAGCCACAGGGCCGGTGTGCCCGCGGTGGCCACGACGCCGGGAATCGCAACCCCGGGAACTAGCGCGGCGGCGATCCAGCCCTTGGCCACGTCGATGACGATGACCCAGATGCCGAAGCGCAGACCCTGGGTGCGCAGCGCGTTGGTGCTGCCCGCGTTACCGCTGCCGAGCTTGCGGATGTCGACGCCGCCGCGCAGCCGGCCGACGATGAGGCTGCCGACCACGGAGCCGAGCAGATAGGCCAGGAGCACCTTCAGGAAGAAGTCCATGCGGGAAAGTTCAGCCGAGGAAGACTTCGGCCAGCATACAACGGACGCTGCCACCACCGTGACGTTCGATGACGTCGACGGGCGCCGCGAGCACCGCATCCACCGAGGCGTACAGCCGGGCGTACTTGTGCGCCGGCAGCGCGCGCTGCGCGGCAGCCGACATGACCAGGATGCGCATGTCACCGAGATACTCATCCCAGGTGCCGAGTTCGAGCATGTTGCCGGCGAAGGCGCGCATTTCGGCATCGTCGATGGACAGCAGCTCGTGCCCGGCATCGAGCCGCGTGGCCACACGCCGCCGGTCGTCGGCATCGATGTTGTCCAGCGCCACCACGGCCATGCGCGTGCCGACGTTCATGAGCACGTTGGTGTGGTAGATGGGTGTGCCGCGCGCATCGCGCGCCCAGAAGATCTCGAGCTCGTAGCCCATGGCCTCGGCCCATTCGCGCGCCACGCGCTCGTCGGTGCGCGGCGAGCGGCAGGCATAGGCGACGCGCGCCACGTGATCGAGCACCAGGCTGCCCGTGCCTTCCAGGAATCGCCCGGTGCGTTCGTGATGCGTCAGGTCCAGCGTGCGCCGGATGCGAAAGCCGGTGTCGCGCACCACCGCGTCGATGACTTCCGGTCGACGCTCGGCGCGGCGGCTCACCGCCTGCATGGGATACAGCACCACTGTGCCATCCGCGTGGAAGCTGACCCAGTTGTTCGGAAAGATCGCGTCCGGGTTGGGCGGCACATCGGAATCCGGCGCGATGCACACGGTGATGCCTTCGCCGGCCAGCGCCGCCGCAAAGGCATCGAATTCCGCCTGCGCCTGCAAGGCGGTCTGGTCCGAGCTACCCGGGTGCTGGAAGCGATTGCTGGAGGCGGTCTCGACATTGAATGCGAAGTGCTTCGGGCGAACCATGAGCACCGCGCCCGCACACTGTATGCCAGCCATGGCCGACTTCTACATCCCACGGGGGGTAGGCACAATAGCCCTCGATGTCCGACGCCGTTCCAACACTCGATGCCCGCGCCGCCGCAGCAGCGCACTTCGCGCATGACCTCGCGGCGGCGTACGCGGAGTACGGCTTCGTCATCATCCAGAATCACGGCATCGACAAACAAGTCATCGATCAGTGCCTGGCGTGTTTCCGGCGCTTTTTTGCGCTGCCCGACGCCGAAAAGCGCCGCTACCAGCTGCCCAACGGCGGCGGCGCGCGCGGCTATACGCCGTTCGGCATCGAGACCGCCAAGGGCGCCAGGCATCACGACCTCAAGGAATTCTGGCACGTCGGCCGCGAGCTGCCGCCCGGCCATCGCTACGCGCGGGACATGGCGCCTAACATCTGGGTGGAGGGCATTGCGGGCTTTCGCGAATCCACGCTCTCGCTGTACGAGGCCTTCGATGCGCTGGGTCGCCGGCTGCTCGCGCCCATCGCGCGCACCATCGGGCTGCCGGAGAACTACTTCGACGACAAGGTCAACTACGGCAACAGCGTGCTGCGCGTGATCCACTATCCGCCCATGCCGCCCGAGCCCACGCCCTCGGTGCGCGCCGGCGCGCACGAGGACATCAACGTGATCACGCTGCTGCTGGGCGCGGAGGAGCCGGGGCTGGAAGTGCTCTCGAAAAAGGGGGAGTGGCTGCCGATCAACCCGGCGCCAGGCTCGCTGGTGTGCAACGTCGGCGACATGCTGCAACGCCTGACCAACGGCCGGCTGCGCTCGACCACGCACCGGGTCGTGAATCCGCCGCGCGAACGCGCCAGCAAGGCGCGCTACTCCCTGCCCTTCTTCCTGCACTTCAACCCGGATTTCCTCATCGAGACATTGCCGCAGTGCGTGGACGCGCAGCACCCCGACCAGTTTCCCGTGCCCATCACCGCGCACGACTTCCTGCAGGAGCGCCTGCGGGAGATCAAGCTCATCTAGTCGCCGATGGCCAAGCTCTACTTCTACTACTCGACCATGAACGCGGGTAAATCCACCGCGCTGCTGCAGGCCAGCCACAACTACGAGGAGCGCGGCATGCGCACGCTGCTCTACACCGCGCGCATCGATTCGCGCGACGGCGGCCGAATCGCCTCGCGCATCGGCATCGCGCGCGAGGCGCGGCACTTCCATGCGTCGCTGGACATGCGTGCGGACATCTCGGGCGAGCACCAGCGCGCCGCCGTGGCCTGCGTGCTGGTCGACGAGTCGCAGTTCCTGACGCCGCTGCAGGTGAAGCAGTTGGGCGGCGTGGTGGATGAGATGAACATCCCGGTGTTGTGCTATGGATTGCGCACCGATTTTCGCGGCGAGCTTTTTCCCGGCAGCGCGCAGCTACTGGGCTGGGCCGACAATCTGGTCGAGATCAAGACCATCTGCCATTGCGGCCGCAAGGCCATCATGGTGGTGCGTGTCAAGGCCGACGGCACCGCCGAACTGGAAGGCGCCCAGATCGAAATCGGCGGCAACGAGCGCTATGTACCGCTGTGCCGCAGACATTTTTCGCAAGCTCTTGCGGGAGCGAAGATTCCCGCCTGAGGCGGCCGCTGAAGTTAGCGCTAGCATGCGCAAGATTCGTACAGCGTTCGGCCGAGTTTCTCCTCGATCCCGCTTTTCGTGCAGCGCAGGGTGTTGCGCACGCGCAGCGTGCACGCCGTTTCCGGTTGTAACTCCTGCGTCATGTCATTAACGTGTACTCCACAAATCGCGCAGGGCCGCACAGATGGCCGCGTCAGAAACCGGAGACACCCATGCCTAACATCAACGGAGCGATGTTGCTCCGATTCCACAAGTATTCCCTGATCGCCGCGACGCTCGCGTGCGCAGGGCTTTCACAAACCGCGTTCGCGCAGTCCTCGGGCACCGAGGCGGTGGAAGAAAGCATGAGCGAAGTCGTGGTCAGCGCCACGCGTGTCCGGCAGATCGGCCTGGTCGGCGACCAGACCGCGCCCAAATCGAAAGTCTCGCTGACGGCGGACTACCTGCAGACGCAGACGCCGGGCCAGACCGTGTTCCAGAGCATCAACCAGATCCCGGGCGTGAATTTCACGAGCTCGGATGCCTATGGCACCTCGGGCGGAAACCTGCGCATCCGCGGCTTCGACGGTTCGCGCGTATCGGTGACCTTCGACGGCATTCCGCTCAACGACTCCGGCAACTACGCGCTGTATCCCAACCAGATGCTCGATCCGGAGTTGATCGACCGCGTGGACGTGAACCTCGGTACCACCGACGTGGACAGCCCCACGGCGTCGGCGACCGGCGGCACCGTGGCCTACCGCACGCGCCGGCCGCAGGACGAATTCGGCGGACAGGCCGTGGTTTCCTTCGGTGACGAGAACTACCGGCGCGGCTTCCTGCGCGTGGATTCGGGCGAGTACGGCGAATCCGGCATCCGCTCGTTCTTCGCCGCCTCCTACCAGAAGTACGACAAGTTCAAGGGCCCGGGCGACCTCGAGAAGAAGCAGTTCAACGCCATGGTCCGCAAGGACTTCGAGAACGGCGACTTCATCAGTCTCGCGGCGCACTACAACGAGAACCGCAACGCCTTCTATCGCAACGCGAGCCAGCGGAACTTCGAGGATTTCGGCCGCGACTACGACAACCTCGTCTCCTGCACGCGGGATGCGCCCACCGCGGGCGTGGCCGACAACGAGAACCGCAACAACGTGGTCGTGCCCACGCCGCCCGTGTCGGCCAACGACATCCTGGCGAATCCGTCGAGCTGCACGAACTACTACGGCGTGCGCATCAACCCATCGGACACCGGCAACATCCGCATGCAGTCGTTGTGGCATCTCGGCGAGCACGTGCGGCTCACCTTCGATCCGTCCTGGCAGTACACGCTGGCCAACGGCGGCGGCACCACCACCATCAACGAGACCGTGGGCACCAGCGCCGACGTGCGGCCGATCGGGACGGCCAATGTGCCGGGCTTCGACCTGAACGGCGACGGCGACATCCTCGACACCGTGCGCTTCTATACGCCTAACAACACCAACACCAAGCGGTGGGGCGCGACGACTTCGCTGATCTGGGACATCAACGAGGATCAGCGCGTGCGCTTCGCCTACACCTGGGACCGGGCGCGGCACCGCCAGACCGCGCAGTGGGGTTACATCCTGGACGACGGCCCGGTCGAGAACGTATTCGGCGGCCGCAAGGGCGATCGCGTGTACGCCGCCGACGGCGACATCCTGCGCAGCCGCGACCGCTTCTCGATCGCGGAGCTGAACCAGTACGCGCTGGAATGGCGCGGCCAGTTCGCCGAGGACAAATTCACGGCGACGGTGGGTGTACGCGCGCCGTACTTCGAGCGCGACCTGAACCAGTACTGCTACACGCCGAACGGCCAGACGGGCAATTCCTCGACGACGTTCACCTCCAGCACGCTGTGCACCTCGCGCGCGCCGACCGCAACCCTGGCGAAAGGCAACGTGGTGTTCCAGAGCGGCGCCAACCCGACGCAGTACATCGCACCGTGGAGCCAGAAGGTGAAGTTCGACGACATCCTGCCGAATCTCGGCTTGTCGTACCGTCTCGCCGATACGCAGCAGCTGTATCTGTCGTATGCCGAGGGTCTTTCGGCTCCGCGCACCGACAATCTCTACTCGGTGCGCCGCCAGAACGACGGCAGCATCGGGCGGCCGACGCCCGAGGTCGAAACCACCAAGGCGTATGACCTCGGCTGGCGCCTGAACGCCAACAACACCATCGCCTCGGTGGCGCTGTACCGCATCGACTACACCAACCGCATCGTGTCCGCCTACGACCAGGACCTGGGATTCAGCGTCGACCGCAACGTCGGCGACGTGAAGGTGCAGGGCGTGGACCTGCAGATCGGCCAGCGCCTCTTCAACATGCTGGCCCTGACCGCCTCCGCGTCGTACAACGACAGCGAACTGCTCGAGGACATTCCGACCTCGAACCCGGCCGCGCCGATCCCGACCAAGGGCAAGCAACTGGTCGAGACGCCGGAGTGGACGTTCGCCGCGCGCGCGGACCTCGACATCACCGACGACTTCCACATCGGCCTGCAGGGCAAGCGCGTGGGCGACCGCTACGGCACCGATCTCAACGACGAGATCGCGCCCGCCTACACCGTGGTCGACCTCGATGTTTCCTACGCCTTCCATTTCAAGGGCGTGAAGAAGGCGCAGCTGCTGCTCAACGTCACCAACCTGTTCGACGAGGAGTACTTCGGCACGATCAGCTCGGGCACGGGCGGCAACTCGGTGGGCTTCTATTCCATCGGCGCACCGCGCACCGTGCTGGGTTCGTTCCGCTTCGACTTCTGATCACCGCTTGGGAGTGCGCGGCACTCTTCGGTTCCTGATCCTGGCGGCGGGCCTGTTGCCCGCCGCCGGGATGAGCGGCACGGACGTGGCGCCGCTGCGCATCGCCACGTTCAATTGCAGCCTGAATCGTCCCACCGAAGGTGGCCTGCGCGCCTCGCTCGCCACGCGCGGCGATGCGCAGGCGAATGCCGTGGCGGAAATCATCCAGCGGGTACGGCCCGATATCCTGCTGCTGCAGGAGTTCGATTACGACGCACGCGGCGAGTCGTTGCGCCTGTTCGAGTCCAACTACCTGGCGCAGCCGCACGGCGATGCCGCGCCGCTGCAATTCCCATACTGGTTCAGCGCGCCTTCGAACACGGGCGTGCCTTCGGGATTCGACCTCGACCACGACGGCCGGATCGGCGGCGGCGGCGACGCGCTGGGCTTCGGCGAGTTTCCGGGGCAGTACGGCATGGTGCTGTTGTCGCGGTTGCCGATCGACGCCGCGCAGGTGCGCACGTTCCGCGGCTTCCTGTGGCGCGACATGCCCGGCGCGCTGCTGCCCGACGACCCGGCGACGCCGGCGCCGAACGACTGGTATCCGCCCGCGGCGCTGGCCGTGCTGCCGCTGTCGTCGAAATCGCACTGGGACGTGCCACTGCGCATCGGCGGCCACACGCTGCACCTGCTCGTGAGCCACCCGACCCCACCCGCCTTCGATGGCCCCGAAGACCGCAACGGCCGGCGCAATCACGATGAGGTGCGCTTCTGGTCCGACTACCTGCACGGCGCTAACTACATCCGCGACGACGCCGGCCGCGCCGGCGGACTGCGCGGCCGCGATTTCCTGATCATGGGCGACCAGAATTCGGACCCGGTCGACGGCGGCAGCATCCACGATGCGATCGCCGCGCTGATCCACGACGCACGCGTCAACCAGTCCTTCGTACCGCAAAGCGCCGGCGCGGCCGAGGCCGCGGCCGGCCAGCGCGGCGCCAACGCCACGCAACGCGGCGACCCGCGTTTCGACACCGCGGACTTCAACGATCGCGTCGCCGGCAACCTGCGTGTGGACTATCTACTGCCGTCGAGGAGCATCCGCATCTGCGATGGCGGGGTGTTCTGGCCGTCGAAATCCGACGCGGCCGCGAGGCTCGTCTGGGGCGATGACCCGCCGCCGAGCTCCGATCACCGGCTGGTGTGGATCGACGTGAGCATCGGCCCGCATCAATGCAGGCGCAGCTCCACACCCACCGGGCAATGATCCGAGAGCCAGTGCGCTTTGGCGTCCTGGTCGTCGAACACCACGCGCACGAACGACTTCTTCTGCGCCAGCCTGGCCAGGTCGCGGCCCAGCAGGATGTTGTCGATGAACTCACGGTATTCGCTGTCGTGCGTGCACGGCGTGAACTTCTCGCGGCCGGTGACATTGACGAGCTTCGCGCCCGGCACGGCCGAGGAGGCGATTTCCGCATAGACGTTCAGCAGCCGGCCCCGCGAATCCCGCAGCGGCCCCTTCTCGATGGTGAAGCGGCGGTTGAAATCGCCGAG
>DASTRL010000232.1:0-13284 GCA_035761265.1 Steroidobacteraceae bacterium
ATGCCGAAGCTCGCCGTGAAAATCGGCGTGCCCGACAGCAGGTGCGCCTGTGCGAGCGCCGCGCGCAGCCGCTCGACCACCTCGGCGGCGCGCTGCGCATTGGCGCCCGGCAGCAGCAGCGCGAATTCCTCGCCGCCCCAGCGCACCACGTGATCCCGGTCGCGCACCACGCTGCGCGCCGTGTCCGAGAACAGCTTCAGGGCGCGATCACCGGCGTCGTGCCCCATGGTGTCGTTCAGGCGCTTGAAGAAGTCGAGATCGGCCATGACCACCGCGAACTCGGAATCCACGGCCATGAGATTCGCCAGCACTTCCTCGGCCACGCGCCGGTTGGTGAGGCCGGTGAGGCTGTCGGTGCTGGCCTGCAGCTGCGATCGCTCGAAAGCACGCAACGTGCCGATGCGATTGCCGGCGTGCACGCCGAGCGCCGTGAGCTGCGCGATCTGCTCGGGATTCGGCGGCTTGCCCTTGGCGCCCGCGACGTGCAGCACGCCGAGCGCGCGGCCCATGAAGTTCACCGGCACGCACGCCGCGGACATCGCGCCGCCCATGCGCCCCAGCAGCTTGGGACAGGCATTGAGCGCACCGGCGTCCGGGAAGATCTGCGGCTGTCCGCGGCGCACCGCGATGCAGCTGTACGGGGATTCGACGGTGCAATTGGGCGACCCGGTCTTCGGGTGCACGCAGGCGCGTTCCAGGTGCGCACGCGAGGAGTCGGCCAGCAGCAGCTCCATCGGATGCACGTCGGAGATCGTGGCCATGGCGCGGGCGATCACCTTGTCGGCCTCGGCCTCCGAGTCCGCCATTTCCAGCGCCTCCACCAGCTGATTGCTGAAGGCGCTGCGCCCCGCTTCCGAACGCAGTCGCGTCAGCATGCCCTGCATCGTGTCGGCGAGCAGATTGATCATGCGCGCCAGTGCGCTGACTTCGTCGTTGCCATGCGGCTCGCAGCGATTGTCCATGTCTCCGGCGGCCAGGGCCTGCGCCACCTCGCCCACGGCATGGATCGAATGCTGGATGGACCTCGCGATCATCCAGAGGATCAAGGCCGCGAGCGCCGCGGCCAGCAGGGCGCCGCCGATCAGCCAGCGCGTGACGAGATCGGCGCGATCGGCCTCGGTCAGCACGCGGGTTTCGACGCGATTCAACACGCCGCGCATGCGATTCATGGCCTCGCGCAGCGCGCTCTCGAGCGCGGCGCGCCGCGGCTCGGCGTCGGCGAAGCCCCAGGCGGCGGCGGCACCGGCGCGGCTGCCATCGTGCAGAAAGTTCTCCATGGCCTGGAAGAACTGCATGGCCGGCGTGCGCAGCGTGTCGGTGATGGCCGCGACCTCGGGCGTCGCCGGCAGCGCCCAGGTGATCTCGAGTTGGGCGCGCAGCGCGGTCACGAAATTCTGCAGGCCTTTGGCGCTGTCGATGTCCTGCGCCTGCGCCGCGATGCTGGTTTCGATGCCGAGCGCCCGGTCGAGCGAACGCTGTACGGCCGCGACGCGCGCCAGATCGGCGCTGGCGGCGGAGCGCAGGTCCGTGGCGTGCAGCGCGCCGAACACCACGCCGCCCATGCACAACAGCAGCACCGCAAACATTATGTAGAAACGCCCGGTGATCGGAATCGCGGTGAACCACCAGCGCGTCGGTCGAAATGTCATGTCTTCCCGTCTCTGCACCGAGTCGCGTCACCCCGATATCGGCGGATTCAGGGAAGACGTTAGGGGTGGGCAGTGAGGCGTCGATGCGCAGCGCGCGACGCAGTGCTCAATTTCGCCACGACGCGGCGGAATCCTACGTGCTACGCGGCGGCACGCTTCAGCGTGCGGCCAGCGACAGCAGGCCCGCGTTCCCGCCGATGGCGGCCGTGTTCGTGGTGATCGTCTGTTCCGTGGCCATGCGGTGCAGGTAATGAGGTCCACCGGCCTTGGGGCCGGTTCCCGACAATCCCATGCCGCCGAAGGGCTGCACGCCGACCACCGCGCCGATCATGTTGCGATTGATGTAGACATTGCCGACGCGCAGCGACCGCGCGACGCGTTGCGCGAGCCCGTCGATGCGCGTGTGGATTCCCAGCGTCAGCCCGTAGCCCATGTGGTTGATGGCATCGACCAGGGCGTCGAGGTCGCGCGCGCGGTAACGCACGATGTGTACGACCGGTCCGAAGATCTCACGCTGCAGTCCCGCCAGGGACTCCAACTCGACGGCGAGCGGCGCGAAGAACCTCCCCGCACGACTGCCGGCACGGGCGCGGTGCGACCAGCGCGCCTGCTTCTCGATCCCGGCGCGATAGGTCTCGAGCATCATCAGCGCATCGTCGTCGATGACCGGCCCGACGTCGGTGCTCAACCTTGCCGGGTCCCCCACGACGATTTCATCCATGGCGCCGGCCATGAGGTCGCGCACGCGCGGTGCGATCTCCTCCTGCACGAGCAGCACGCGCAATGCCGAGCAGCGCTGACCTGCGCTGTTGAACCCGGACTGCAACACGTCGAGCACCAGCTGTTCGGCCAGCGCGGAGCTGTCCGCGAGCATGACGTTGAGGCCACCGGTCTCGGCGATCAGCGTGCCGATCGCACCCGGCCGGCCCGCCAGCGAACGCTCGATGACGCGCGCCGTCTCCGTGCCGCCGGTGAACACCACGCCGGCGAGCCGCGGGTCACGAGTCAACGCGGCGCCGACTTCGCCGCCATCGCCCGGCACGAATTGCAGCGCGGCCGGCGGGATACCTGCCTGCAACAGCAGGCCGGTCGCGTATGCGGCCGTCAGCGGAGTCTGTTCCGCGGGCTTGGCCACGACCGTGTTGCCCGCCGCGAGCGCCGCGGCCACCTGTCCCGTGTAGATGGCCAGGGGAAAATTCCAGGGACTGATGCAGGCGAACACGCCCTTGCCCCGCAGGCGCAGCAGATTGCGCTCGCCGGTCGGGCCCGGCAGCGTGGACTCGTGCGCGAAATCGCGCCGCGCGCGCACCGCGTAGTAGCGCAGGAAATCCACCGCCTCGCGCACCTCGCCGATGGCGTCGGGCAGCGTCTTGCCCGCCTCGCGCACACAGCGCGCGACCAGCGCCGCCGTGTGCTCTTCGAACAACTGCGCGGCGCGCTCGAGCAGGTTCGCGCGGAAGTCGCCGCCCGCGTCATCCCACTCACCCTGCGCGCGCACCGCGGCGTCGACCGCCGCATCCACCGTGCCCGCATCGGCATTCGTCACCACGCCGATCTGCTCCTGCGTGTTCGCGGGATTCAGCACCGGCAGGTTCTCGCCCGCGCGCGTCTGGCCGCAGATCACGGGCGCCGCGCTCCAGGGCTGCTGGGAGGCACGTTCGCAATCGCGCAGCAGTGCATCCACGACCTGGCCGTCGGCGAAGTTGAAGCCCGCGGAATTCGTCCGCTCGGGCGCGTACAGCCTTGCCGGCGGCGGGATGCGCGGATGCGCCACGCGTTCCAGCGCATCGACTTCGGCGATCGGGTCCGCCACCACTTCTTCGGCCGGCAGGCTGGCATCGACGATGCGGTTCACGAACGAGGTGTTGGCGCCATTCTCGAGCAGGCGCCGCACCAGGTAGGGCAGCAGGTCTTCGTGCGCGCCGACCGGCGCATACACGCGGCAGGCGAATCTGCCCCACGGGCCGCGCACCACGCTGTCGTACAGCTCGGCGCCCATGCCGTGCAGGCGCTGGAACTCGAAGCGGTTGGCGTCGCCACCGAAGATCTCGGCCACCTGCGCGATGGTGTGCGCGTTGTGCGTGGCGAACTGCGGATGGATGCGCTCGCCGGCGCGTTCCAGCAGCCGCGCGCAGGCCAGATACGACACATCGGTATTGGCCTTGCGCGTGAACACCGGGTAGCCCGCAAGACCCCGCTCCTGCGCGCGCTTGATCTCGCTGTCCCAGTAGGCGCCCTTCACCAGCCGCAGGGTGACGCGGCGGTCGGTCTCGCGCAGACGCCGCGCCAGCCACTCGATGGCCGGATACGCGCGCTTCTGGTACGCCTGCACGGCGAGACCGAAGCCGGCGTAGCCACGCGTGACCTCGCTGCCGAGTAGTTTGTCCACGATCAGCAGCGACAGCTCCAGCCGCTCGGCCTCCTCGGCGTCCAGCGTCACGCCGATGCCGGCATCGCGCGCCTCGCCGACCAGCCGCTCGACCATCGGATACAGCTCGCGCATCACGCGCGCGGCATGCGCGAACTCGTAGCGCGGGTGCAGCGCCGAGAGCTTGATGGAAATGCCGTGGCGCGCGTGGATGGAGTCGCGCGCATCGACGGCCTTGCCCACCGCGGCGATCGCCGCGGAATATTTTTCACGGTAGCGCTCGGCCTCGGCGCGCGTCAGCGCCGCCTCGCCCAGCATGTCGAAGGAATATCGATAGTCGCGTTCCTCCTTGCCCGCCGCGCGTTCCAGCGCACCGCCGATGTCCCGCCCCATCACGAACTGGTGGCCGAGGATGCGCATGGCCTGCTTCAGCGCCGCGCGCGCCACCGGCTCGCCGAGCTTGCCCACCAGCCGCGAATACCAGGAGCGCGCCTCGCCGACGTCGTTGCGATCGAGGGCGACGACCCGCCCCGTGAGCATGAGCCCCCAGGTGGAGGCGTTGACGAGCAGCGAATCGCTGTCGCCGAGGTGCTCGTCCCAGGCGCCGCTCGGAATCTTGTCGGCAATGAGTCGATCGGCGGTCTCCCCGTCCGGGATGCGCAGCAACGCCTCGGCCAGGCACATGAGGATCACGCCTTCGCGCGAGGCCAGGCTGTACTCGCGCAGGAACGCATCGAGTGCGCCGCCACTGCCGCGCGCGCTGCGCACGGCCTGGACCAGCGCTAGCGCGCGCGCACCGACGTTGCGGGACGCCGCGGCATCGAGCCGCGCCTGGGCCGCGAGCTCGCGCACCACGGCCTCTTCTTCGGCCAGGTACCGGGGATTGACGGCTCTCGCCACGGCGTCTGGCCGTTCGAGCGTAGGAAAATGTGTCATGGATAAATTCTATTGAATTGAGCCCGAACAATCCCCAATAGTGGCGCATGAGCTCATCCGTCACCGCCGTCACCACGGCCACTTTCCCCGCCGAAGTCATCAACGCTTCCGCATCACAGCCGGTGCTGGTGGATTTCTGGGCGCCCTGGTGCGGCCCCTGCCGCATGCTCGGGCCGGTGCTCGAACAGGTTGCCGACGAACACACCGGCAAGGTCAAGGTCGTCAAGGTCAACACCGACGAAAACCAGGACATCGCGCAGCAGTACCAGATCCGCAGCATCCCGGCAGTGAAGCTGTTTCGCAATGGACGGGTGGTCGACGAGTTCGTCGGCGCCGTGCCGGTCGGGCATGTGCGCAAATTCCTCGAGCCGCACCTGCCGCGCGCTTCCGCCGCAGAGCACGAAGCGGCCCGCGGGCTGGCTTCCCGGGGCGACTATGCGGGCGCGGCCGCGAAGCTGCGCGCGGTCGCCGCAGCCGATCCCGCCAATCTCGACGCCCGCCGCGACCTGGCGCGATTCCTCGCGCTGTCGGGCGATGTCATCGGCGCCTCGCAGGTGCTGGGCCAGCTGCCGCCCGCCGCGCAGAGTGACCCCGCCTCGAACGCCGTGCGTGCGTTGATCCATTTCGCGGCGCTCGCGACCGAGGATGCGGCGCGCGCGGATTCGCTGCGCGCCGGCGCGGCCCGTTCCATCCTGGGCGGCAGCCCCGATGCGGCGGTCGAATCGCTGCTCACGCGCATGCAGGGCGATCGCGCTTTCGCCACGCGCGCCGGGCGCGAGGACCTGCTGCAGGCCTTCGCACTGCTGCCCGCGGACGATGCGCGCGTCGGCGGCTGGCGTCGCCGTCTCGCGGCGCTGCTCAATTGATACCGCCGCGGAGTGCTTGCTAAGCGGCGGCGGCTTCAGCGCGCAAGCGCGCCGCCTCGCCGTGTCCGAGATAGCGCTCGATGAGGCCGCGCGCGATGTATAGCAGCGGAATCAGCACGATGGCTGCGCCCATCTTGTACACATAGTTGACGCAGCCCACCGCAAGGAACTGCGGGATCGACCAGTGCTGCGGGCCGATCACGAAGGCGATGTACAGCACGATGAAACTGTCGAGCAACTGCGAAACCGCGGTCGAGGCCGTGGCGCGAAACCACACGAAGCGATCGCCGGTGATCTTGAGGATGCGGTGGAATATCACCACGTCGATCAGCTGTCCCACCATGAAGGCGATGATGGAGCCGCAGATGGTCCACAGTCCCTGTCCGAAGATGATTCCGTAGGCAAGCTGGATGTCGGGCACGCCCATGCCCTTGTTGATGTCCACCCAGAAGCCGGCGGGTGCGAGCGCAATGGCCGCATACGCGGCGAGGAAGGCGTAGGCGATCAGCATCACGGCGATCCAGGAAATCAGCCGCACTCCGCGCACGCCGAAGTACTCGTTGATGACGTCCGTCATGATGAAGACGAACGGCCAGACGATGACGCCCGCGGTGAAGTTGAGCGTACCCTCGATGCCGAACAGCGACCAATGGAATGGCGCCGTCCCGAGCGTGTCCTCGAGCGCGAAGATCTTCACGCCGACGAATTCGCCGATCAACGCGTTGGTGAGGAAGAAGCCCGACAGGAACAGGAACAGCCGGTTGGCGCGCTGATCGACGGTCTTCATCATCGTTCCCGTCCGCGCAGGCGGCGCAGCTCGCGCCTCCCATGCTTGTCGGGCCGCTCCAGGCTGCGAGGCGCGAAGGCCGCGGCGAGACGCGATTGCTCGGCATGCTTCTCACGCGCGAGCCGCGCGGCGTCGGTCTCGGCATAGCAGGCCAGCGCGATCGGCGCCGATCCCCGTCGATCGGGCAGCTTCAGCACCTCGCATTCGAATTCGAAGCCGGCCCGCGTGATCGCCACGCGATCGCCGACGCGCACGCCGAGCGCCGGTTTCACGCGCCGGCCGTTGACGTGGACCTTGCCGCCGGCCACCGCCTCGGCGGCCAGCGTGCGCGACTTGAACAGCCGCGTGCACCACAGCCAGCGATCGACGCGCAGCGTGTTCCCGCCACCTTCGGCGGCTTCGCTTTCGTTCGGATCGGTCATGCGACGGCCAGTATAATTGCGCCCAATCCTCTTTACCCGGTGGGCTTCCGATGGATGCCGCTTTCTATCAACGGTTCGATGCCGACCTGGAGCAACTGCGCCAGCAGGGCCTGTTCAAGTCCGAACGCGTGATCTCGAGTCCCCAGGCCGGCCAGATCCGCGCCAACGACGCCGAGGTCATCAATCTGTGCGCTAACAACTATCTCGGGCTCGCCAATCATCCGGCGATCCGCGAAGCCGCACATCGCGCCATCGACCGCTTTGGATATGGCATGGCGTCGGTACGGTTCATCTGCGGCACGCAGACCGTGCACAAGCAGCTCGAGGCCGCGCTGTCACGCTTCCTCGGCACCGAGGACACCATCCTCTATTCGTCGTGCTGGGATGCGAACGGCGGATTGTTCGAGACCGTGCTCGGCGAACAGGACGCGATCATCTCCGATGCGCTGAACCACGCCAGCATCATCGACGGCATCCGCCTGTGCAAGGCGCGGCGGCTGCGCTATGCCAACCGCAATCTCGCCGAACTCGAGCAGCACCTCAAGGACGCGCAGGATTGCCGCACGCGGCTCATCGCCACCGATGGCGTGTTCTCCATGGACGGCTCGATCGCGCCGCTGCGCGAGATCTGTGACCTCGCGGACCGCTACGGCGCACTGGTCATGGTCGACGATTCGCACGCCACCGGTTTCATGGGACCGAACGGACGCGGCACGCCGGAACACTGCGGGGTTTCGGGCCGCATCGACTTCCTCACCGGCACGTTCGGCAAGGCGCTCGGTGGCGGCAGCGGCGGCTACACCAGCGGCCGGGCGAATGCCATTGCCTGGCTGCGACAGCGCTCCAGGCCCTATCTGTTCTCGAACAGCATCCCGCCGGTGGTGGCCGCGGTGACGTTGCGCGCGCTCGACATGGTGGAGCACTCGCCGGACCTGCGCGACATGCTGTCCTCGCACGCGCGCAAGTTCCGCGCGGGTTTGCAGCAGGCCGGGTTCAGGCTGCTTCCGGGTGAGCATCCCATCATCCCGGTGATGATCGGCGACGCGGCGCTCGCGGCCCGCTTCGCGGACCGGCTGCTCGGCGAGGGCGTATACGTCATCGGATTCTCCTTCCCGGTCGTTCCCCGGGGTGAAGCCCGCATCCGCACGCAGATGTCCGCCGGTCTCAGCGACGCGCAGCTCGAGCGCGCGCTCGCGGCCTTCGTCAAGGTGGGACGCGAGCTGGAGTTGATCAAATGAAGGCACTGGTGAAGAGCGAAGCGAAGCCCGGCATCTGGATGAAGGACATCGACATCCCGAGGGTCGGTCCCAATGACGTGCTCATCAAGATCGGCAAGACCGCGATCTGCGGCACCGACATGCACATCTACAACTGGGACGCGTGGGCGCAGAAGACCATCCCCGTGCCGATGGCGGTCGGCCACGAGTACTTCGGGCGAATCGTCGACATGGGCAGCGAGGTGCGCGGCTTTTCAGTGGGTGACAGGGTCTCCGGCGAAGGCCACATCACCTGCGGCTACTGCCGCAATTGCCGCGCCGGCCGGCGGCACCTGTGCATCCACACCGTCGGCGTGGGCGTCGACCGTCAAGGTTGCTTCGCCGAGTACCTCGTGATCCCGGCGAGCAATGCCTTCAAGTTGCCCGATGCGATCACCGACGACATCGCCAGCATCCTCGACCCATTCGGCAACGCGACGCATACCGCCCTCGCCTTCAACATGGTGGGCGAGGACGTGCTGATCACCGGAGCGGGCCCCATCGGCATCATGGCGGTGGCGATCTCGAAGCACGTCGGCGCGCGCCACGTGGTGATCACGGACGTGAACGATTACCGCCTGGGCCTCGCCAGGAAGATGGGTGCGACCCGTGCCGTGAACGTCACGCGCGAGAAGCTGGACGACGTCATGAAAGGACTCGGCATGCAGGAGGGATTCGACGTCGGCCTGGAGATGTCGGGCAATCCCACGGCGTTCCGCGACCTGTTGCGCACCATGCATCACGGCGGCAGCGTCGCCCTGTTGGGCATCCCGCCCGGCGATACCGCCATCGACTGGAACCAGGTGATCTTCAAGGGTCTCAACATGCGCGGCATCTACGGCCGCGAAATGTTCGAGACCTGGTACAAGATGGCGGCGATGCTGCAATCCGGCCTCGACATCACGCCGGTGATCACGCATCACTTTCCGGTCCAGGAGTTCCAGCGCGGCTTCGAGATCATGGGCTCGGGGCAGTCGGGCAAGGTCATCCTGGACTGGGAGACTGCCTAGGCGCTGCGCGCCAACGACGGAGATCGGACCCGAAGCGGGTCCGTCCATGCGTGTTGTCGATCGGGGTCAGCGGACGTCGCAGAAGCAGTAGGCGTAGCGATTGTCGCGCGCATTCATGCGCGTCCACCGTTCGAGCTCGCGCTGCACGGGCTCGAGGCTCTGCGACACGCGCAGCAGCGGGTTGTGGCTCACCACGTCCCCGACGAAGTTCTTCGCGAACCACACCTTGATCTGCAGCGCCAGTGACTGCGCCCAGGACAGCTCGGGCTCGATGCGTTCGACGTCGTAATCGCCCTTCATCTTGGCGCGCGCCGCGGCGGCCTTCACCGCCTCGTCGAACAGGCCGAGATGGTCGACCAGCCCATTGTCCCTGGCAGCGGTACCGATCCAGACGCGGCCCTGCGCGATCGCATGGACCTCGTCACGCGTCTTCTTGCGGCCGTCGGCCACGCGCTGCAGGAATTCCTCGTAGCCGTGTTCGATGGTCGACTGCAGCAGCTTCTTGGCATCCTCGCCCAGCGCGCGATCGATGCGCAGCTGCCCGGAAAGACTCGTGGTACCGACGCCGTCCACGTTCACGCCGATCTTGGCCAGCGTGTTCTGGAATGTCGGAACCGCGCCGAAGATGCCGATGGACCCGGTGATGGTCGCCGGATGCGCCCAGATCTCGTCGGCCGAGGCGGAGATGTAGTAGCCGCCGGAAGCGGCCAGGTCGCCCATGGAAACGACCACGGGCTTGCCGGCCTTCTGCGCCGCGCGCACTTCCCGGTAGATCTCCTCGGAGGCTAGCACGCTGCCGCCGGGACTATCTACCCGCAACACGATGGCCTTGACGTCGTCGTCGCGGCGCGCCTCGCGGATCAGGCGCGATGTGCTCTCGCCACCCACCGTTCCCGGCGGCTGTGATCCGTCGAGGATTTCGCCCGCCGCGACGATCACGCCCACCTTGTCCTTGCCTACGCCGCGCGCCTTCTTCTCGGCCTCGACCACGCGCAGGTAGTCCTCGAGCGACGTGGAGTTGAAGTCCTCGTCGGCATCGCTTTCGTCTTCCTTGCTCTTCTTCCTGCTCTTCCGGTCGGAGTCGCTGCCCACGAGCTGCACCAGGCGGTGTTCGACTTCGATGGACGACTTGAGCCCCGTGACCAGCTTGGCATCGAGTGCCACCTTGGCGGCGTCCCCCTTGGCCGCCAGCATCGCCGGCACCGAGTTCGCCACGTAGGCGCTGATGTCCTCGGGCTTCAGGCCGCGCGCCTCGGCCACGGCCGTGCGGTAGCTGAGCCACAGCGCGTTGAGGTAGGCCAGACTCTCCTCGCGGTCTTCGGGCGACATGTCGTTGCGCACGTAGACTTCGGCCGCGCTCTTGTAGGCGCCGACGCGAAACAGGTTGACCTCGACGCCGAGCTTGTCGAACAGGCTCTTGTAATAGGTGCGATAGCGATCGAAACCGTCGATGGCGAGGAACCCCATCGGGTCCAGGTAGATCTCATCCGCCACGGCCGCCAGGTAGTACTGCTCCTGGCCGAGGTAGGTGGCGTGCGCCACGACCTTCTTGCCGGAGCTGCGGAAGTCGCGGATGGCCGCCGTGAGCTCGGCGAGCGTCGGCTGTCCGCCGCCGCGCATTTCGTCGAGATCGAGCACCACCGCCTTGATGCGCGCATCCTTCTTGGCAGCCTTGAGCGCATCCACCAGGTCCCAGACCAGCGTCTCTTCCTGGCGATCGCCCTGGGCACGCGCGATGGCCTGGTCGATCGGATCGCCGGAGAGCTGTTCGACGATCTGGCCCTTCGGTGCGATGACCAGCGCCGAATGATCCGCGATGTGCGGAATCGACGTGCTCAGCGCCCCGACCACGAAGCCGAAGATGACCAGCAGCAGCACCAGGTGCAGGACCTTGCGCGCGCCATCGAGGCCGCGCCACAGCAGCACGAAGAACCGCCCGATCATCTTTGCCGGCCTGCCAATTGCGGCTCAGACCTTCTCTTCGATGCGGGCAGCCTTGCCCGACAGGTCACGCAGGTAATACAGCTTGGCGCGACGCACGCTGCCACGGCGCTTGATCTCGATCTCGCTGATGGCCGGGCTGTAGGTCTGGAACACGCGCTCGACGCCCTCGCCGTGCGAGATCTTGCGCACGGTGAACGAGGAATTCAGGCCGCGGTTGCTCTTGGCGATGACCACGCCTTCGTAGGCCTGGGCGCGCTCGCGGTCGCCTTCCTTCACCTTGACCTGCACGACCACGGTGTCGCCCGGGTTGAAGTCGGGCACCTTGCGCGTCATCCGCGCGGATTCGATTTGTTGAATGATGTTAGCCATGTCAGTCACCTTCGCGTTCAGCGAGAAATTCATCCAGCAGGCTGGCCGCATCGGCCGGCAAGCCGCCCTTCGCAATCAGATCCGGACGGCGCAACCAGGTGCGCGCGACCGCCTGCTTCAACCGCCAGCGCTGGATGTCAGCGTGGTGCCCGCCCTGCAGGACCTCGGGCACCGTCCGGCCTTCGAACTCCACCGGCCGCGTGTAGTGCGGCCAGTCGAGCAGATTCGCGTCGAAGGACTCCTGGACGCTGGAGCGCTCGTCGCCGAGCACGCCGGGCAGCAATCTCGCCACCGCGTCCAGCACCACCAGCGCCGGGAACTCACCGCCCGACAGCACGTAGTCGCCGATCGACACTTCTCTATCTATCCGCGACTCGATGACCCGCTCGTCGAGTCCCTCGTATCGCCCCGCCACCAGCAACAGGCCCGGCAGCGTCGAAAATTCCCTCGCCAGCGCCTGCGTGAACGGCACGCCCTGCGCCGACAGATACACGCGCGGCGCACCCGCCGGCAGCCTCGCGACCGCGGCGTCGATCGCCGCCGTCATCGGCTCGGGCTTGAGCACCATGCCCGGCCCGCCGCCATACGGCCGATCGTCCACCGTGCGATGCACGTCGTGCGTGTGTGAGCGCGGATCCTCGCACCCCACCCGCACGATGCCGCGCTCCAGCGCCCGGCCCAGCACACCGAACTTCACCGCCGCGCGGATCAGCTCCGGGAACAACGTCACGACCTCGATGTGCATGAGTCGTGTCAGAAATCCTCGGGCCAATCCACGATCAAGGTCCGGCTGGCCACCCGCACCTCCTTCAGGTGCTGGGAAGTCACGGGCACCCAGTGTTCGCGTGCGCCCTTGATCACCATCACGGCGTTGGCTGGCGTGTCGATGAAATGATCGACCTCGCCCAGCAACGCACCTTCCACATTCCTCACTTCGAACCCGACCAGGTCGGCGCGGTAGTGCTCGCGCCCCGTGGTCGCCGGCAACTCCTCGCGATCGACGAGCACCATGCGCCCGCTCAACCGGCTCGCCGCATCGCGTTCTTCGATGCCCTCGAGCCGCGCGATCCAGCCGCTGCTGCCGTCCTTGTCACCCAGCGGTCGCGCCTCGGCGAGTTTCACCTCGGCGCCGGATTCCAGGTACCAGCGCTTCCATTCGAACAGTCGTTGCGGAGGGTCGGTGAAGGACTGCACCCGCAACCAGCCGCGCACGCCGTGCGCGGCACCCAATCTACCTACCTCGATGCGGCGTGGCTGTGTCATCGCGCCGCCGCGAGGGATTTCCGCGATCAGGCGTTCGCTTTGCGGAACGTCGAAACCAGGTGCTTCACACGCTCGGACTGCTGGGCACCCTTGGACACCCAGTAGTCGATGCGCGCGATGTCGAGCTTGAGGCCGACTTCGTTCTTCACCGGTTTCGGATTGAAGAAGCCCACCTGCTCGAGGCTCTTGCCACCCTGGCGCTTGCGGCTGTCCGTCACCACGACGTGATAGAACGGCGTGTTCGTGGCTCCGCGGCGCGTCAGTCGAATTGTCACCATGTCTCTGAACCTTCGGGTTTTCTGCGGCCCCGGGCGGAAACATCCCTCCCGGCCGGCCAAAAAAGAGCGCGGATTCTACGCAAATCAGAGGGTTGGGGGAAGGGTTAAGAGGTGCCGGGTGAGGAAAGTGGGGATT
>DASTRL010000233.1:0-5560 GCA_035761265.1 Steroidobacteraceae bacterium
GGCAGCCATGAAGGTCGAGATGGTGGACAGGCCGCAGATCCGGGTGGCCTGCCTGCGTCATACCGGTCCTCCCGGCGAGGCCGTCGGAAGATTCTGGCGACAGCGCGTCTCGCCCTGGCTGGCGGAGCACGGCATGCTCGACTGCCCGCGTTACGGCGTCACGCGTGGCGCCGATTGTTACGACGCCTGCGTCGAACTGCCCGCGGGCTTGTCGCTATCCGCCTGTACGAACGGCTCGGCTACCGCCGCTGCCGCGAGCAGGTGCTGTCGCCCGCGGTCACGCTGGTCTTCCTGGAGAAACTCCGATGACGGTACGCATCGTCCGGCTGGGTCAGCCCCGCGTTCCCCATGAAGGAACTCGCCTGGGAACCGTGCGCCGCCCGCCGCGCGGCGTGCCCAGGACGGACTTCGCCCGCAAGGACTGGTACGACGTCTGGTTCCCCGTGCTCGCGCCCAGCCTTCCGCTCATGAAGCAGGCGCTGGCCGCCAGCACCGACCGCCAATGGACCGCGTTTGCACGCAAGTACCGCACCGAGATGGCGGCGCCGGCGCCACGCCATTCGCTCGACGTGCTCGCGGCCCTTTCTCACCACGCCAATTTCTCCGTGGGCTGTTACTGCGAGCACGAGGCGCGCTGCCACCGTTCTCTGCTGCGCGAGCTGCTGACCGCCCGCGGCGCCAGACTCGAATGAGCGGCGCCGGGAATGAGCGGTGCCGGGGAGGGAAATCCGTGAAATCTGCAGGGGTGTACCATCCGGCACATGACGGTACATACCGCGCTGGCCGCACTGGCGTTCCTCCTGCCGCTGTCCGCCTCCGCCGAAACCTTCCGCTGCGGCAAGTGGATCATCGACGATGAGACCACGCGCGAAGAGCTGGTGCACAAGTGCGGCGCACCCACGTCGCGCTCCAGCCGCATCGAGGACGTGCGCGCGCCCAATCAATACACGGGCGGCAACATGAAAGTGGGCGAGACCGTCATCGAGACCTGGATCTACGATCGCGGCACCGGTGCCTCGCCGATGGTCGTCACCATCGTCGACGGCAAGATCAAGTCCATCGAACGGCAGGCGAAGTAGTTTGACCATGTCGCTGCGCGTGCTCGGCAGGATCTCCTCGATCAACGTCCGCAAGGTGCTGTGGACCTGCGCGGAGCTCGACCTGCCGTTCGAACGCGTCGAGACAGACCCGAAGCTGCTGGCCTGCAATCCGAACGGCCTGATCCCCGTCATGCAGTACGGCGACTTCGTCCTGTGGGAATCGAACGCCATCTGCCGCTATCTAGCCCGCAAGCATCCGCGCGGCAGGCTGCTGCCCGAGGAACCCGAGGCGCGCGGCCTGGTGGATCAGTGGATGGACTGGCAGGCGACCGAGCTCAACACCGCCTGGCGCTACAGCTTCTATGGCCTGGTGCGGAAGAGTCCGAAACACCAGGACCCGGCGCAGATCGCGACCAGCCTGGATGCCTGGAACGGCTGCATGCGATTGCTGGATCGACATTTCGCCGCGGGAGGCCAGTTCATCACCGGGGAGTTCTTCACGCTCGCCGACGTGGTCGTCGGCCTATCTACTCACCGGTGGCTGCACAGCCCCATCGACAAGCCGCATCTCGATGCGCTGCACGGCTACTACCAGCGCCTCTCGGTACGGCCGGCATTCCGCGCCCACGTGAGCCCCGAGGTTCCCTGAGGGCGTCGGGCGCGCGCATCGCGCCGGGCACGCCCCGCACGGCCGCCCGAAGCGTATGTAAGGTATTGATTTACAATACTTATGGTACCCCGGCGCGGTCCGGTGTGAGCCGCGTACCAGGTGTGCGCCGGAGTGGGCGTTTGCCTCTCTGATCCGGGTTGCGACTCAGGCAAACTACGCGCCCCAGTTTTTCCGGACAGAGCTCAAATGTGCGGCATCGTCGGAGCCATCGCTGAAAGGAACGTCGTCCCCATCCTGATGGAAGGACTGCGTCGACTGGAATATCGCGGCTACGACTCCGCCGGCATCGCGGTGCTGAACGGCACGGCGCACCTCAAGCGCCTGCGCACCGTTGGCAAGGTGAAGATGCTCCAGGATGCGATCGACGCCGACCCGACGCACGGCAAGGTGGGCATCGCGCACACTCGCTGGGCGACGCACGGCGTGCCTTCCGAGCGCAACGCGCATCCGCACGTCTCGCACGACGGCCTGGCCATCGTGCACAACGGCATCATCGAGAACCACGAAGAGCTGCGCGAGGAGCTGAAGAAGCTCGGCTACAAGTTCACGTCGGAAACCGACACCGAGGTGATCGCACATCGTGTGCACCATCACCTGCAATCGCAGCAGGACCTCTTCAAGGCCGTGCGCGCCACGGTCGCCGAACTCGAGGGCGCCTATGCGCTCGCGGTCGTGAGCGAGGAGGAGCCCGAGCGCATCATCCTGGCGCGCGAGGGTTGCCCCGTCGTCGTGGGCCTGGGCGTCGGCGAAAATTTCGTCGCCTCGGACGTGGCCGCGCTGCTGCCCGTCACGCGGCGCTTCATGTTCCTCGAAGAGGGCGACGTCGCCGACATCCATCGCACGTCGATCCGGGTCATCGACAAGAGCGGCGACAGTGCCGAGCGCCCGGTGCGCGAGAGCGAGCTGTCGGCGGACGCCGCGGAGAGGGGCCAGTACCGCCATTTCATGCTCAAGGAAATCCACGAGCAGCCGCGCGCCGTCGCCGAGACGTTGTCCGAACGCGTGGCCAATGGCCGGCTGCTCGAGGCCGCGTTCGGCCCGGCGGCCACCGCCGTGTTCGCCAGGGTCGAGCACGTGCACATCATCGCCTGCGGTACGAGCTATCACTCGGGGGTCGTGGCGCGCTACTTCATCGAGCA
This sequence comes from Steroidobacteraceae bacterium, assembly GCA_035761265.1. Taxonomy (GTDB): domain Bacteria; phylum Pseudomonadota; class Gammaproteobacteria; order Steroidobacterales; family Steroidobacteraceae; genus CADEED01. The sequence continues at coordinate 2,850 of DASTRL010000233.1, forward strand.
GATCTGCAAGCTGCCCTGCACCGTCGAGATCGCGAGCGAGTACCGCTATCGCAATCCCGTGGTGCCGAAGAATTCGTTGTTCGTGACCATCTCGCAGTCGGGCGAGACCGCCGACACGCTGGCCGCGCTGCGCCTCGCCAAGCAGGCGGGCTATCTATCCAGCCTTGCGATCTGCAACGTGCCCGAGAGCTCGCTGGTACGCGAATCGGAGCTGGTGATGCTGACGCGCGCAGGTCCCGAGATCGGCGTCGCATCGACCAAGGCGTTCACGACGCAGCTCACCGCGCTCAGCATGCTGGTCATCGCGCTCGCCAAGGGCCGCGCGGCCGATGCCGAGCGCGAGCGCAACCTGGTGCAACGGCTCATCGAAGTCCCGGCGATCATCGAGAAGACGCTGTCTCTCGACCCGATCATCCACGACCTGGCCAAGCGCTTCGCCGACAAGCATCACGCGCTGTTCCTCGGCCGCGGCGCGCTCAGCGCCATCGCCATGGAAGGCGCGCTCAAGCTCAAGGAAATCTCGTACATCCATGCCGAAGCCTACGCCGCCGGCGAGCTCAAGCACGGGCCGCTGGCGCTGGTCGATGCCGACATGCCGGTCATCACGGTCGCGCCCAACAACGACCTGCTCGAGAAGCTCAAGAGCAATCTCATGGAAGTCCGCGCCCGCGGCGGCGAGCTCATCGTGTTCGCGGATCCCGAGTCCGGCATCGAACCTTCCGATGGCGTCACCGTGATCCAGATGCCGAAGCACGTGAGTTATTTCCAGGCGCCCATCGTGTACACCGTCCCGCTGCAGCTGCTGGCGTACCACGTCGCCATCCTCAAGGGCACGGACGTCGATCAACCGCGCAATCTCGCCAAGTCGGTCACCGTCGAGTAGCGCGACGCTGCGCCCACGGCGGCCCTCCTCAGGGCGCGAGGCCCGCAAGCGCGAACATGCGCAGCATCGCCGGGTCGCCGCCTCGCGCGCCCGCCTCGAGGTCCGCGTCCCCGTCGGCGCAGCCGCAGCGGCGTTTCTTGCCGAGGCCGCGCGCATAAAGCGATACCGCGCGCCTGGGAGTGAGGGCCAGTGCCGCGTCGTACGAGGCCACCGCTTCATCGAATCGCCCCAGCTGCAACAGCACGAATCCGCGGCTGTCGAGATAGGCGGAATCCCTGGGGGCAACGGCCAGCGCCTTGTCGCAGGCTCGCAGCGCCGAGTCGAGCTCCACGCGCGCCACGGCCAGGCTCCAGCAGAAGTTGTTGTAGGAATCGCCATCCGGATCGTCGGCGAGTGCGGCGTCGAACTCTTTGCGCGCGGTGGCCTGGTCGCCGAGCTTCACGTACTCGATGCCGCGCAGCACGCGCAATCGGCGCTGCTCGGCCATGCCGCGCTCGTTCTTCAGCCTGGCGGAGTAGCCGGCGAGCGCGGCCTTGTGATCGCCCGCCTCGGACTGCAGTTGCGCACGCCGCAGCGCGATGTACGCGGCTCCGGGATCCAGCGCGAGGGCGGCATCCAGGTCGGCAATCCTGCCGGCGAGGTCGGCCGGGTCGTGGACCTCGGACCGCCGGAAATAATTCTCGGCAGATGCCTTTTCGGCGATGACGAAATCCATCGCCTCGACGGCTTCCTGGAAGCGGCCGAGGCGCCACAGGTGGTGCGCCGCAAACCATTCGGCGCGCGCATTCCGGGGATTCGCCGCGCGCATGGCCGCCAGTTCCTCGGCTGCCTCGTCCTTCTTGCCCTGGTTCAGCAGGATCCATGTCCGCAGGTCGTACATATCCGTGATGCCAGGTCGCCGCTTGATCGCCGCGGCGGCATCCGCGAGCGACTGCTCGTCCTCGTCGAGGGCCGCGTGCGCGTAGGCGCGATTGCTCAACGCGAAGGTATCGTCCGGATCCTGGCGCAGTGAACGCGTCAGAAATTCGATGGCGATCCTGTTCTCGCCGCGCGAGCGCCGCAGCGCTCCGAGCCCACGCAATGCCACCGCGTTCTCCGCTTCGATGGCCAGGGCGGCATTGAAGTCTGCTTCCGCCTTCTGCATGTCGCGCTTCCAGAAATACGCCAGCCCGCGGTGTGCCAGCGAATTCGCGTTCTTCGCATCGAGATTGACGGCGGCATCGAAATCGGCGAGCGCCGCGTCGTAGTCGAGGCGATCGAGGTAGATGTTGCCGCGCCAGACCAGCGTCGCGCGCTCCGTGAACTTGCGTTTGCCGAGCGCGACGACATCCGCGTCCGAAGCGCGATAATCGCTCGCGACGATGTCCAGGCGATCCTTCCACATGTCGTTGAGCTGCTTCTGTGCCGCGCGTGCCTCCTTTGCGGAGATCTCCGACACCAGGCTGCGACTGATCACTTCGCCCGAGAACTCGCGCTCCGCGAGCTTCGAGTGCCGCGTGAAGTGCCGCCCCGCGAGCGTCACGTCGAAGTCGGCGCCGTCCACCTTGAAGTCGCCGATCGCCGGCAGCTGGATACGCTGCCGGGTGACCGTGTAGGCCGGATGATCGATGACGAACGGCGCGTCGGCATTGATGCCAGGTTCGCGCGCAAAGTCGGCATTTGAACCCACGCGCATGCCATCGGTGACGTAGCGGTAGCCGCCCCAGTCCATCTCCGCCGTGCCCTCCATGCGCAGCAGGATCGCGCCGCTGGTCTGGTCGAAGTCCGACGCTACGGTCTTCACCTCGACGAACTCGTATTGCGACTTCCAGTATTCGCGCAACGCCTG
>DASTRL010000234.1:0-2042 GCA_035761265.1 Steroidobacteraceae bacterium
CCGTTGGGCGCGTATGCCATGCGACTCGACATCCACCCTGGGGCCTACCTGATCCATGGCACCAACAACCCGATCGCGGTGGGCATGGCCATCACGCACGGCTGCATCCGAATGTATCCCGAGGACATCGAGGCGCTGTTCCCGCAGGTGCCGGTGAACACACCCGTGTGGCTGATCAACGAGCCCGTGAAGCTGGCGCGCGTCAACGGCCAGGTGTGGCTGGAAGTGCACCCGCCGGTCGATGCCGAGGGGCAGAGCGCGGCCGTGGACCTGGAGGGCTTCTACGCGCTGGTGAATTCGGCGCTGGGCGATCAGCCGGCGGCCATCCACTGGGATTTCGTGTTGCAGACGCTGAAGGAAGCGTCGGGAATCCCGCAGATGATCGGCCTGGAGGTCGCCGTGGAGGACGTGCCGGCGTCACTGCTCGCGCCGTCGCCGGCCACCGGGGAGCAGTCGCCCGCTGAGCCTCCGACTTCTCCCGAAGTCGCGCCGTCCCCGGAATCGCCGCCGTCCCCGGACGCCTCGCCCGTTACGGATGCGCCACCCGCGGCGCCGCCGTCCGGCTAGCTACCGGGAGCCAGCCGCGCGATCTCTTCGCGCACTTCGGCGATGCGGGCGGGGTCGGCGCCGGGCATCTTCGCCGCATCGTCCAGGATCTCGCGCAGCGCGACGGAGTCCTTGCGCAATCCGTCCGCCGTGATCACCTCGGCGCGCAGCATGCCGGACGCCAGCTGCAGGTAGTTCGACACGGACTCGACCACGACGCCCGGACGTCCTGCGGCGAACCCGGCGCGCGCGCGCATGCCGTACAGGCTGAGCGTCGGATTGTTGAGCGACATCCGATCGATCATGGGGATGGCTTCATCGCCGAAGCGCCGCGACTGCCCGGCATTGGTCACGCGCGTCCTCCAGTTGAGCCGCAGTTCCAGCGCCTCGGGGTACCACGGATCGGTCCACGGGAGCTCCGCGAGCCTTTGATCGGCGCGCGCCACGGCATTCCAGTCGCCCTGCGCGGCGCTGCGAGCCGCGGCGAGCAGGTCGGCCGCCGGGCCCTGCAAAGGCGCCGCCACTTCGACGATTTCCGGTGCCGCCTGGCCACGCGCGAGATCGCCGAAATGCATGCGCAGGAACTCCTGCCGCAGCGCCGGGTCGTCGGGGTATCTGTCGATGGCCAGCCGCAAAGTTTCCATGAAGTACTGCGGCTGTTGCCGCATGCGCAGGAAATACGCGCGCGCATATTCCCCGTCCGCCGATTCGCCGAGGATGTGCGCCATGCGGCCCACGCGGTCGGTGAGGCTGGGGTCGACCAGCACGAACACGGCATTGCGCCGGGCAATGTACGGGAAGGAAAGCTGCGTGCGCAGCGCGCCGTACACCACCGAATCCGGCCGCTGCAATGGGTCATAGGGGGCGAGGAATCGCCCGCTGCTGTCGCCCGTCATGCCACGGCTCTTCTCGTAGACGCTCGAGGTGGCGATGCGATTGTCGTCGTCGGTGATCAGGTGAGCTCCCTCGGCGATGCGCCGCGCCCCTTCGGAGTCCAGCACCAGCGCGGTCACCAGATCCTCGGTGTTGTCGATGCCGTAGCGCGCGTAGTGCAGCGGGGCGTCACGCAGCGGCAGGCCGGTGGCGGCCAGCCGTGTTTCGACCTCGAGCGGCGCGTCGCTCGCGAGGAACACGAGGGTATTGGGGTCGGGTCGATAGACGCGCACGTCGCCGAATACGCTGAGCAGGGTGGCAGTGAGCGACCGCACCAGGTCCTCGTCCATGAACAGGACGTTCATCCATTGGACGAACACGCCGTCCGCGCTCAGGTGCTCGTGGGCGAGCTGCATGAACTCGCGCGTGTACAGGTGGGATGCCCCGGCGGTCCAGGGATGCGAAGGCTGCGAGACGATGGCCTGGTAGCGATGCTCGGTGAGGCGCAGCGCGCCGCGCGCGTCATTGCGGATCACGCGCACGCGGGCATCGCCGAGCGGATCGCGGCGGCGCAGCGATGCGGTGGCACGGTTCGCATCGATCACCTTGGGTTCGAGCTCGAT
>DASTRL010000235.1:0-2425 GCA_035761265.1 Steroidobacteraceae bacterium
GAGGTCGAGCCCCGTGACGCGATCGTTCGGCTCGTCGCGCACCGTGAGCATGAGGACCGGGACCGCATTGCGGCGGCGGCGCAGCCGGCGCAGCACCTCGAAGCCGTCGATGCCGGGCAGGCCGATATCGAGCACGACCAGATCGTAAGGCTCGCTGCGGATGCGCTCGAGCGCCTCCTCGCCGTTGACGGCGGCGACGACGTCGTAGCCCTCGTTCGACAGCGCACGCATCAGTCCCGTGGCGAGGGACGTGTCGTCTTCCACGATCAACAGCCGGACCGAGGGCATGAGCCCCGGGCGCGGCGCGGCGGTTGTCTGGTTCATGGGAGCTTGGACAAAGGTCATGATGGATCCGGCGCCGGAGGCAAAAGGGACAAGCGGCCAAGATATTCGCCGTGCCTTGCCCGCCCCTTAAGCGTCGCTGTCGCCCTGCTGACTGCGATGCAAAGGCTCGTTCCGCAGTGCAACATTGCCGATGCCGGGGCGCTTCGCTACGATGTGCGCGACAGTCAGTCACGCCACGGACCCGCCCAAGCTGCAGAATCCGCTCCAAATTGGGCGCCGGCCGTGCGTTCCCTGGGCACCGAAGAACCAATCCCGAAGGAGGCAACATGGCAGTAAAGGTATCCATGAAGGTCAACGGCAAGCCCGTTTCGGCCGAGGTGGAGGCGCGCACCCTGCTGGTGACGTTCCTGCGCGAGCATCTGCGGCTTACCGGCACTCACGTCGGCTGCGACACGGCCCAGTGCGGAGCGTGCACCGTGCAGATGAACGGCAAGGCGGTCAAGTCGTGCTCGATGCTCGCGATGCAGGCCGAGGGCGCGGATGTCCTGACCATCGAGGGAGTGGCGAAGGCCGACGGCACGCTGCATCCCATGCAGGCGGCGTTTAAGGAGCACCATGGCCTGCAGTGCGGCTTCTGCACTCCGGGGATGGTCATGAGTGCGATCGATTTCGCGACCAAGCACCCCGGCGCGAACGAGAAGCAGGTGCGCGAGGCGCTCGAGGGCAATCTGTGCCGCTGCACGGGCTATCACAACATCGTCAAGGCGATCATGGCCGGCTCCAAGGCCATGGCCGCCGCGAAGTAATCAGCCAGGAGGCCTCGCCATGGCCACATCTCTGATCGGCGCTCGCGTCGAGCGCAAGGAAGACTACCGTTTCCTCACCGGCACCGGGCAATACACCGACGATATCGCGCTGCCAAACCAGACTTACGCCGTGTTCGTGCGCTCGCCGCACGCGCACGCGAAGATCAAGTCGATCAAGAAAGACAAGGCTCTCAAGGCCCCGGGCGTGCTCGCCGTGTACACCGGCGACGATCTCGCCGCGGCGAAAGTGGGCGGACTGCCCTGCGGCTGGCTGATTACGAGCACCGACGGCCAACCGATGAAGGAGCCGCCGCATCCGCCGCTCGCCCAGGGAAAGGCGCGCCACGTCGGTGATCACGTCGCGGTGGTGATCGCGGAATCCCAGGCCGCCGCGCGCGATGCGGCCGAGCTGGTCGAGGTCGACTACGAGCCGCTGCCGGCCGTGGTGGACGCGAGCAAGGCGATCCAGAAGGGCGCGCCCGCGGTGCACGAGGCGGCGCCGGACAACAAGTGCTATACGTGGGCGCTGGGGGACAAGGCCGCGGTGGAGGCGGCTTTCCCCAAGGCCGCGCACGTGACGAAACTCGAGTTCATCAACAACCGGCTGATCCCGAATGCGATCGAACCGCGCGCGGCAAACGCGACCTATTCGCGCGCCGACGACAGCTACACGCTGTACGTGGCCAACCAGAACCCGCACGTCGAGCGGCTGCTGATGACGGCCTTCGTGCTCGGGCTGCCGGAGCACAAGGTGCGCGTGGTGGCGCCCGACGTCGGCGGCGGCTTCGGCTCCAAGATCTTCCTGTACGCGGAGGACGTCGTCGTCACCTGGGCCTCGCGCCAACTCGGACGTCCGGTGAAGTGGACCGCGGATCGAAGCGAATCTTTCGTTTCCGACGCCCACGGCCGGGATCACCACACCACGGCGGAGCTGGCGATGGACAAGGACGGCAGGTTCCTCGCCATGCGGGTGCACACGACCGCGAACCTCGGCGCATACCTGTCCACCTTCGGCTCCTCGGTGCCGACCTACCTCTACGGCACGCTGCTCGCGGGGCAATACACCACCCCCGCGATCTATGTCGAGGTGACGGGCGTATTCACCAACACCGCGCCGGTCGACGCGTATCGCGGCGCGGGCCGCCCGGAGGCCACCTACGTCGTCGAACGGCTGGTCGAGACAGCGGCGCGCGAGATGAAGCTCGACCCGGCCGAGATCCGTCGTCGCAACTTCATCCGCACCTTCCCGTACCAGACGCCGGTCGCGCTGGCATACGACACGGGAGACTACGAGGCGACGCTCGACGCGGTGATGAAGATGGCCGATGTCGCCG
>DASTRL010000236.1:0-14000 GCA_035761265.1 Steroidobacteraceae bacterium
GTACGAGATGCGCGCCGTGAACATCTAGCGGGCAAGAGGAGGTGGTGTCAGGCAGGGAAAACGGCCGTTTTCCCTGCCTGACACCACCTCCTCTTGCCCGCTAGATGTTCACGGCGCGCATCTCGTACACGCGCGATATCGCGTTGCCGTCCCAGGCGTATCTCAAGTGCACGCTCTGGCGTACGTTCTGCACGAGTCGCGGTCGGAACAGGGCCACGCACTCGCCCCCGGCGCGGCGCACGCTCTCGAACGCGATTCCGTTCGATCCCGAGTTGCGCAGTTCGCGGCCTAGCTTCTGCGAGGCGGCATAACTCGCCGGATCGTAGACTTCACCCAGCTCCGCGCGGCGACCGCGCAGGTCGTGCAGCTCGCAGGCCACGTCGGCGAGGTAGCAGCGCATTTCCAGCTCCATCGCCGGCTGGCGGGTGGCGCGCAGGAAATTCTCGCGATGGAAGCGGGTTTCGGCGATGGCGGTGTCGATGGACTCCGCGGCGTAGTACGCACCGAAATGGCCGTCGGTGAAACGCGTGCCCTGCGGCGAGAGGTGCGTGAACGGCGCCATGACGACCGACGCATTCGGCCCGCTGACGCGATCCGCGACCGGTACCAGCGAAAGTTCGCCGAGCTCGTTGCGCAACCGCGGATTGGTCATGGATTCGAGCTTGTAGAGCGCGTCCCAGTCCGCGGGATCGGCCACGCGCTCGAACAGGTGGATGGTGGGCAGGCGACTCGCGACGATGCGGTGGCACGGCGCAAACCGCACCGCGCGAACGGTGTGGGTGATGGTGACCATCCGTGGCCTCGGAGTGGCTGCCGCGGTTATCCGCGCTCGGAGTCGAGGTATTGCCGGACCACGTACAGGTCGGCGACCTGCCCCGACAGCATCCGATCCAGCGCCGAACGCCCGCCGAAGGGCGGTGCCGTATTGGGCTTGCGCACCCATTCGTCAGCGGCGCGCGTGTCGGGCAGCAGGATCTGCAGTGACTTGTAGATGCCGAGCAGGTAGGAGAGGCGTTCGAGCGTGTCCGGCGGCAACCGCGGCTCGCGCTCGCGCCGCCATTTGAAGAACGTGGAGCGCGACGCGATGCCCAGCAACTTCAGTTGCTCGGCCACCGTCAGCCCCCAGGCTTCGGCAATCCTCGTAAAGGCGCGAAGCCCCGCTCCGCCCGCCGCCGCGTATTCGGAGGAACCTCGGTTCCGCGCCCGGACCGTGCTCGCAACGTGCAGACTCATGGTCGTCTCCTCAAGTACATATCTGGACTATACACACATATCATCCATATGAGTACTTTTTCTTGCATCACGAGGGTGCGTCCTGCAAAAACAAGCACTGAATTCTGACCCCGAATGGCGCAAAATTCGTCGCGGTCGCACCAAAAATGTGCACGGTTCGCGCGCGGGGCCTTCCAACCCGTTGATTCAAAAAGATTCCGCGACTGGCACAGCGAATGCATTGAGACCGAGGCTCAAACCCTTCCAGAGGCAGAGGATCCCCAACAATGAAACCGGCAGATGTAATCAAGTTGATCAAGGACAAGGAGGTCAAGTACGCCGACCTCCGCTTCACCGACACCCGCGGCAAAGAACAACACGTCACGATTCCCGCGAATCTCGTCGATGAAGACCTGTTTCGCGACGGCAAGATGTTCGACGGCTCGTCCATCGCAGGTTGGAAGGGCATCAACGAGTCGGACATGATCCTCGCGCTCGATCCGACCACGGCGGTGATCGACCCGTTCTTCGAGCAGACCACGGTCAACATCCGCTGCGACATCATCGAGCCGGCCACCATGCAAGGCTACGAGCGCGACCCGCGCTCCCTCGGCAAGCGCGCCGAGGCCTATCTCAAGTCCACGGGCATCGCCGACGGCGCGCTGTTCGGACCCGAGAACGAATTCTTCATCTTCGACAGCGTGCGCTGGAACAGCGGCATGAACGGCACGTCGTACGAGATCGACTCGGGACAGGGCGCCTGGAACAGCAACACCGTCTACCCGGACGGCAACAAGGGCCACCGCCCCGGGATCAAGGGCGGCTACTTCCCGGTCCCGCCGGTCGATGCCTTCCAGGACATCCGCTCGGCGATGTGCGATGCGCTCGTCGAGATGGGCATGAAGGTCGAAGTGCATCACCACGAAGTCGCGACCGGCGGCCAGTGCGAAATCGGTGTCGGCGCCGGCGGCCTGGTCAAGAAGGCCGACGAGGTGCAGATCCTCAAGTACGCCGTTCACAACGTGGCGCACAGCTACGGCAAGACGGCCACGTTCATGCCGAAGCCCCTGGTCGGCGACAACGGTTCGGGCATGCACGTGCACCAGTCGCTGCAGAAGGCGGGCACCGCGCTGTTTGCCGGCGACAAGTACGGCGGCCTCTCGGATACCGCGCTCTACTACATCGGCGGCATCATCAAGCACGCCAAGGCCATCAACGCGTTCACCAATCCGGGCACGAATTCGTACAAGCGCCTGGTGCCGGGCTTCGAAGCGCCGGTGATGCTGGCGTACTCGGCCCGCAATCGCTCGGCGTCGATCCGCATTCCGTGGGTGTCGAACCCGAAGGCGCGCCGCATCGAAGTGCGCTTCCCGGATTCCTCGGCGAATCCGTACTTCGCGTTCGCGGCCATGATGATGGCCGGTCTCGACGGCATCCAGAACAAGATCCATCCGGGCGAGCCGGCCGACAAGGACCTCTACGACCTCGAGCCCGAGGAGGAAAAGCACATTCCGCAGGTGTGCCATTCACTCGACATGGCGCTCGAAGCCCTCGACAAGGATCGCGAGTTCCTGACCCGGGGTGGCGTGTTCACCAACGACGTGATCGACGCGTACATCGGATTGAAGATGCAGGAAGTCACCCGCTTCCGCATGAGCACTCATCCGGTCGAGCTCGACATGTACTACAGCTGCTGAGGCGTCGTGCGACGGCTGTATGCCTCCAGGGCAGGCAAGGCGGGCATCGGCCCGACGAGCGCGCCCGCCGGTCATCCAGCCGCCGCTCGGCTCGTCAATCAGCGAAGGACGCGGGCGGCCGTGCATGGGCACGGCCGCTCGTTTTTGAAGACCGCGTTTTGGCTGAGTTCAGCCGAAGGGGCTATCCTGCTGCCCCATGAAGCGCGCCTCTGTTGTCATATTGCTCGGCTCGCTGCTGGCGGCCTCGGCCAGCCAGGCCACCACCTATGTGCGCGTCGAGAAGGACGGCAGCAAGACCTATTCGGACCGCCCGCTTCCCGGTGGACACCCCGTCGAAATCGAGCCCGCGCAGACCTACTCCGCGCCGGCTGCCACCACCCCGGTCGATCGCTCGCGGTCTCCCGAGGAACAGGCCGCGCTCGATGCAGCGCGCTTCGCGTACAGCTGCTCGCTGAGCCCGCGCAACGACGAGACCTTCCAGAACCCGGATACCGTGACGATCGCCGTGCAGCTGACTCCGTCGCTTCGTCCGGGCGATCGGGTGGACATCTCGCTGGATGGCACGAAGCTGGACAACTCGGCGAATCCGACGAGCGCGCAGGTGCAATATCCGGATCGCGGCTCGCACACGGTGAGCGTGCATATCGTCGATCGTTCCGGAAGGACACTCTGCGATCTCAGCAGCGCCTTTCACGTGCAGCGCGCGGGCCTGAATTCACCGGCAAGGCAGCCGGTGCGCCCGCCGCCGCGTCCCAAGCCGCCGAAGCCCGCGCCGCACTGAGACGTGGCGCGAGGCCATGCGGGGCCGGAGGCCGGCATGGCGGTTGAGCGCTTCCTGGCCTCCGCGATCGCGCACTTCGAGCCCGCCGACCTGATCGGCGCGCTGGCCACGGGCATCGTGGTACTCGATGCGGATCGCTGCGTGGTGTACGCCAATGTCGCCGCGCAGGACCTGCTCGCCGTCAGCGTCAACCAGGCGCGCGGCAAACCTTTTCTCTCGCTGGTGCTCGAGGCGGATTCGCTCGATCCGCTGATGCGGCGCGCGCTCGAAACCGGCGAGACGTTGTCCGAGCGCGAGATGTCCGTGATGACGGGCCCGCTGGGGCGCGAGCATCGCGTCATCGACGTCACCATGACGCCGCTCGACAGCGAATTCGAGCGCAAGTACCTGCTGCTGGAGATCTCCGATGCCACGCAGCGCCAGCGCATCACGCGCGAGAACGAGCTCATGGCGCGCCTCGATTCCAGCCGGCAGATGGTCCGGCAGCTGGCGCACGAGATCAAGAATCCGCTCGGCGGATTGCGCGGCGCGGCCCAACTACTCGAACGCGAGCTGCACGAACACCTGCGCGAGTACACGGGCGTGATCATCAGCGAAGCCGATCGCCTGACGGCGCTGGTCGACTCGATGATCGGCCCGGCGCGCGCGCCGCAGAAAGCCTTGATCAACATCCACGAGATCTGCGAGCACGTGTACCGCCTGTTGCGCAGCGAGGCGCGCGCGGGCGTGCTGGTGGAGCGCGACTACGACCCTTCCCTGCCGAACGCGGAGGTTGATGCCAATCAGATCATCCAGGCACTGCTGAACATCGCGCGCAACGCGCTGCTGGCCGTCGGGGAGCGCGGCCGCATCGTGATCCGCACGCGCGTCGCGAGCAACGTCAACATCGGCGCGACGCGGCACAAGCTCGCCGCCAGCCTGACGGTGGAGGACAACGGGCCGGGAGTGCCGCCCGAGCTCGCGGACACGATTTTCTTTCCGCTGGTCACCGGCCGCGCCAATGGCACGGGCCTGGGACTCGCCGTGTCGCAGGACCTGGTCACGCGCCACGGCGGTCTCATCGAGTTCGACAGCAAGCCCGGGCGCACGGTGTTCACCATCCTGTTGCCCTTACCGGAGAACGCATGAGCGTCGATCCCACGTATATGCACAGCAGCAACTCCCCTGGAAATCAGCCCGCCCTGCGTGTCTGGCTCGTGGAAGACGACGCGTCGATCCGCTGGGTGCTGGAGCGCGCGCTGCGCGCGAGCGGCATGGTGCCGCGCGCCTTCGAAGCCGCTGAGCCCGCGCTCACGGCACTGCGCAACGACGCGCCCGACGTGCTGCTCACCGACATCCGCATGCCGGGCAGCTCCGGCATCGACCTGCTGCGCGAAGTGCGCGCTGCGCATCCGACGCTGCCCGTCATCGTGATGACCGCGCATTCGGACCTGCCGAGCGCCGTGTCCGCGTACGAAGGCGGCGCCTTCGAATACCTGCCGAAACCCTTCGACATCGACCAGGCCGTGGAGCTGGTGCGCCGTGCCGGCCAGAGCGCGCGCCGCGGCGACGAGGCGCCGCAGCAGACGCCCGAGATCCCGGAGTTGTTAGGCAAGGCGCCCGCCATGCAGCAGGTGTTCCGCGCCATCGGGCGCCTGTCGCGCTCCAGCGTGGCCGTGCTGGTCACGGGTGAATCCGGCACCGGCAAGGAACTCGTGGCGCGCGCACTGCACGAGCATTCGCCGCGGCAGACCAAGCCGTTCGTCGCGTTGAATACCTCGGCGATCCCGGCGGAGCTGCTCGAGTCCGAGCTCTTCGGTCACGAGAAGGGCTCGTTCACCGGCGCCGACACGCAGCGCCGCGGCCGTTTCGAGCAGGCCAACGGCGGCACGCTGTTCCTCGACGAGATCGGCGACATGTCGACGCCGCTGCAGACGCGCCTGCTGCGCGTGCTCGCCGAAGGTGAGTTCTACCGCGTCGGCGGCCAGACCCCGGTGAAGGTGGACGTGCGCGTGATCGCCGCCACGCACCAGAATCTCGAGGAACGCGTGGAGCGCGGCATCTTCCGCGAGGACCTCTATCACCGCCTGAACGTGATCCGCATCGAGCTGCCGCCGTTGCGCTCGCGCACCGAGGACGTGCCCGACCTGCTCGCGCATTACCTGCGGCAGGCGGCCGCGGAACTCGGCACCGAGACCAAGACGCTTGCGCCGGTCACGCTGGAGCGCCTGCAGGCCTACCGTTGGCCCGGCAACGTGCGTGAACTGGTGAATCTCTGCCGCCGCCTCACGGCCCTCGCGCCCGGCAGCGAGATCCAGCTGCAGGATCTGCCCTCGGAGATGCACATCGTGACGCCGGCGGCGCAGACCGACTGGGCGGCGGCGCTGACGCTGTGGGCCAAGGCGCAGCCCTACGACGGCACGGTGGCGTGGCTGGACCAGGCCCTGCCGGAGTTCGAACGAGTCTTGATCCGCGTGGCGCTGAACCGCACGCATGGGCATCGCCAGGAAGCCGCGCGCGTGCTCGGCTGGGGCCGCAACACGCTGACGCGAAAGCTGAAAGAACTCGGCATGGCCGACGACGAGACGCTGCCCTAGGACGGTGGCGTCAGGCAGGGATTGCGCCGAATTGCTGTCCACGAATTGTCCCGCCCGCAGCCCACGATCCCTGCCTGACACCACGGCCGCCAAAGCCGGACGCCACGGTCGCGACGCGGCCTGCGCAAAGTCCCGTATTCCCTCTCCTACACGATGAGTTCACACTTTTGGCCGTGCTTCCGGAAAGGTTGTTAGCGCTATCCTCCCGGTGCCTTTTCTCGGAAATTCCAGTGGTTTTCTCGCGAGGGGTGACATAACTGAAGGGGCACGTGATTGCCGTCGCGAATCGGAAACGCCTTTGTTTCCAGTGTCCCGAGCTTGTTCCATTCTTTGTCCCCACAGGGTTCCAGACATTCCCGGGTCTGGAAAAGAGAGGAAACATGCAAGAGATAGTCGTTCAAAGCACCAAGTACCCAGAGATCGTCGTCCAGGGTTCGCGGTACGACTACACGTCTGACATCGTCATGGTCGTCATAGGCGTGTTGGCTGCCGCTGCCATCATCTGGCGCTACACCGCGTCGCGCCGGGGCAAGGATTGATCGCGGGCTTTCCGTTGCGCGTGGAATAGGGGGCATTCCTCGATTCCACGCGCGGCGGCAAAAGGGGTCAGTTCTTCCGAGGACTGACCCCTTTTGCTAGGAATCGAGGAATGTCCCCAATTTCCTATCCCACGACCAACGAGCCCGTGAGCTCGGCAAGACTCAGATTGTTGGCCTCGAGATAGTCCGCCACCCCCGCGTTGATCCTGCGGCACAGAAGCGGATCGTAGAAAAGCGCCGTCCCCAGGCCCACGGTCGTGGCGCCGGCGATCAGGAACTCCAGCGCATCGCTGACCGTCGTGATGCCGCCCTGCCCGATGATGGGCACGCGGTGCTTCTTCGCCACCTCGTACACCTGGTGAACCTTGAGCAGCGCAATCGGCTTGATGGCGGGCCCGGAGAGGCCGCCTTGCACGTTGCCGATCACCGGCCGGCGTGACTTCACGTCGATCGCCATGCCCATCACCGTGTTGATCACCGCCAACGCATCGCTGCCGGCTTCGATGCAGCGCCGCGCGTTCTCGCGGATGTCCGTCTGGTTCGGAGAGAGCTTGGTGATGATGGGCTTCTTCGTGGCCTTGCGGCAGGCCTCGACCACCTTCGCCGACATGTCCGGATAGTTGCCGAACGCGACGCCGCCTTCCTTCACGTTCGGGCAGGAGATGTTGATCTCGATGGCGTCGATGGGTGAATCGTCGAACAGCCGCGTGACCTCGACGTATTCCTCGATCGTGGAGCCGGAAACATTGGCGAAGAAACGGGTCTCGCGGAAATCCAGCGTCGGCAGGATCCTGCGTACCACGTGTTCGGCGCCGGGATTCTGCAGGCCAATGGCGTTCAGCATGCCCGAGGGTGTCTCGTAGACGCGGTGCGGGCGGTTGCCGAGGCGCGCCTGGCCCGTCGTGCCCTTGAGCACGATGGCGCCCACGTCGCGATTGGAGAAGCCTTCGACCCGCGTGTACTCCTCGCCGAAGCCCACGCATCCCGAGAGCAGCACGAGTGGCGAATTGAGCGCGAGACCGCAGAAATCGACGCGCAGCGACCCCGGATGGGCGGATCCAAGCTCTTTCGCGGCGGCGTTCATGCGCCGCGCATTGTACGATGCGCGCCCCATGCGCACCCATGCACCGAAGATCCGGATGAGCCTCGCGATCCTCATCGCCCTGAGCTCCCTCGCCGTTGCCCAGGCACCGGCCCCCGCACCCGAGGCCAACCCGGCGGCCGCGGGACCCAGCTTCCGCGAGTCCGAGCAGATACCCGATCTCAAGGGTTACGGAGATGCCTACTCGCTCGACGAGATCCGGATTGGCGGCGCCTCGCTGACCGAGGAACAGCAGACGGCGCGCTGGCAGGCCGAGCTGCAGGCCGGCCGGGCCCGCGCCGGCGCGCTGGCAGGCGCCTATGCCTCGTACCGCGCGTTGATTCCCTCGGACTGTGCCGCGGCCCGCGAGTCGCTGCTCAAGGCGGACGAGCTCGGCAGCGACCAGGCCGCCTTCCTGCTGGCGCAGCTCGCCGCGAACCAGACCTGCGGCGACGTCGACAAGACCGAGCTCGAGCGCTGGCTGAAGAAGGCCGTGACGCTGGACTATCCCGGTGCCGCCGTCGACCTCATGAATCTCTACGGCGAAGGCGACCAGCCGGATCGCGTGCAGCAGTACGTCTATGCGCGCGTGGCCGCCGGCTACTGGGAGAACACCAAGCTCACGCAGCCGCGCGAAGGATTCGATGCGACCGCGCTCGGGAACATGGAGAAGGCGCTCTCCGCGGCCGACAAGAGCCGCGCCGAAGCCGAGGCCGCGAAGATTCTCGAGGCCATGCTCAAGCGCCATGACCGTTACGGCAGCGTGGCGCCGGTGGAATTCGCGCGCGGCGACGCCGGCGCCAAGGCCGCCTACGTGGGCTACTCGCTCGACTACCGCCACGAATGCCAGTGGAATCTCAAGGCCAACTGCAAGGGCGCGCAGCGGCTCGCTTACCTGGAGCTGACCAACAAGAACAGCGAGTTCGTCTCCTGCAAGCTGGCGCTGCGCGCACGCGACTTCGTGACCGGTGCGCCGGAGACCGAGCCACTGACGCGCGAGGTGCTCGTCGGCCCGCAGGCCACGCGCAAGCTGCTGCTCGGCGACGTCAACGAGCAACCCGACAAGAAGGCATTGACCGCCACCTGCAAGGCCGTGCCCAAACTCGCCGCGAATGCCACCGCGGGCAAGTGCCGGGCCCGGCTCCAGGGAAGCGTCGACGTCGAGAAGTTCTACCCGCCCTCGGCGCGCGCGCGGGGCGTGGAAGGCAGCACCGTCGTGCGCTACTGGGTGCCGCCCGGCTCCGAGGTGGCCACGGATGGCGAGATCGTCACATCGAGCGGCGACGCGGCACTCGACAGCGCCGCGCTGGCGACGGTGCGCAGCGGCAAGTACACGAGCGAATGCGACTACGGCCTGGGCACGATCCGCATCGCGTTCAAGCTGCAGGACGCGCCCCCGAACCCCTGAACGCCAGCCCCGCATCCGCGGGGCCGCCACTCGCGCGCATGTTCCACCTGGTGATATTCGAGCCCGAGATCCCACCGAATACCGGCAATCTCATCCGTCTCGCGGCCAACACCGGCTGCGAGCTGCACCTGATCAAGCCGCTCGGATTCCGCCTGGATCGCAAGTCCGTGCGCCGCGCGGGCCTCGACTACGACGAGCTCGCGACCGTGCACGTGCACGAGAACTTCGCGGCGGCGCGTGCCGCGCTCGGCGGCCGCTGGTTCGCGCTCGAGACCGGCGCGCCGCGCCGGCACGTGGACGCGCGCTTCACCGCCGGCGACGTGCTGCTGTTCGGGTCGGAACGGCGCGGTCTGCCGCCCGGCGTGCTCGCGCAGATCGCGCCGGAGAATCTGCTGTCGCTGCCGATGCGCGCCGGCAATCGCAGCCTGAATCTCGCCAACGCGGCGGCCATCACGGTCTACGAAGCCTGGCGCCAGGCGGATTTCGCCGGCGCCGGCGGTGCCGGCCGGGCGGCGCTCTAACTACTCGGCCTCGGCACGGATGGGACGGGTCATCAGCTCCCGGACCACGTCCTTCGCGGGCTCGTCCTGGTAGAGGATCCGATAGATGCCGTGCACGATCGGCATGTCCACCTTCTCGCGCACCGCCACGGCATGCACGGCGCGCGCGGCGACGTAGCCTTCCACCACCTGGCCGATCTCCTCGAGTGCCTGTCGCACGCTCTTGCCCGCGGCCAGTGCCAGGCCGAAGCGCCGGTTGCGCGACTGGTTGTCGGTGCTGGTGAGCACCAGGTCGCCGAGCCCGGCGAGACCCATGAAGGTTCCGGGCTGGGCGCCGAGCGCCACGCCCAGGCGCACGATCT
The DNA here is from genome assembly GCA_035761265.1 of Steroidobacteraceae bacterium. GTDB lineage: Bacteria > Pseudomonadota > Gammaproteobacteria > Steroidobacterales > Steroidobacteraceae > CADEED01. The sequence goes on from DASTRL010000236.1 coordinate 10,157, forward strand.
CGCTCAGGCCGCGCGTGATCAGCGCGATGCGCGTGTTGGCGCCGAATCCGAGCCCGTCGCACAGGCCGGCACCCACGGCCAGCACGTTCTTCACCGCACCGCCGACCTCGACGCCGACGATGTCGGTGGAGGTGTACGCGCGAAAATTGGGGGCGTGCAGGCTCTTGGCGAGCTGGTTGGCGAACTCGGCGTCGGGCGAGGCGATGGTCATGGCCGTGGGCAGGCCCATGCCCACCTCGCGCGCGAAGGTGGGGCCGGAGAGCACCGCCACGGGATACCGGTCGCCGAGCACCTCGTAGGCGACCTGGTGCGGCAGCTTGCCGGTGTCCAGCTCAAAGCCCTTGGTGGCCCACGCGAGCCGCGCATCACGAGCCAGCAAGGGCTTCAATTGCGTGAGCAGCGTGCGCAGCGCGTGACTCGGGACCGCGATGATGATGGCGACGGCATTTGCGAGCGCCGCCGCGAGATCCTCATGGATCTCGATGGCATCCGGGAAATCGCCATCGGGCAGGTAGCGCTGGTTGCGGCGTTGCGCTCGCATGGCCGCAGCGTCGCCGGCGCTGCGGGTCCACAAGCGCGTGGGATGCCCGGCACGCGCGAACTGGATCGCGAGCGCCGTGCCCCACGAACCGGCGCCGAGCACGGCGACCGGCTCATGTGACAGACCGTTGTCAGGCCCTCCCACCCAGGAACCTGAGCCGGCGACTCAGTTCGCCTGGCCTTGCGCGGCTGCCTGCGCCTGGGCCTGCGCCATGCCGCGCGCGAACAGCTGGTCGAAGTCGACCGGCGGCAGCACGAAGTTCGGGAAGCCGCCCTGCGTCACGAGCTGCGACACCGCCACGCGCGCGTACGGGAACAGCACGTTCGGGCAGATCGTGCCGATGGCGCGACGCGTGTCCTCGGGCGTGAGGCCGCGCATCACGAACAGTCCCGCCTGCTTGACCTCGACGAGGAACGCCGTGGTTTCGCCCTGCTTCGCGCCCACCGTCACGGTGATCACGACTTCGTGCATGTCCGGCGCGATGACGTTCGCCGTGGTGTTGATGTCCAGCGAAATCTGCGGGCTCCAGTTGCCGTCGATTCGCGGGCCCTTCGGCGCCTCGTACGAGCAATCCTTGAGGTACACGGATTGCACCGAGAGCGTGGGGCCGGTGGGAGTTTCGTTCGCCGCTGGGGCGGTCTGGTTTTCCATGGGATTTTCCTGTGTTGAAGAGGGTTCGGCGCCCGGGCTCATCGACCCAACAAGGCGTCCAGCTTGCCGGCGTCATCGAGCGCGGCCAGATCGTCGCTGCCGCCCACGTGATGGTCGCCGATGAAGATCTGCGGCACCGTGCGGCGTCCGCTGCGCGCCTGCATCTCGGCGCGCTTCGCGGCGGCCGATTCCACGTCGATCTCCTCGAAGCTCGCGCCCTTGGCGCGCAGCAGCCGGCGCGCGCGTTCGCAGTACGGACACCAGTTCGTGGTGTACATGACGATGGTGGGGTTGGACATCAGGCTGCCTTGGCGATCGGCAGATTGTCGGCGCGCCACGCGGCGAAACCGCCGCGTAACGTGAACGCCTTGGTGAAGCCCTGATTGTTGAGCTGCCGAACGGCGGCGGCAGCCAGGGAGCCCGAGTCGCAGTAGACCACGACGGGTTTGTCCTTGAACCGCTTGAAGGTGTCGCCCGCGGTCAGGATCTTCTCGGAGGAGAGGTGCTTCGCGCCGTTCACGTGGCCCTTGGCGAACTCCTCTTCCTTGCGGATGTCGAGCACGAGTGCGCCCTGGTTCATGAGGCGGATCAGGTCCTGCGAGGAGATCGAGGCGAACGCGCTCGCGCGCACGCGTGACTCGTAGGTGACGACCACGACCAGGGCGAGCACGACGGCGCCGACCAGCAGCGGATGGTGAGTCACGTATTCGATCAGTCGTTCCATGATTCGGCGGCAGGCCGGCCCGGGAAAAAAGGGAGCGCATTATACCGGCGAGGCGGCTTTTCGCCGAAAATGTGGCCCATGCTTCTGATCCGCCGGCTTTTCGGACTCGCGCTGATATTTCCCCTGATCTGCCTGGCGGCGGCCGCGGCCGACGACCCCAACCCGGCCAGGGCGGAGGCCGAGCTCAAGGCGGTGCGCGCGCAGATCGACAAGGTGCGCGCCGACATGGAACGCGACGCCGGCAAGCGCGACAAGCTGACCCGCGAGCTGGAGGAATCCGAGAAGAGCGTGGCCGAGGCACGCGGCGAGCTGGAGCGGCTGCGCCGCGAACGCGGCGAACGCACCGCCCTGCGCGCCGAGCTCGCCGCCCAGCGGCGCACCGAGGAGGCCGCGCTGGCGCACGATCGCGGCGCACTCGCGGGTCAGATCCGCGCCGCGTCCATGATCGGACGGCAGGAACCGCTCAAACTACTGCTCAACCAGCGCGACCCGGCGCAGACCGGGCGGGTGCTCGTCTACTACCAGTACTTCGGGCGTGCGCGCGCCGCACAGATCGCGGCGATCGATGCCCACCTTGCGGAGCTCGCGACGCTCGACGCGGGACTCGCGTCCGAGGAAGAGCGGCTCGTGGCGCTGGAACGGCAGCAGCAGGGCGAACTCGCGAAACTGCAGACGGCGCGCGAGCGGCGCGGCCGCGCGTTGGTGTCGCTGGAAGCGGAATCGAAGAATCGGGCCAGGGAACTGGAGCGGCTCAAGGATCAGCAGAGCGGGCTCGAGAAGCTGGTGCGCGAGCTGCGGCGCGCGCTGGAACGCATCGACAAGTTCCCGACCGACAGCAAGGACGCCTTCGCCAGGCTCAGGGGCAAGCTGGCCTGGCCGGTGGCGGGCAAGCTCGTGGCCTCGTTCGGCCAGACGCGCGCCGGCGGCGTGAAGTGGGACGGCATGCTGGTCGCGGGCGATGCCGGAACGCCGGTACGCGCCATCTATCATGGCCGGGTGGTGTACGCCGACTGGCTGTCCGGCCTGGGCCTGCTGACCATCATCGATCATGGCGATGGCTACCTGAGCCTCTACGGGCACAACGAGCGGCTCTACAAGGCGGTGGGCGAGCGGGTCACGGCCGGCGACACCATCGCCACGCTGGGAGACTCCGGCGGCCGGCCCCGGCCCGAGCTGTACTTCGAGATCCGGAAGGCGGGAAAGCCAATAGATCCGCGGCCTTGGTTCAAGTCGGCAGCGCCGTAGAAGTGGTGCCGGGGAAGGAATCCCGGGAAAAATCCACGCGGCGGTTGGCTCACTGTGACGGGACCGTCATTTTTTTCCCCGGGATTCCTTCCCCGGCACCACTTCTTCCCGGCACCAAAACGCCCCAAAACGCCAACTGCATCAACGCCGTACGTGCGCGGTTAGGCGATGTTCCCGCGTTGATGTCCTTCGAATCCTCCATGGAGCCTTACGCGCAGCTGGTTCGCTCGCTGCTGCCGCGCACCTCGGCGCTGTGCCTGTTCGACCATGCGGGCAAGCTGCTGTGGTCCAGCATCGCGAGCCCCAATGCCGAGCTGTTCGCGCTGGTGCTGCAGTCGATCGCGCACTTCGAGCAGTCGGTGGGCGCAAAGGCCGGCGAAGGTGCCGGCCAGCATTGCGCGCTGCCCGACCAGGCACCGGCCTATCTATTCTGGCTGCGCGACGAGCGCGGCGGACTGGCGGCGGTGTTGGCGCTGGTCTGCTACCGGCTCGCAACGGATGCGCACGTGCTGCCGGTCTCCTACGTGCTCGATCACCTGAAACCCGCGCTCGAGCTGCTGCGCCGCGACCTGCTGGCGCGCGCCGACATCGAGATGCTCAACGAACATCTCACGGCGCGCGACAAGGACCTGGAGCTGCTGCTGTCGGTCACCGGCAGCCATCCGCAGGCCAGCGGCTCCGAT
>DASTRL010000237.1:0-21382 GCA_035761265.1 Steroidobacteraceae bacterium
AGCTCCATGCCCGGTCCGCCCGCACCGGCGCCCGCGCCCACGCCCGTGCCGGCACCTGCACCCACACCCACGCCGGCACCCGCGCCCTCGGGTTCGGGTCTCGATGCGCGGCCCTCGAACACCACCTGCCTCGCCGGCAACGCGCCCAGCACGGCGGTGTCCATCGATACGCAGCGGGTCTTTCCGAACCTGCCCAATTTCACCCAACCCATCGCCATGCTGCAGGAACCGGGGAATTCCGCGCGCTGGTACGTGGTGCAGAAGACCGGCCAGGTGCGCGTGTTCGACAACACCGCAAATGTATCGACCTCGCGCACCTTCATCGACATCTCGGGTCTCCTGAACTCCGACCCGAACAGCTCCAACGACGAGCGCGGCCTGCTCGGCATGGCCTTCCACCCAAACTACCCGACCGACCCGCGCGTGTATCTCTACTACACGGGCACCGACGCCACCCTCGGACTCGTGGATCGCGTCGCCGAGTTCCGCACCACCGACAACGGCAACACGCTCGCGGCGGGAACGGAACTGGTGCTGTTCAACGTCGACGACCCGGAGTCGAACCACAACGGCGGCAACATCGCCTTCGGTCCGGACGGCTTCCTGTACATCGGCATCGGCGACGGCGGTGGTGGCGGCGATGCGCACGGCTCGATCGGCAACGGGCAGCTCCTGACGACCTTGCTCGGCAAGATGCTGCGCATCGACGTGGCGAATTCGACCCAGGCGCAGACCTATGCGATCCCCCCGACGAATCCCTTCTCGAGCAACCCGCGCTGCAATGTAAACGGCAGCGGTGCGGCGAATTGCCCGGAAATCTACGCCTACGGCTTCCGCAATCCATGGCGCTGGAGCTTCGATCGCGCCAGCGGTGAGCTGTGGCTCAACGATGTCGGCCAGAGCACGCTCGAGGAGGTCGACAAGGTCACGCTCGGCGGCAACTATGGCTGGCGCTGCTTCGAAGGCACCAACTCCTTCAACTCGACCTGTGGCGGCAATCCGAACCCGATTCCTCCCGTGGCGCAGTACGGTCGCTCGCTGGGATTCTCCACGACGGGCGGCTTCGTCTACCGCGGCAGCGCCATCCCGAACCTGCAGGGGCGCTACGTGTTCGGCGACTTCGGCAGCGGCAATCTCTGGCACATCGCGCGCGACACCGCGCCGACGCTCACGCTGAACGCCAGCTCGGTGGCGGACGCCACCGGGCTGTCCATCGCCTCGTTTGCGCAGGACACCGACGGCGAGCTCTACATCGTTCATCTCGGCGGCACCATCCACAAGATCGTGCCGGCCAGCGGAGGCGGCAGCTCGATCCCTGCACAGTTGTCGGCGACCGGCTGTGTGAATCCGGCGAACCCCTCGCAGCCCGCCGCCGGATTGATTCCGTACGCGCCCAACGCGCCTTTCTACTCGGACGGCGCGCTCAAGACGCGCTGGCTGGCCCTGCCCGACGGCCAGCGCATCACCGTCGACAACAGCGGCGACTTCGATTTCCCCAATGGCAGTGTGCTGGTGAAGAACTTCAGTCTCGGCGGGCAGCCGGTGGAAACGCGCCTCTTCATGCGCCACAACGATGGCACCTGGGCGGGTTACACCTACGAGTGGAACGCTCAACACACCGACGCCACGCGCGTGGTCGGCGGCAAGACGGTGCAGGTCGGCAGCCAGACCTGGGAATTCCCCAGCGAGGCGCAATGCCTGCAATGCCACAACGCGGCGACCGGCCGCACGCTTGGCCTGGAGATCGCCCAGTTGAACGGTGAGCTCGGCTATCCCACCGGCCGCACCGCCAACCAACTCGCGACGCTCGACGCCATCGACACGCTGACACCGGCGCTGGCCCAGTCCCCGGACCAGCTTCCCGTGATCCCGGACCCGGCCGGCAATGCGCCGCTCGCCGAACGCGCGCGCGCCTATCTACACAGCAATTGCAGCTACTGCCATCGCCCCGGCGGCGCCGCGCAGTCGGACATGGATCTGCGTTACACGACCGCGCTCGCCGCCACCAATGCCTGTGACATCACGCCCACGCTGGGCGAGCTCGGCATCACCGATGCGCGGCTGATCGCGCCGGGTTCCGCGGCCCGCTCGGTCATCGTCGCGCGCATGGACCGCACCGGCGCCAATGCCATGCCGCCGTTGGCGCGGCATACGATCGACACCGCCGGCGTTCAGCTCATCAGCGCCTGGGTGAACGGGTTGTCGGGCTGCAACTGACGCCTACGCGGCGTCGGCTGCCTCGGTCGAGCGCTTCTCGTCGAACTTCACGATGGCCTTGCCGCTGGTCACGGTGACCGCGCCTTCGATGCGCGCACCGTTGGCGATGGCCAGCACCTTGGCGACGATCTCGCCTTCGATCACCGCGCTGGCGCTGATCTCGAGCTTGTCCTCGATGACGATCTTGCCCATGACCTTGCCGGCGAGCACGGCCGAGCGCGCGCTGATGTCGCCTTCCCATTGTGCGGACTTGCTCATGGAGAGGGTGCCGCCCACGCGGCCATTGCCCCGTACGTGGCCCGAGACCATCAGCGGTCCCTGCGTCACGACGTCTCCGACGATCGAACTGCTTTCGGAAATGACGGTGGGCGACATTCCCAACCGGTCGGAGAGTCTGCGTTTCGGTTCCTCGGCCATGGTGACTCCGTAGATCGCGCGCGGCGTTTACAATAAACCCATGAGTACTCGCACGCTCGTGATGCTGTTCGCAGTCCCGCTGCTCGCCCTTTCGGCCTGCAGCCGAGAAAAGAGCGACTGGCGCTCGGCGCAGGCCGCCGACAGCGCCGAGTCCTATGAGCAATTCATCGCCGCGCATCCGGACAGCGCGCGCGTCGCCACGGCGCGCGAGCGCCTGGTGCAGCTCGCCGAGGAAAGGGACTGGCGCAATGCGGCGGGCCTCGATACGCCGGACGCCTATCGGCAATTCCTGGCGCAGTATCCGGGCGGCAAGTGGGCCAAGGAGGCGCGCGTGCGCCTCGAGAATTTCGCGGCGAGCCCCGCGGGTGCCGCGGCCGCACCGCAAGCCCAGCCGCCCATGGCCGCGGGCGAAGGCGCCTCGGTGCCGGCTGCGGCGCCGGCCACCGGCGCCGCCGGATCCGGTTTCGGCGTTCAACTCGGCGCATTTTCATCGGCCGAGCGCGCCAATGCCGAGTGGAAGAAGTTGCAGACCGAGGCCGCGGGCACGCTGGACGGACTGCAGCCGCGCGTGGTCGTGGGCGATGCTGCGGGCAAGACCATCTACCGCCTGCAGGCCGAAGTGCGCGATGAAGCCCAGGCGCGCGCCATCTGCGGTGGCCTGAAGGTGGCCAACAAGCCTTGCGTGCCGGTGCTGCCGCCCGCGCCTTGACAGAAGCTCGGCAACTTCTGATCGGCGCGCGCGTCACTTCCTGACGCTGCGCGTCACCTCGCCGGCGCGCGACGGCCGCTGCCGATTGCAAATTACTGATTTTGCTGACCCAGACGGGTTGGCACAGCCGTTGCTTCGTCATAGGCCGTGATGGCGAGATCGACAGTGACGCTGATTCTTCCCCAGGCCCAGGGTGTCGCGAGCATGCGGCCGGCCATGGCGGGAATGCTGGTGCGTCGTCGTCGCGGTGGCAGCGTGAGCTTCGCGCCCATCGACGCACGACTGGCGCGCGCGCAGCTCGCGGCGATCTCCGCCCAGAAGGTTTCGAGGTAGCTGCCTCAACAGAACTGCGAACAACTCTTCCCCGGTGTTCGCTTCTTGGCGCCGCGCACGACTTCCCCCGTACGCGGCGCTTTTCTTTTCCGTAACCAGTAAAGTTGCGCACTCTCCCGCGAGGTGCCGACTCCATGAATTCCATAGCGCGCGCGTTCTGTGCCGGCCTGTGTTCGCTGTCGATCGCCAGCGCGATGGCGGCCACCAGGCCCGCTGCGGCTCCCGCTGCGCGGGTGCCCGGCGCCGACCAGGTGCACATGAGCACGCTTGCCAATGGCATGAAGGTCATCGTCTGGACCGATCGCGACATCCCGAACATCGCGCTCTACAACTGGGTGCGCGTGGGCAGCCGCAATGAAGTGCCCGGCATCACGGGGCTCGCACATTTCTTCGAACACATGATGTTCAACGGCACCAGCAGGCGTCAGCCCGGAGAGTTCGACCGGCTCATGGAGGCGCAGGGCGGTTCCAACAACGCCTTCACCAGCGAGAACGTCACGGTCTACCAGGACTGGATCCCGCGCAGCGCGCTCGACCTGGTGTTCGATCTCGAATCCGACCGGCTCGCCAATCTCTCCTTCGAGCCCAAGGTGGTCGAGAGCGAGCGTGGCGTCGTGTATTCCGAGCGCCGGCTCTCCGTGGAAGACAACAACCCGGGCTTCCTGGTCGAGCAGGTGCAGGCCACGGCCTTCGTCGCGCATCCCTACCAGATCCCGACCATCGGCTGGCCGTCCGACATCCAGGGCTGGAAGATCGAGGACCTGCAGAAATTCTTCAAGACCAACTACGCGCCCAACAACTGCACGCTGATCCTGGTGGGCGACCTCAGCGCCGAGGAGGGCTTCGCGCTCGCGAAGAAGTACCTCGAACCCATTCCGCGGCAGGAGCCACCGCCGCCGGTGCGCACCGTGGAGCCGGAACAGCTCGGCGAGAAGCGCGTGCTCGTGGAGCGCAATGCGCAGACGCCGCTCCTGTACATGGCGTACAAGTCGCCGGCGGCCAACGACCCGCAGGGTCCGGCCATCAATCTGCTGATGTCGGTGCTCACCGAGGGCGACTCCTCGCGGCTGCACCGCTTGCTGGTGGAGGAGAAGAAACTCGCCATCGAAGTCGGCGGCGCATTCCAGGAAGGCTTCGATCCCGGGCTCACCTGGCTGCAGCTCACGTTGCCCGAGGGCGCGGACATCGCCGCGGCCGAGCGCGTGCTCGACGGCGCGCTCGCGCAGGTGGTGGTCGAGGGGGTTACCGAGGCCGAGCTGACGCGCGCCAAGAACCTGTACGCCTCCTCGTTCTGGAAACAGCTCGCCACCATCAACGGCAAGGCGAGCCTGCTCGGGCAGTTCGAGGTTTTCGAGGGCGACTACCGCAAGCTGTTCGATTCGCCGGCTACCTATGAGAAGGTGACGCGCGAGGATGTGAAGAAGGCGGCGGCACTGGTGTTCCAGAAGAATCACCGCACCGTCGGCATACTGCGATCGCCCGACACGGCGGCGACGAGCCAGGAGAGCAAGTGATGCGTCGCGCCATGTTCCGCGGCATCGCCGCAGGGTTGCTGGTTCTGGCCTGCGCCAACGCATTCGCGGCGGAGCCCGCCGGAGTGAAGGTTCCCGCCTCGCAGCGCTTCGTGCTGCCGAACGGCCTCACCGTCGTGCTGATGCCGAAGAAAGACGTGCCGCTGATCGCCTTCAGCGGCTTCGTGCGCGGCGGCTCGTTGAGTGATCCGCCCGGCAAGCCCGGCGTCGCCGAGATGGTGGCGGGGCTGCTGGACCGCGGCGCGGGCAAGCGCAACGCGTTCCAGTTCGCCGAGGCCGTGGAGGGCGTGGGCGGCAGCTTCAACGCCGCCGCCGGTCCGGAGTCGATCAGTTTCAACGGCCAGTTCCTGTCGCGCGATCGCGCCTTGTTGATCGAGCTGCTCAGCGATGCGCTGCTGCGGCCGCATCTCGACGCCGCCGAGTTCACCGCCATCCGCGATCGCGCGATCGAGTTCATCAAGTCGGCCAAGGATTCGGATCCCTCGCAGATCATCGCGATCTACGGGCGCGCCTGGTTGTTTGGCCAACATCCGTATGGCCGGCCGCAGGGCGGCAGCGAACGCTCGCTCGCGGCCATCACGCACGCCGACGTCGTGAGCTATCACGCCGCGAACTTTGGCGCGGATCGCGCGACGCTCGTGTTCACGGGCGACCTGGATCCCAAATGGATGAAGCAGGCCGTGACGCAGGCATTCGCCGGTTGGACCAGGGCGAAGGCTACGCCGGTGACGCTCGAGCCCGCGCCGCGCGTCACGGGGCGCCGCGTGCTGCTGGTCGACGCGCCCGGCTCGGTGCAGACCTACTTCTGGTTGGGCAATGTCGGCGTCGACAAGCGCTACAGCGGGCGGCCCGCGCTGGACCTCGTGAACACGCTGTATGGCGGGCGCTTCACGTCCATCCTGAACACCGAGCTGCGCATCAAGTCCGGCCTGACCTACGGCGCGGCGTCGGGGTTCTCGCGCGGCACGGTAGCCGGACCGTTCGCGATCCGCTCCTTCACGCAGACCGACACCACCGGCCAGGCGCTGGATCTCACGCTCGAGACGCTGGAGAAGCTCAAGCACGAACCGCTGCCACCCGAGATGCTGGAATCCGCGCGCGCCTACGTGCTCGGCCAGTTTCCGCTGCAGTTCGAGACGGCCGCGCACTGGGCCGCCGCGCTCTCCGACCTGGAGTTCTACGGGCTCGGCAAGGATTACATCGAGGACTATGGTCCAGCACTCGCCAAGGTGGACCCGGCCGAGGCGGCGGCGGTCACGGCGGATGCGTTTCCGCGTCCCACCGACCTCGTCATCGTGTTGATCGGCGATGCGGCAAAGATCCGCGAGGTCGCGGCCAGGTACGGGCCGGTGACGGAAATGAAGCTCTCCGATCCCGTGTTCACGCCCGACTGACAAACGCACATGGCGGATCACGGCTCGTCGCTGAAGGCGATCCTCTACGCGTTCCTCGCCAACCTGGGCATCGCGCTCGCCAAGCTCGGGGCGGCGGTGTACACGCACTCCGGCAGCATGCTGGCCGAGGCCATCCACTCGTTCGCCGATTGCGGCAACCAGGTGCTGCTGTTCGTCGGCCTGAAGCAGGCGCAGAAGCCGGCGGACCCCTTGCACCCGCTGGGTTACGGCCGCGTGACGTATTTCTGGAGTTTCATCGTCGCGCTGCTGCTGTTCTCGATGGGTGGGTTGTTCTCGATCAACGAGGGTTGGCACAAGCTGCACGAGAGCGAGCCGCTGAACAGGGCGTGGGTGGCGCTGCTGGTGCTCGGCGTGTCGATCGCGCTGGAGTTCGGCTCGCTGCTCGGCTGCCTGCGCGAGATCCGCAAGCTGCGCGGTGAGCGCTCGCTCGGCTACTGGGTGCGCAACACGCGCAATGCCGAGCTGGTGGTCGTGCTGGGGGAGGATGTCGCGGCGCTGGTGGGCCTGGCGCTGGCCTTCGTATTCGTCGCGCTGGCCGCGGCGACGGGCAACACGGTGTTCGATGCGATCGGGTCCATCGTGATCGGCGTGGTGCTGGTGTGCGTCTCGATCTTCATTGCCATTCGCATCAAAGGCCTGATCGTCGGGCGTTCGGCCGAGCAGGATCTGCAGGAAGCGCTCGAGGCGCAGATCGCCGCCGAGCCCGGCATCGCCGAGCTGTATCGCGCGATCACCGTGCAGATGGGCCCGGACGTCATGCTCGCCGTCAAAGTGCGCATGAAGCCCGGCCTGTCGATCGAGGAAGCGGTCGCCTGCCTCAACAAGCTCGAGCGCGACGTGAAGTCCAGGTTTCCCGAAGTCGCCTGGTGCTTCGTCGAACCCGACCTGGCGGATTGAAGGGAAAATGGGGACATTCCTCGTTTCCTAGCAAACGGGGACACACCTGAAGCAGGTGTGTCCCCGTTTGCTAGGAAACGAGGAATGTCCCCATTTTCCTACTGGCCGAACGTATCCGCCGTCGCCAGCCACTCGATCTCCGCCGGCGTGCTCTCGCGCCCCAGCACCGCATTGCGGTAGGGATAGCGGCCGAATTTTGCGATGACTTCGCGGTGGCGCCGCGCGAAGGCCAATGTGTTCTCGCAGAAGCCCTTCAGCTCGGCGGGCGCCTCGGCCACCAGCCGCTCGAATGCCGCGAGTGCCGCGTCCTGCGCCTCCATTGACTCCGCGTGCTCGAGCGGTAGATAGAAAAACAGCCGCTCGACAGGATCCAGCGCCGCATCGGCAGCCAGTTGCATGCCCTCGACGCTCAGCGCCAGCGCCTCGCGATCGAACGCAAAAGCCGCCGCGCTTCCCCGATACGCATTCCGCGGCACCTGGTCGAACAGGATGATCAACGCCAGCCTGCGCTTCGGGCTCGCGGCCCAGGACGCGAACTCGCCCCGCGCGGCGCGCTCCAGCATGGGCTCGAGCGTGGTCCGGATCAGCGCGTCACGCTCGGCGATCACGCCCGGCGGGTCATCACCCCCGAACCAGAACCGCGATCGCTCCGCCAGCCGCGCGGCAGTCCATGGACCGCGGCCAAACCAGAACTCCAGTACCTCGCTTGCGCGCTCCATGGACCCAAGGATGCCAGACCCAGTGTCGTCCAAACGGCGTTGATACACTGGACGCGGGGTTCGGGTAGAGGGGCATCACGCATGCACAGGTTCATCCGTGCGGCTCTGGCCGCGCTCGTGGTCTGCGGTTCGATGGCGTCTCATGGGCAGGAGCCGGTGCCGGCGCCCTTGCGAGAATGGCAGGGCTGGGTCCTCAAGGGCGAGGAATTCCGGCGCTGCCCATTCCTGGCATCGACGAGCCTTGAACCCGGACAACCGATCGACGCCGCAGCCTTCCGCTGCGCCTGGCCGGAGCGGCTATCCATCGATGTCGACGCCCGCGGCGGCAGCTTCTCACAGCGCTGGCAGGTGTTCGCGGAGACCTGGGTGGCCCTGCCGGGCAACCTGGAAGCCTGGCCACAGGACGTGCGCGTCAACGGCGCGCCGGCCGCGGTCGTGGCGCGCGATGGCATCCCCAGCCTGCGCCTCGCGGCCGGCAGCTTCACCCTCTCGGGACGATTCACCTGGAACACGCGGCCCGAATCACTGCCGCTGCCCGCGTCCTCGGCGCTGGTGGACCTGCGCGTCGACAACCAGCGCGTCGCGCAGCCGGAGCGGCCGCAAGGCGCGCTGTGGCTCGGCAAACGCCGCAGCGCCGAGCAGGCCGCCGCCATGGAAGTGCAGGTGTACCGGCTGGTCGGCGACCAGGTGCCCACCTATCTGCACACGCGCATCCGGCTGAACGTGGCCGGCGACGCGCGCGAGGAGATGCTGGCGCGCGTGCTGCCGGAAGGGTTCACGCCGGTCAGCCTCACCGGCGACGTGCCCGCGCGGCTCGAGCGCGACGGCCGCATGCGCGTGCAGGTGCGCGCCGGTTCGCACGAAATCCAGCTCATCGCGCGCGCGCCCGGCGTGCTCAACGCATTCGCGCGGCCGGAGCCGCAGGGTGGCCAGTGGCCGCGCGAGGAGATCTGGAGCTTCGCGGCCGTCGATGAATTGCGCGTGGCGGCGGCGGAAGGTCCCGAAGGCATCGATCCGTCGCAGGCCAACGTGCCGCGCGAGTGGCAGGGCTATCCGGCATTCCGCATGGCAGCGGACTCGAAGCTCAGCGTGGTCGAACGCAGTCGCGGCCTGCAGAACGCGGATGAAAACCGCCTGACCATGAACCGCAGTCTCTGGCTGGACTTCGATCACGGTGGTTTCACGGCCGTGGATCACATCGCGGGCAGCATGCGCCGCGACTGGCGGCTCGACATGTCGCCGCCCTTCGAACTCGAGAGTGCCAACCTGTCCGGCGATGCGCTGCTGGTGACCGCCGGCACCGAGGGGCGCACCGGCATCGAGATCCGCAGCCCGCGACTGAATCTAACTACCGTGGCGCGTACCGCGGCGCGAGGTGCAATGCCCGCGACCGGCTGGAACCAGCGTTTCGACGCCGTGCAGGGCACGTTGTACCTGCCGCCCGGGCACCGGCTGCTCGCCGTGCCCGGCGCGGATGAGGCGCCCGGGTCCTGGTTCGAGCGATGGGGACTGTGGAGCGTGTTCGGCATCGCGCTGGTCGTGGTGTTCGTCTATTGGAGCGCGGGCATCGCGCCGGCGGTGATCGCTGCCCTGGCCCTGCTGCTCAGCTATCAGGACATGCCGCCGCTCATCTGGCTGTGGGGCAACTTGCTCGCGGCGCTCGCCGTGGCCAAGGCCGCGCCCGAAGGGCGCTTTCGCAGACTCGCGCGGGCGTATCGCACCGCGAGCTTCGTCGCGCTCGCGCTGGCGCTGCTGCCCTTCATGTGGATGCAGGTACGGTTCGCGCTGTATCCGCAGCTCGAGGCGTCGAGCGCGTGGACTTACCGGGCGATGGCCGCAGACGCCGGCGTCTACGCGCCCGCGCCCGCAGCCGCGATGGAAATTCCCCAAGCCATGGAAACCGCGCCGGCTCCCGCCATGGAGGCCGACGTCATCGACCAGCCGCTCAATGCGCTGCCCGAGGCGGCGAATGTCGGTCGCAAGGCGCTCGAAAGCCGCCTGCCCGCAAGCGTGCCCGGCCTCAATGCCGCCGGGGTCGTGCAGCGCTACGCGAGCGGCACGCGACTGCAAGCGGGTCCCGGCATTCCGGACTGGCGCTACAACTCCTATGCATATCGCTGGTCCGGCCCCGTCGAGGCCGCCGATGCGGTGCGCTTCATCTATATCGGCCCGGTGCTGATGTTCTTCTGGCGCGTGCTGGGTGTCGCGGCGCTGGCGCTGCTGTTCGTCTGGCTGGCCCGGCTGAGCTTTGGCGGTACCTGGCGCCTGCCGGGCATACCGACGCCACGCGCGGCGGCGGGCATCGCGCTGCCGATGTTGTGCGCACTGATGTTGTCGGGACTTTCGATGCCCGCGATGGCACAGAGTCCGCCTGCCGCGCCCAGCAACGAGCTACTCGCCGAGCTCAAGCAGCGCCTCATCGAGGCGCCGCGCTGCGCGCCGCATTGCGCCGAGCTGGCCGAGGCGCGTGTCCGCGTCGACGGTGAGCGCCTCGAAATCGTGATGCGCGTGAGCGCGCTCGCCACTCTCGCCGTGGCCATGCCGCACGCCAGCGACCGCTGGCAGCTGGACGAGATCGCCGTCGATTCGCGCGCCTCACTCGCCATGAGCCGTGAAGGCGACGCGAGTCTGTGGGTGCCGCTCACCGCCGGCGCGCACACCGTGCGGCTCGCGGGTCGGCTCGCGCCGGCGGAATCCATCCAGGTCGCATTCCCGCAGCCGCCGCGTGCCATCAGCGTGGACGCGAAGGGCTGGACGGTGAGCGGCGTCAACGAGGCACGCCTGGTGTCGGGCTCGCTCGAGCTGGCGCGTGAACGCAGCAGGCAGCGATCGGACGGCGCGGAGTCCCTCGAAGCGGGCGCGGAGTTTCCGGCCTTCGTGCGCGTGGAACGGCTGTTCAACCTTGATCTCGACTGGACGCTGCACAACCAGGTCGCGCGCATCGCGCCGCTGCGCGCGGCGGTGTCGATGGAGATCCCGCTCGTGAAAGGGGAGTCGGTGCTGACCCCGGGCGTGGAGACCCACGATGGCGTGGTGCTGGTCGGCCTCGGCGCCGGCGAATCCTCGGTTCAGTGGCAGTCGGGCTTGGCGCGCAATGACACGCTGCAGATATCTCTCGAAAAAGACGCCGCGCGCACCGAGATCTGGAGCTTCCTCGTCAATCCGCAGTGGCACGTGGACTTCGAGGGATTCCCGGCGGTCATGCCGCAGACGCAGGGCGCGGCGAGCTGGATGTTCCGCTTCGTTCCACGGCCGGGCGAGAAGCTGGTGGTGCACGTCACGCGCCCCCAGGGCGTGGAGGGGGCGACTCTGGCCATCGATCGGGTGCGCTACTCGATCGATGCCGGCAAACGCTCGTCGAACAGCTCGCTGTCGTTCGACTACCGCAGCACGCAGGGTGGCCGGCACATCGTGAAGTTGCCGCCGCAGGCGCGTGTCACGGCCGTGAAGCTCGACGATCAACCCGTGCAGCTTCGTCCGGAGAAGGGTGAGTTGCCGTTGGCGCTGTCGCCCGGCCAGCATCAGGTGGTGGTTGATTGGGAAGAGTCCCGCGACATGGGCCTGCGCACGCGCCCGTCGGAGGTGGACCTGGGTTCCGCAGCGAGCAACATCTCGACCACCGTGCGACTGCCGCCGTCGCGCTGGCCGCTGTTCGCACACGGCGCGGGCGTGGGGCCGGCGGTGCTGTACTGGGGCGAGCTCGTGGTGTTCATCGGCCTCGCGTGGCTTCTCGGACGTTCGAGGATCTCGCCGTTACGCTTCGTCGACTGGCTACTGCTGGGGCTCGGCCTGTCTACCCAGTCATGGTGGGTGTTCTCGTTCACGGCCGCGTGGCTGCTGGTCATGCGCTGGCGCGAACACTGGCAGCCGGCAGAGGGCATCGCGCGCTGGCGTTTCAACCTGGTCCAGGTGCTGCTCGCGACGTTCACCGTCGTCGCGGTATCCACGCTGCTGTTCTCGGGCATCCGCAACGGATTGTTGTCCGCGCCGGACATGGGCGTGGAAGGTCCCGGTTCCTCCTATGGCGCGTTCACCTGGTTCAATGACCAGACTCGCGGAGTGCTGGATACACCCACCGTGTACACGGTGCCGATGTGGACCTACCGGCTGCTCTTCTTCGTGTGGGCCGGCTGGATGGCCTTCGCGCTGGTGAAGTGGCTGCGCTGGGCCTTCAACGCCTGGCAGACCGGCGGACTGTGGAAGTAGGAAATGGGGACATTCCTCGTTTCCTAGCAAACGGGGACAGGCCTGATTCAGGTCCGTCGCGCGCAGCGGGAAACGAGGCATTCCCCGCTGTCCGCGGTTTCAACCGACATGAGGACTGTCCCCGTTTGCTAGGAAACGGGGAATGTCCCCATTATTCGCAGAGGCCTTCGAGGTAGCCCTGCGCCACCGGCGACAGGCGCTTGCGCGCGAGCTCGCGGGCCTTGGGCTCGTCGACGATCTCCTCCAGTGGGCCGCTCACCAGGATGTGGCGCACCTGCGGATCGCGCTCCGCCTTGCGCGCGAGCTTGTTCAGCACGGTGAACGCGCGGGAGATCTTGTCGGATTTGAAGCGCCGGTGCTCGATGGAGCTGGCGAGGTACTTGCCGAAGCGGGCGTAGAGGAAGTAATCGTCGTTTCCCACGTGGAAACGGGCTTCGGCGAAGAAATCGGGAAAATTCTTTTCGAGATACTGATTGACGGTATGAAGACGGGGTCCAGGGTCGGTGTCGTTAGACCGCGAGGATTTCTTCATTTCAGTTGTCCACCTCCAACTGGGTCCGGAGCACCATTTCTGGACGTCACGACCGGTTCCCAACCCCGCAACGCGCGCGAACGATAGGGCTAACCGGTTTCAACTTCAATAGGACCGCCATGAAATCTTTCACAGTTCTCCTCGCGTTCGCCGGCCTCGTCGCGTGCGGTGCGCGCTCGAGCGACGAGCAACAGGTGCGCGACGTCGTCGCGAAGATCGAAGCCGCGGCGGAGGATCGCGACGCCAGCGACGTGCTGGAGTTCGTCGCCGATGGCTACGAGGACGGCAACGGCTTCGACAAGGCACGGCTGCAGAACTTCCTGCGCGGGTATTTTCTCGCGCATCCGAAACTCGAGCTGCTCGCGAACATCTCGAACCTCGAATTCCCGGCCGACGGCCTCGCGCGGGCGGAAATCTCCGTCACGAGCCTCGCGCTCGAAGATCCGGACCGCGTGCGCCTGAAGGTCGAGTTCCGCCGCGACGGCGCCGAATGGCGCGTGGCCCGAGCGGATCGACTCGGTCGCTGATTTCACAAAATCACCGCGTTTCCCTGACGTTTTGTGAACACCGTCACGGTGCGCAGTTCAATTCGGATCAAGTCTCGCCGACAAAGGTCAATGAGAGGGCAGTACTCCATTTACTGAACCATGAAAGACCAACGCAAACCCCCGGTCGGTCGGGGCGGTCGGCAAGAAGCACCACCCACCGCGCCGGCAGACTCCGGCGGCTTCAGCATCGAGAGCACGACGATGCGCCTGAAGTCCATGCGCCTGCGCCGCGCGGCAACCGAAAAGCAGGAAGCCGAGCGCATCGCCTCCGACAAGCACGACGCCGTCGACATGCAGCGGGACGATCGGCCCGCCGGGCGCGTCCGTCACGACGAACGTGGCGTCGCTGTCTGGGATTGGGCGGTGGCCAGCGGCGAATTCCAGACCCTGAGCGCCACGCGCGCGATGAAGAAGCTCGAAGTGTCCGATCTCAGCATCGCCGAGACGCGCCGCGACGTGCCCGCGCTGTCGCTGCAGAAAGCCGGCCGCGATGTCGGCGGCGGCTTCGATCCCTACAACCAGCGCGGCAGCGGCAAGCGCCAGGGCGAGGCCGCCACCCGCCAGGGCATCACCGGCGCGAAGGACCGCGACCGCGCGGCGGTGCTCGACCAGTTGCTGGGAAAAAAGAAGTAAATCCCGCGCCGCGCTGCACGCGCGACGCATCTTTATCTAGCGGGAATTCTTCCTTTCCGTTGCCATCTGAGCACGGTCGGCGATGTACTGTTGCGTCTGCACGTAGCTCTTGGCGGCCCAGCGGCGCATGGCCAGGTCACTCGTGTATCGGATCACATCCTTGAAGTAGGGCAGCGCGGCTTCGTTCTGGTCTTGCCGCAGCTTGAGCCTGGCCAGCGATTCGGCGATGTCCGGGTTGGATGGAGCGAGTTCGCGGGCGCGAAGCAAGGCCCGCTCCGCCGCTTCGGATTCCGTGTCGAGGCGGGTGGCCGCGGTGCCAAATCCCCACAGCGCCTCCGGATCGCGGTCATTGCGCGTGATCGCATCTCGGAACAACACCAGGGCACGTCTCACGTCGGCCTCGGCCTGCGACCGGCTGCGCGCATTGGTCGGGCCGGCCGAAAGCCCGCAGGTCAGCAACAAGCTGGCGAGTTTGCGTCGCGATTCCCAGTCGTTCTGCACGAGCGCGCTCTCCGCCTTGTCGACCGCACGATCGAATGCGGCGTAGTCACCCGTATTCAGGGCGAGCTTCGCCGTCAGGATTGCGGCCCGTGCCACGTCCGGATCGCGTCGCTCGAGCGACTCCAGCAGAGCCCGGATTCGATCGGTCGGTGATTCGCTCTCGAGCATCAGTTCTGCGAGCAGGCTCATGGCGTCCAGCTCGCTCAACACCTCACCGGCACCGAGTTTGAAGGCCGGAACCATGTCCAGCTTGATGACCGCGAGTCGGTGGGTCTCCTTGAGAAGCGAGGCGCGAATGCGCTTGTCAATGGCGGAAAGATCACTGCCGAACGAACTGCGAGCGGCCTGCTCCTGTGGAACGAGTGCGTTGACCTGGCCCAGGTATCGAATCATCTGGGCTCCGAAATCCGGCGCTTCGATCAGGCCGAAACGCACGGCGGCCAGGGATTCCGCGTAGAACATGTAGGCCAGCCTGTGCGATCGGTACTCGGGATCGTCGCGGTCGACCGCGATCAGCCGTTTGAATGGGATCCAGTCTCCCTTGCGCGCGTAGTTCATCGTCGACCATGGGACTTCAAGGACCGCCGTGGTCTCGGTGAAGCGGATGTGACTCATCACTTCAGCCAGTCCTTCGCTGAACCACGGCGGGTTCTCGCCCGCGAATTGCGACGACATGAAGTAGTGCGTGAACTCGTGGAAGGTGATGTGCAGGGCGTCGTCGGTTCGGTATGCGCCGTTCAGAGCCATGTAGTCGGTGAAAGGGGTGTGCTGGAAGAAGCCGACAACATTGCGGCGTGGGGCTATCCATCTGTCCCAGTCCGAGTTGTCGGTCATCACGATCGTGGTGCGCGCCGAAGTCGGGATAGCCTTCCTGTCGAGCACGTTTTCCAGTGTCATGCGGAACTTGACGAGTTCCTGCACGAAGCGCTGCGCCTTCGCGGCGCCGCGTGAAGTCACGATCACGTATTCGCCAGCGTCGTACCTGGTGAATTCGCCGACACGCGGTTCCGCGGCAGCGGCAATGCCGCCACACAGTGTCGTCAGGCACAGCAGTCGCAGCGCCGCGATCAATGCTTGGCCGCGGCCTCGAGACGCTTCGTCGCCCACTCCGTGACCTCCGGAGTCTTCGAATAGTTCAGCGTGTCCTGCAACGCCGCCTTCATCTTCTCGGAATTGCCGGCGGCCTTGTGCACCAGCGCGGCGGCCTGCGCGAGGTAGGGATTGAACGGCAACAGCGTGCTCATGTTGGTGATGCGGCGCTCGGCGGTGGGCAGGTCGCGCTTCAGATGCGCCGCGAGCACGCTGTAGGCCCACGCCGCTTCGGCATCGTCGGGCCGCGACATCAATGCGCGGTCGAGCAGCTCGAAGGAGCGATTCACGAAATCCTCGCGCACCGGGTTGCCAACGCGTTCGTACAGCGCGAGCCCCGCGCCGCGCAGCAGCATCGGATCCGCATCGGGTGCATCGACGTTCCCCAGCAGTTGCTCGAGCGTTGCGTCCTGGCCGTTGCGCGCGGCGATGCGCATCAGCAGGCTGCGCGCGGCGGGCGAATCGGGCGCCGCGCGTTGCAGGGCGCCGGCGACTTCGGGCAGACGCTCGGAATTGAATCCCGACGCCAGCATGATGTCCGCCACCAGTTCCAGCGCCTGCGCTTCGCTCATCGCACGGCCGTCCGGCAGCGGAATGCGCGGCACCGGATCCACGGGCAGACGCATCACCTTGTAGTTGCTGGGCAGCAGGAATGTCGTCCCGACCCATAGATAGGAGTGCACGGTGTTGTCGAGATCGCCGATCGACGTGCCAAAACTGGCCTGCACGGCATCTTCGACGGGTTCGAGGCGATTTACCGCCTCGAGGTAGGCAAACATCTGCCTGCCGAAGTCCGGCTTCGCCACGAAGCCGCGATGGACCAGGGCCCAACATTCACGATGGAACACGGCGGAGGTATCGAGACCTCGATACTCCCGCGAGTTCTTGTCCATCTGCAGGACCCGCTCCACCGGGATCCAGCCGAGCGCACCCATGTACGTCCTGGCTACGCCCAGCCACGCCACGTCGCCCTGCTTGCCGCGGAATTCGGCGCTTTCGACGAACTCCGCGAGACCCTCGGCGAACCACAGTGGCTGGATCCCGCCGTATTGCGTGTGCAGGAACCAGTGCGAATACTCGTGGAAGAAAGCGCGCGCGAAGGCCGAGTCGTCGCGGGAGCTCTGGATCAGGACGTAGTTGGCGAACTTCGCCGGCACGAACTCGCCGGTGATGCCGGTGCCCGGCCGCAGATAGTTCTGCCACACATCCTCCGGAACGAGCACCACCCAGGTAGGCGCAGTGCGCTTCGGTACGCCGCGGTTCAGCAGCTTCGCGAGCGCGCCGTCGATCTGCGCGGCGAGCCGTGGCAGCGGGCGAGCGGCGCCGGCATCGCGTGTCACGATGGTGTACGCCGGAAGTTCATAGGCCTTGAAGCCGTCCACGTCCGGCCCGGACCCGCGTCCATGCGCCACGGCGGCGATCAGGCATGCGAGCGCCGCCACCGCTCCCTGAATTTTCATCCCGCCAAACTTACGACCCGCGAGACAATGTGTCCATGCATGCCCATCGCCGCGCGTTGTTCCAGATCCACATCTGCGTGGTGCTCTGGGGCTTCACCGCGATCCTCGGCAAGCTGATCACGCTGCCCGCGCTGGCGCTGGTGTGGTGGCGGATGTTGTTAGTCACGCTCGCGCTTGCCTGCTTCCCGCGCGTGTGGAGAGAGTTCGGACGCATTCCACCGCGCTCGATGCTGGCATTCGCCGGCATTGGCTGCGTCGTGGCGCTGCACTGGCTGGGGTTCTACGCCTCGGTGAAGCTGGCGAATGCCTCGGTGGCGGCAACCACCATGGCGCTCGCGCCGGTGGTCACGGCGCTGATCGAACCTGCGCTCACGGGCGCGCGCTTCGAGCGACATAATCTCCTGCTCGGTGTGCTGGTCGTTCCCGGCGTGGCGCTGGTGGTCGGCGGCATTCGCACCGACATGCAGCTCGGCTTCTGGGTGGGCGTGGGCTCGGCGGTGCTGGCGGCCCTGTTCAATGCATTCAACAAGCGGCACCTGGGTCAGCACGACGCGGCCGCGGTCACCTGGCTCGAACTCGGAGCGGGGTTCCTGCTGATCGCGCTCGTCGCGCCCTGGGTCTCGCCGGCTGGCGCCTCCTTTGTCCTGCCCGATGTCCGCGATGCGGCGCTGCTGCTGGTGCTGGCCATCGCCTGCACGCTGATCCCTTTCGTCCTGTCGCTCGCGGCCCTGCGGCATATGTCCGCGTTCACGGCGCAGCTCGCCGTGAACCTGGAGCCGGTGTACGCCATTGCGATTGCCGTGCTGTTCCTGGGCGAGGCACGCGAGCTCGATGCCGGCTTCTTCGCGGGCGTCGCCATCGTGCTGGCCGGGGTCTTCGGGCACGGCTGGCTGCAAATGAGGCGTTTTCGTCTCAGCCAATGATTGACCGACGGGCGTCGGTCTGTATGATCACTCTCCATATATATCTGCTGCTTTAGTGCGCCTTCCGCGGCTGCGCCTCCGGATATAACCATTTGATAAAAGAGGAAGTTATGGGCGTGAGCCCATAGCGTGGGGATGGTGCGCCCCGCGCGTTTGTGTTTGGAGGAAGTGAAAATGACCGCGAATCGATTGGGCCCGCCCGCCAAGCAGGGCCTCTATGACCCCGGGTTCGAGCATGACGCCTGCGGCGTCGGCTTCGTCGTGAACATCAAGGGCAGGAAATCGAACGCCATCGTCAAGCAAGGCATCCAGGTCCTGAAGAACCTCGACCATCGCGGCGCCTGTGGCGCGGAGGTCAACACGGGCGACGGCGCCGGCATCCTCATGCAGTTGCCGCACGCCTTCCTGAAGAAGGTGGCCAAGAAGGACGCGCGCATCAACCTGCCGGAGCCGGGCCACTACGCTGCCGGCAACATCTTCATGCCGCGCAACGCCACGCAGCGCCGCAAGATCGAAGAGGTGTTCGCGAGCGTGGTGCAGGCCGAGGGCCAGATCTACCTCGGCGCGCGCACCGTGCCGACCAACAACTCCATGCTGGGCGAGACCGCGAAAGGCTCCGAGCCCTTCGTGCGCCAGGTGTTCATCGCGCGCGGTCCGGAGACGCCGGACGAGAACGAATTCGAGCGCAAGCTCTACGTGATCCGCAAGCGCGCCTACAACGAGATCCGCGTCTCGACCATCGGCGGCGCCGAGTACTGGTACGTGGTCTCGCTGTCGCACAAGACCATGGTCTACAAGGGCATGCTGACGACCAACCAGCTCGATCAGTACTACCTCGACCTGCAGAACCCTTTGATGGAGTCCGCCATCGCGCTGGTGCACTCGCGCTTCTCCACCAACACTTTCCCGAGCTGGGATCGCGCGCACCCGTACCGCTGCATCGCGCACAACGGCGAGATAAATACGCTTCGCGGCAACATCAACTGGATGCGCGCGCGCGAGGCGCTGTTCGAGTCGCCGGTGTTCGGCGACGACATCAAGAAGATCCCGCCCATCGTCAACCCGAACGGCTCCGACTCCTCGATGTTCGACAACGTGCTCGAGCTCATGGTGCTCTCCGGCCGCTCGATGCCGCACGCCATCATGATGATGATCCCGGAGCCCTGGTCCAAGCACGCCTCGATGGATCCGGCGCGCCGCGCGTTCTACCAGTACCACAGTAGTTTGATGGAGCCGTGGGACGGCCCCGCGGACATCTCCTTCACCGACGGCAAGCGCATCGGCGCGGTGCTCGACCGCAACGGCCTGCGCCCCGGGCGCTACTACGTCACCCGGGACGACATCTGCGTGATGGCCTCCGAGGCCGGCGTGCTCGACTTCCCGCCAGAGAACGTCGTGCGCAAGGGCCGGCTGCAGCCGGGCCGCATGTTCCTGGTGGACACCGAGCTCGGCCGCATCGTCGAGGACGAGGAGATCAAGGCGCAGATCATCCACGAGCGTCCGTATGCCGAGTGGCTCAAGCAGTACCTCGTGCACTTGAAGGACCTGCCGGCCGCGCCCGAGCTGCCGGCGCCGGAGCCGGTGGCGCTCGCCAAGCGCCAGGTGGCCTTCGGCTACACCTTCGAAGACCAGCGCATCCTGATGGCGCCGATGGCGCGCGACGGCGTCGAGGCCGTGGGCTCCATGGGCAACGACACGCCGTTGGCGGCGTTGAGCAACAAATCCCGCCTGCTGTACGACTACTTCAAGCAGCTGTTCGCGCAGGTCACCAACCCGCCCATCGACTGCATCCGCGAGGAGATCATCACCTCCTCCGATGTGTGGCTGGGTAGTGAGGGCAACCTGCTCGACCCGCGGCCGAGCGACTGCCGCCGCGTCGAGCTCTCCGGACCCGTGCTCACCAACGAAGAGTTCGCGAAGATCCGCCGCATCTCGCTGCCCGGCCTCAAGGTGGGCACGCTGCGCATGCTGTTCCGCGCCGAACGGGGCGAGGACGGGCTGGTCGACGCCATGGAAAAACTGCGCGCCGAAGCGCGCCGGCTGATCGAGGAGGACGAGGTCAACATCCTCATCCTCAGCGATCGCGGCGTGGACAAGGAATGGGCGCCGATTCCCTCGCTGCTGGCCGTCTCCGGCCTGCATCACTCGCTGATCCGACAGGGCCTGCGCATGAAGTGCTCGCTGGCGCTCGAGACCGGCGATGCGCGCGAGGTGC
Organism: Steroidobacteraceae bacterium; assembly: GCA_035761265.1. Taxonomy (GTDB): domain Bacteria; phylum Pseudomonadota; class Gammaproteobacteria; order Steroidobacterales; family Steroidobacteraceae; genus CADEED01. The sequence continues at coordinate 20,347 of DASTRL010000237.1, forward strand.
ATCACTTCGCGCTGCTGATCGGCTACGGCTGCTCGGTCATCAATCCGTACGTCGCCTTCGAGACGCTCGACGGCATGATCCGCGACGAGCTGCTGGCGGGCGTCGATCACAAGCTCGCCTGCAAGAACTTCGCGAAGGCCGCGGTCAAGGGCGTCGTCAAGGTCATGTCCAAGATGGGCATCTCGGCCGTGCAGTCGTATCACGGCGCGCAGGTGTTCGAGGCCGTGGGCCTGCGCCAGGACGTCATCGACGAGTACTTCGCGGGCACGGCGTCGCGCGTCGGCGGCGTGGGCATGGACGTCATCGCGCGCGAGGTGCTGATGCGCCACAACGCCGCGTTCGCCGAGCGCAAGCGCGCGCTGCAGACCGAGCTGCCCTCGGGCGGCCAGTACCAGTGGCGCGCGGACGGTGAGTTCCACCTGTTCAACCCGGAGACCATCCATCGCCTGCAGAAGGCGGTGCGCACCGGCAGCTACGCCACCTACAAGAGCTACGCCGAGCTGATCGACGACCGCGCCAGGAATCTGTCCACCCTGCGCGGCCTGCTGGACTTCAAGCAGGGCGAGCCCATTCCGCTCGAGGAAGTCGAGCCGGTCGAAAGCATCATGCGCCGCTTCAAGACGGGCGCCATGAGCTACGGCTCCATCTCGAAGGAGGCGCACGAGACGCTGGCGATCGCCATGAACCGCATCGGCGGCAAGTCGAACACCGGCGAGGGTGGCGAGGACCCGGATCGCTACGTTCCGATGGAGAATGGCGACTCGAAGAATTCGGCCATCAAGCAGGTGGCGTCGGGTCGCTTTGGCGTCACGTCCAACTACCTGGTCAACGCGAAGGAATTGCAGATCAAGATGGCGCAGGGCGCCAAGCCCGGCGAGGGCGGCCAGCTGCCCGGCACCAAGGTGTATCCATGGATCGCGAAGACGCGGCACACGACGGCGGGCGTGGGACTGATCTCGCCGCCGCCGCACCACGACATCTATTCCATCGAGGACCTGGCCGAGCTCATCCACGACCTCAAGAACGCCAACCGCGA
>DASTRL010000238.1:0-44203 GCA_035761265.1 Steroidobacteraceae bacterium
GAGGCCGAAGCCGTTGGCCGCGGAATCGTCGCCGTCGTTGCTGGCATCCAGGCTGGTGAGGTCGACGAACATCTTGCCGCCGACCGTGGTGTTCTCGTCCGCCAGCGCGGGCGCACCGCATGCCGCCGCGGCAATCGTCGCCGCCACTGCAAGGTGTGTGCCCCGGGAAATCTTTCGCATCGTGAAACTCCTGTGACCGACATGAGCCGGCAGGCGGCGATTAGAAACGCCGTCCGTGACAGTTTCGTTTCAGCGAGCGGGAGTCCTAACTACCTTGGCCCGTTGGCGACGGGCGCATGCGGGATGGACGTACGCGGCGGACGCCGGCGTGCGGCCATTTCGGCGCGTGGGGAGGTCGACTGGGGCGCGATCGAGGCCCGCCCCGTACGCGCAAGCGCGGCGGACGCCGGCCGGGGCGGCCGGCATGACGACGTTAAGACTTCTTAATGTGCCGTCGGATCCTTCAGCTGCGAGCCGATGCGCACCACGTCGGCCAGCGTGCGGCATTGCAGCTTTTCCATCATGCGCGCCTTGTACACCTCGACGGTGCGCGGGCTGATCTGCAGTCGCGCGGCGATGTCGCGGTGGTTCAGGCCTTCGGCCAGCAGCTCGAGCACCGCGCGTTCGCGCGGCGTGAGTCGCTCGATCTGGCCGCTGACGCGCGCCCGCTTCTCGTCGTGGGCGTGGCGCTCGGCATCGATGCGGATGGCGTTCGACAGCACGTCCATCAGCACCTGATCATCCACGGGCTTCTCGAGGAAATCGACGGCGCCGTTCTTGAGCGCGGTGCGCGTGGTGGCCACATCGCCGTGCGCCGAAAGCAGCACCACGGGCATGGTGTCGCCGCGCTTGCTGAGCTCATCCTGCAGCTCGAGGCCCGTCATCTGCGGCATCTTCAGATCCGTCAGCAGGCACCCGCGCTTGCCGGGCTCGTACACGGCGAGGAAATCCGCGGCCGAGGCGAACACGGCGGCGCGCATTCCCTTCAGCGAAATCAGAAGACTCAAGGCATCCCGCACGGCGGCATCGTCGTCGACGACGTAAACGGTGGGGCTTTCCTGCTGCATCTCTTGGTTCATGTTCATGTCATTGCATCCGCGGGTGGGGGCTCGAGGGGTAAGGTCACACAGAATCGGGCGCCGCGCAGCCGGTGCGCCGGCATCGAGGCGATCTCGCCGCCGCGCGCCCGCACCAGCGAGCGGCTGATGGCGAGGCCGAGGCCCATGCCGTCCGACTTGCTGGTCACGAAGGGTTCGAACAGCCGATCCGACACCGACAGCGAAATTCCGGCGCCCGAATCCTCCACGGCAATCGTGAGCCTGCCGTCTTCGGCACTGGCTCGGACTTCGATTCGCTTGATTTCTTCGGGCATCTGCGCAGTCGCATCCACGGCGTTCGCGATCAGATTGTGCAGCACGATGCGCAGTTGTGTCTCGTCGGCTTCGATCTCGGGTAGTTGCGTATCCGCAAATACCTCGAGCGAGATGCGCGAGCGCGCCAGCGGATCGGCGAATGCCGCCGCCGCGGAGTTACATAGTTCCAGCACGCGCACCCGCTCGCGCCGCGATCTGCCGCCTATGTAAAAGTCCCGCAGCCGATGCAGCACGTCGGCGGCGCGCATGGCCTCGTGCGCCGCCTTGCGTACCGTGGCACGCAGCCTGTCGTCATCCGAAGCGGGGGCGGCGGCGAGGATTTCCGCGGCGTTCAGGTACGACACCAGTGCGGTCATCGGCTGGTTGAGCTCGTGCGTCGCGGCCGACGCCAGCTCGCCGGCGGTCGCGAAACGCATGGCACGGGCCAGCTCGGCGTCACGTTCGCGCAGTTGCTGCTCGGAGCGGCGTCGCTCCGCGATCGCGGCGCCCAGCAGCAGGGCCGTCAGCGACAACGTCAGGATCAACAACTGCATGTCACTGAATTTCTGCGTGAGGATGTCCGCGGCCGCGGCCACGATCAGCCAGCACTGGATCGCGAGCACTGCCAACAGCGCGCCGAGATTCCAGCGCAGTCCGATCCAGATGACCGGCAGGAACAGCAGGTACGAGAAACGCAGCTGCGCCGCGGGGGGCAGCGTGAAAATCGCCGCGAGCAGCCCCGCCACCACGACCGCCTGCGCGACGATTTCCAGGCCGCGCCCGCGCCAGAACGGGCTGAGCCGTACGCGCGGATGTCCGGCCAGCAGCAGCAATGGCGTCACCATGAGCACGCCGTTCATGTCGGCGAACCAATAGCGCGCGATGCATCGCAAAGCCTCGGAGGCCGGCAGGTCTCCCGAGGCGATGTACAGGCCCACATAGCCGGCCGAGGTGCTGAGCGCAATGGCGCCCACCAGGCCCGCGAAAGTCGCCGCCTCCTGGGCGTTGTTGATCGCGCGATGCGGCAGCAGTCGCCGCGCGAGCCCGGCCAGCAGCGCGTAGTTGGCCGCGATCCAGAGCGAGGAGAGCCCGATCGCCCACAGCTCCAGGCCCGCGTTGCGAAAATACAGCTGGGTCGCAAAGGCGCCGAGGGCCACCGCCACGCTGTACTGCGGGCCCATCGCGATCAGGAAGGCGAGCGTGAGTCCGGCCTGCGGATGCCACGGAGTGATGCCGGGCGCCAGCAGCGGTCGTGCATGACTCACCCACTCCAGCAGCAGGTACAGCACGAGATAGCCGGCCGCGAGGGCCATTCGACGGTGAAAGGATCGCAAGACCGGGAAAGTAAACCACAATTCGCCGGCGGAGGCCCCCGTACGATCCCCGTATCACACGCAATCTTCAGGGCCGCGCGCTGCCATCCTCCGGCAGCCGCGCGAACACGCTGCCTGCGCGCCAGCGCGGTGCCCGGTCGCGATTGGCGATGCGAATCGCCAACCTCCGGATCACCGCCTCGAATCGTCCGATCGCGGAAAAGTCCACCGGCTGATCGGGCTCATCCGACACGGCGTGATAACGCTCGGCAAACCACCGGCGCTCGATCTCGGCTTCGGGAGAGCCGGCATCGAAGCCCAGCTTGGTCGCGAGCGATGGAATGCCGGCGCGGATGAAGCTGTACTGATCGCTGCGGATGAAGCGGTTGCGCAGCGGCTGTGAATCCGGCCGCACCTGGATGCCGGCGGCGAGCGCGACCGCACGCACGTCGTCGCCGAGATCGGACTCATCCAGTCCGAACACCTCCAGGTTCCGCAGCGGATACAACGGCAGGAACATGTCGGTGTTCAGATTCGCAACGATGCGCTGGCCGCGCGCGCGCGCCGCGGCCACGTAGGCGCTCGAGCCCAACAAGCCCACCTCCTCGGCGGTCACCGCGGCGAACACGATGGAGCGCCGCGGCGCCTTGCGCTGACCCATCTGGCGTGCCACCTGCAGCAGCACGGCGATGCCCGAGGCGTTGTCCATCGCGCCGTTGAAGATCCGGTCGCCCGCGCCTTCGCTCGCAATGCCCAGGTGATCGAGATGTGCGCTCAGCACCACGTGCTCGGCGCGCAGCCGGGCATCGGAGCCGCGCAGGACGGCCACGACGTTCTCCGAGGTGACCACGGCGACCTTTGCATCGATCGTGGCGGCGATCCGCGCCGGCAGCTCGAAATGCGGCAGTGGCGCGTCGGAATCCATCAGCGCCAGGATCTCCCGCGCGGAATGGCCGGTGCCCGCGAGTAGTTTGTCCAGGCTGGCGGGATTGAACTGCACCAGCAGCTGCAGTCCGGCATACGGATCCTCGCCGCCCGCGAGCGACATGTACGGCTCGAAACGCGATTGCGCGATGCGTTCCCAGGGCAGGTCGAGATTGGCCGGGTTCGGAATTCCCACCATGCCGATGGCGCCCAGGGCGCGATACACCTTCCAGCGCTCCGCGAGCGAACCGTAGTGGGCGCCCGCGGCACCCGGCAGGCGGGACGGCGCGGTGGCGAAGAACACCACCACCTTGCCGCGCAGGTCGAGCCCCGCCAGATCGTCGACGCCGTACTGTGGCAGCCTGAGGCCGTCGCCGACGAAGACCAGCGGGGCTTCGAGCTCGCGCGCGAAGTCGCCGCGCAGGATGAGGATGCCATCCTTGCCGAGCTCGAGCCGCGTCGGCACGCCTTCGTTCACGAGTGCGAGGCTGGAGTGCGCCTCGACGATCTGGCGCGACTCGAGCCTGACCGGCTGGAAGAAGCCCTCCGCGCCCGCCGGCGCGAGACGCGCCTTGCGAAATTCCGCCGCGACGAACTCGGCCGCGCGCCGATGCCCGGGCGAGCCGGCCCGTCGCCCCTGCATCGTGTCGTCCGCGAGCACGCGCACGTCGGACCAGCAACGCTCGCCGACACGCATGGCCGCGCGCGAGGAAATTCCCCGCGCATCGACCTGGGAACAGAGCAACAGAACCGCGAGCGGCAGCGCGCATCGACCCCGGGCATGCATGCATGCCCGTATATCACGGGCGATCAGTAGCCGCTGCTACCCCCGCCGCCACCGCCTGCCGCTGCCGCCGCCGCCACGCCGACCACCACGGCGCCGACGATCAGAGCCATCTTGTTGGCGTGCGCGTCGCTGCGCCGGACATCGAGCGATGCGATGTCGCCATAGGGAATCCGCACGTTCTTGCCGGACACGGCGTCCGCGTCGACCGCGGTGACGGTGAACTTCTGCGTCTGGCCGTCCTTGCGGGTCACCACCACGGATTCACCCACTTTCACGTCCGGCCGCGTCGCCGCCTGTCCGGAAGTCGCAGCCTGCAGTGGCACGTGTTGCAGCGTCGTGCAGCCCGTGGTCAGAAAAGCGCCGGTGGTGAGCAGCACCATGGCGCGCGTACAGTGATTCATCGTTTGCCTCCTCGCAATGCTTCATGCATGAGTGGCATGAGCGGGCGCCGAGGTTCTCGGCGCCGGAGGCCGCGAAGACAATTTTTACGGGATCAGGGCTGGAAACCCACCGGCAGCTCACGGGCCGGCAACTGCACCGACGTGGCCGCGACCAGCTCCGCCGCGGAACGACCCAGCTGCACCGCGTATGTCCCGGGCTCGATTCGCCAGGTCCGATCGGCCTCGTGGAAAACACCCAGCAGGCGGGGATCCACGCGCACCGATACCTGCGTGCGCGCGCCGGGCTCGAGGTCCACCTTGCGCCAGCCTCCGAGCCTCTTCGGCGACTCCCAGCCGCCCGCCGCGGACGAGACGTACACCTGCGGCACGTCGGCACCGGCTCGCCCGCCGGTGTTGCGCACCTCGAAGCTCACGACCAGCTCGCCGTCCTCGAGCCGCGCGCTCAATCCACCGTACTCGAATTTCGTGTACGAAAGACCGAAGCCGAACGGGAACAGCGGCTGCTGGCGGTGCGCGTCGAACCACTTGTAGCCGACGGTCGCGCCTTCGCGGTAGTTAGCCTGGCCGGTCTTGCCGCCCTGCGCGTCGAGCTCCTGGAGCGCGGCGCGTGCGAACTGGCTGTCATCGCGCGGAAAGCTGATGGGCAGGTGGCCGGACGGATTCACGCGCCCCATCAGCACGTTGGCGACGGCCTCGCCGCCGCTGGTGCCCGGATACCAGGCCTGCAGCACTCCCTGCACCTGGCCGATCCACGGCATGAACACGGCGCCGCCGGTTTCGAGCACGACCACGGTGCGCGGGTTCGCGCTCGCCACCGCGCTGACCAGCGCGTCCTGTTCATCGGGCAGCGTCAGCGGCTTGTCCACCGACTCGCCGGTCCACTGCGTGACGAACACCACCGCGATTTCGCTGCCGGCCGCGAGCTTTGTCGCGGCCTTGCGGTCCTTGCCGTCCGCGAAGCCGACTTTCGCTCCCAGGGACTCGAGCGCGCGCAGCGGCGATGAGGGGTAGTACATGATGGGGCCCGGCCAGGTCCTGGGCTCGAGGCCGGGCACCGCGTTGCCGCCGACCGGATATACCAGCGACGAACCGCCGCCAGCCAGCACGCCCTTGTCGGCGAAGCCGCCGATCACGGCGATGCGCGCGCCCTTCTTGAGCGGCAGCACGTCCGCCTCGTTCTTCAGCAGCACCATGCCCTGCTCGGCGCCCTCGCGCGAGACCAGCGCATGCGCCTTCAGGTCGGCCGGCGGCAGATCCATGGGCGCGGCGGTCACCGGCTGGTCGATGACGCCCTTGGCGAACATCGTGCGCACGATGCGCCGGGCCATCTCATCGAGTCGCTGCTCCGGCAATTCGCCCGCGGCCACGGACTTCAGCAGCAACTCGCCGAAGTACGGCTGGTCGTCGAAGGGCCAGCCGGACTGCTGGTCGAGGCCCGCCAGCGCCGCCCTGGCGGTGCTGTGCGTCGCGCCCCAGTCGGACATCACGTAGCCGTCCCAGCCCCAGTCCCGACGCAGCACGTCCGTGAGTAGATAGGCGTTCTCGCAGGCATGGTCGCCCCACACCTTGTTGTACGAGCACATGACCGAGCCCGGATCCGACTGCTCGATGGCGATCTGGAACGCCAGCAGGTCGGACATGCGCGCCTGCGCGGGATCGATGCGCACGTCGATCGAGTTGCGGTCGGTCTCCTGGTCGTTGAGCGCGAAGTGCTTGATGGTGGAGATGATGTGATTGGACTCGATGCCGCGGATCTGCGCCGCGACCATGACGCCGGCGAGCAGCGGATCCTCGCCGGCGTACTCGAAGTTGCGGCCGTTGCGCGGCTCGCGCACCAGATTGACGCTGCCCGCGAGCATCACGTTGAAGCCGGAGGCGCGTGCCTCCGCGCCGATCATGGCGCCGGCGCGCAGCGCCAGCTGCGGATCCCAGGTGGCGGCGGTGGCGAGGCCCGAGGCAAGCGCGGTGCGGCCACGCTTCTGCTGCGCGCCGCCCTGCGTGGCGACGCCGAGGCCGGCGTCGGTGGACCACTGCGGCGGAATGCCGAGGCGCGCGATGCCGGGCACGTAGCCCGCCGATCCGGCGCGCGCTTGCGCCGGCGTCGTGAACTTCTTCCACGGTGCGTCGGTGCCGAAGTACGCGAACACCAGCCCCTGTTTCTCCTCGCGCGTCATCTGCGCGACCACCAGCCCGGCGCGCTGGTCGGCATCCAGCGCGGTGTTCATCCATGGCGGCCGGCCGGAATCGGCATGGGCGATCGCGACCGCGAAGGCCGCGGCAAACAAGCAGGACCAGGCGTGACGACGTGGCACTCGGATGACCCCCCTCGAAAGAGGTCGGGAGTTGATCACATTCCGCGCGGGTGCGCACCCGGTCGGGTCATCGACCGCGCGCGGATCAACGTCGGGACAGCGCGCGCACTTTCCCGCTACTGCCGCCTCCGCAGAAGAAGCGTTCGCCGCCGTCGGACTCGAGTCCCGAAACCATGACGCCGGCCGGCAGTTCCCGGGCCTGCAGCACCTTGCCGCTGTGCGGATCGACCTGCCGCAGCTCGCTCTGCTCGCCTTCCCACACCGCGTGCCACAACTCGCCATCCACCCAGGTCACACCGGTGACGAAGCGGTTGGACTCGATGGTGCGCAGAATGCGGCCGGTTTGCGGATCGATCTCGTAGATCTTGCGCTCGCGATAGTGTCCCACCCACAGCGAACCTTCGGCCCACGCGAGCCCGGAGTCACCGCCGTTGCCCGGAGCGGGGATGGTGGCGAGCACCTCGCCGGTCCTGGCGTCGATCTTGTGGATGCGCGACTCGGCGATCTGGTAGAGGTGCCTGCCGTCGAAGGCCGTGCCGGCGTGCGCGGCGATGTCGATGGATCGCCCGAGCTCGCCGCTCTCGGGATCCAGCGACGCAAGCCGGTCGCCGAGCGCCATCCAGACCTGCCGGCCGTCGTAGCTGACACCGCCGACCTTCGGCGTTCCGGGGAATGGTCCGTATTCGCGCAGGACCTTGGCGGTCGTTCGTTTCATGCTCGGATCCTAGTCCGCCGGCAGCGGGATGGAGAGTAACAAGCTGGTCGCGAATCCCGGCACGGGCGGCGTCATCCAGCGCCGTGCGCGGCCGCGGCCCACGGGTTGCACCTTGCCGGCCATGCTCAGCGAGTCGAGCGCGCGCTGCACGTTGCGCTGGCTCTCGCCGAGGGCCAGTGCCAGCGCAGAGCTCGACCATGCTTCGCCGTCCGCGAGAAAGGCGAGCACCGGAGCGTGCTCCTCTTCCACGGGGCTCGCGAGCACGAATACTTCACGCGCGCGGCGCGGCCGCAGCGCGAATCCGTCCCTCGTGGCGCCGAGCTCGGCCATGGCGCGCAAGGCGCGCCGCAGCCGGCCCATCTCGACGCGCAGCCTTGCACGGTGTGATTCGTCCGCCTGGCGTGCGCGAAACGCGCGCGATACCAATGCCTGCCGCGGGACGTCGCCCGGCCACGCTTCCGCCAATGCGCGTGCCAGCGTGAAGAGCACGGGCCGCCGTCCGAGCGCGACCGCGGTGCCGCCGGCGCGCACCACGTAGCGACAGGCGTCGACGATCAGCGCGCTGGAGGATTGCAGCGCCTCGACCTCTTCCAGCACCAACGACTGCACTTTGCCGCCGCGGAGGAGCCGCGCGACCGGCGCAGCGAGCCCGCGCGCCGCGATTTCGATTTCAGCCAGCAGCGCCGGAATGCGCGCCTCCCGCGCGGCGCGAGTCGCCCTCGCCAGCGCGGCGCGCGCGGCCTTCCCCTGCACGCGCCGCATGGCAATGCCCGCCGCGGCGAGCTCGTGCACGGCACGCAATGCCGCGGGAAGCCTCGCCGGATCGAGCCCGGCGAGCAGGCGCTCGGCCTCGTCGAGCCGCCCGATCAGCAGCAGCCGGCGCACCTCGAGATGCCGGGCATGCGCCGCATTGATGGCATCACCATGGGTTTCGAGCGTCAGGCGCGCCGCGTCGAGCGCGTTCATCGGCCAGCTCAGGTCGCGCGCGGCCAGCGCGATCTCCGCTTCGGCCACGATGCAGCGTGCGCGCGCCACGGCTTCGCGCGGGCTGAAGCCGCGCGCCGCGCTGCGCACCAGCGTGCGCGCGCGCGAAAGGTCGCCGAGCTGCGCCATCGCGATGCCGCGCAGTGCCAGCGCGGGCGGATCGTCGCGCAAGCCGACGCGCTTCAGCGCACCCAGCGGATCGCCCGCCGCCAGCGCGCGGGCGGCGGCCGTGATCAGCGAGTCCACGTCAGCCGGCTCCGCAATCCCGCCACACTTGTCACTCCCACGCTGCGCCGCACCCGGCCTAGTTTACGCACAGCACTCACCACGGAGACCCACGATGACCACGCACACCATTGCATCGCGCCAGGACTGGCTCGCCCGTCGGCTCGAACTGCTGGAAGCCGAGCGCGACCTCACGCACCGCATGGACGAGATCGCGCGCCGGCGCCAGGAGCTGCCGTGGGTACGGGTCGAGAAGGAATATCGATTCGACACGCGTGAAGGCCAGGCTTCGCTCGGGGACCTGTTCCGCGGCCGTTCGCAACTCATGGTCTATCACTTCATGTTCGGCCCCGACTACACCGCGGGCTGTCCGTCGTGCTCGGCCATCGCCGACGGCTTCCAGGGATTCCAGGTGCACCTCGCCAATCACGACGTGATGCTGTGGGCCGTCTCGCGCGCGCCGTTGGCGAAGCTTTTGAACTACCAGCAACGGCTCGGCTGGAACTTTCCCTGGGCTTCATCCTTCGGCGGCGAGTTCAACTACGACTTCAACGTGTCCATCACCGAAGACCAGCAGCGTCGCGGCGGCACGGAATACAACTACGCGAAGGGGCACCCCATCGAGGCGCGCGAGATTCCGCCCATCGTCAACGATTTCGCGGCACGCTGCGGCACGGACGGCGCGACCTACATGCGCGACCGTCCCGGCATGAGCACCTTCGCGCTGCGGGACGGAGTCGTCTATCACTGCTACTCCACCTACGCGCGCGGCCTGGATGGACTCTGGGGCATGTACCAGTGGCTGGATCGCGCCCCGAAGGGCCGCAACGAAAACGGCGTCTGGTGGAAACGCCGCGACGAGTACGCCCAGGCCTGAGTCGCGTCATGCACGGCATGCACATGGCCGACATGCAGATGCCTGGCGGCTGGGCGATGTCGATGATGTGGATGCGGATGCCGGGCCAGTCGTGGACCGCCGCCGCGCTCATCTTCATCACCATGTGGTCGCTGATGATGGTGGCGATGATGTCGCCGGTGCTCGCGCCCGCCCTCTGGCGTGGGCGCCTTTCGATCGGCCCGGGATTGCGGGCGGCGACGGCCTATTTCGGCGCCTGGATCCTGTCAGGCGTCGCCGCCTATCCCGTGGGCGTGTTGCTCGCGGCGGCGGCGATGCGCGAGCCCGCGCTGTCGCGTGCCATGCCGGCCCTGGCCGGCTGCGTCGTCATGATCGCCGCGGCTCTGCAGCTCGGCGCATGGAAACGGCGGCAGCTCGCCTGTTGCGCGCGCCCGTTCCGTGACCGCACCGCCGGCCCATGGCGGCAAGGATGGCACCTGGGCCTGCGTTGCCTGCTGTGCTGCGCGCCGCTCACCGCGACGCTGCTCGTCGTCGGGGTGATGGAGCCAGCGGCCATGGTCGTGGCGACGCTCGCCATCGCAGCGGAGCGTCTGGCGCCGGCGGGCGCGCGGATCGCGCAACTCAGCGGCGCGGCCATGCTGCTCGGCGGTGCCATCGCGCTGGCGCGCGCGACCATCGTCTGACTTCGGATCTGCGTTTCCGCGCCCGGTCCGACTTTGGCGTGACTCAGGCGTCCGCGCGATCGCGCGCCAGGAACACCGTCGTGCGCAGCAGCTCGAGCGTGGCACGCAGTTCCTCGATGCGTTGCGCGCCGATCTGCCGCGACCAGTCGGCCTCGAGCGAACGGGCGAAGGCGCGCACCGCGCGGCCGTAGCTGCGCCCGCGCGCCGTGAGGCGCACGCGCGCCGCGCGCGCATCGTGCGGATCCTCGACGCGTTCCACGTAGCCGTGCTCCTCGAGGTCGGCGATCAACGCGCTCATGGACTGCTTGGTGATGCGCGAGGCCTGCGCCAGCGCCGTGCTGCGCAAGCCCTCGGGCGCGGCCCACAGCGGCTGGATCACCGCCGAGTGCGCCGGCTGCATGCCCTCGAAGCCCGAGTCGGCGAGCCAGCGCGTCATCTGCTCGTTCATGAACTGCGCCGCGAGCCTGATCAGCGCGCCGAGATGCGGAGCCGCGTCTGTTGACATTTTAGTAAGCCTACCTGACCATATAGTCAGCCTAACGAACCAAAAGGGTAGCCCATGATCCACCACGTGTCGATTCCCGCCCGCGAGCCCGAGCGCGTGGCGCGCGTGCTGGCGGAGCTGCTGGGCGGCTACGCGGGCCCGTTCATCGGGCCGATCCCGGGCGCCTGGGTGGCATACGCCGAGGATGGCGTCGGCACGGGCATCGAGGTGTACACCGAGGACACCGTCATCGTGCCCGGCGAGAACGACACGCTCGGCAGCGCGCGGCCCGCGGCGCCCCCGCCGGCGGTGGCATTCCACGCGCTGATCTCGGTCAAGGCCTCGCGCGCGGACATCGAGCGCGTCGGCGCGCGCGAGGGCTGGCGCACCCTGCACTTCTGGCGCGGCCCGCCCGGTCAGCGGCTGTTCGAGCTGTACGAATTCTGGGTGGAGAACCGCGTCATGCTCGAGCTGGCGACCGAAGACATGGTCGGCAACTACGTGAAGATCGCCAACGGGCCCGCGCAGCGCCAGCTGTTGGCGGCGCGCCGCGCCGCGACGGGCTGAATCGACCCGGGGGCACGTGCAGCCGGCCCGCGCATGGCACGGAGGTCATCCGCCTCGCAGCTCGTCCGGCGTTGAAACAAGCTGCCCGAACGTTCGCGGGAGGCACCCTGTCCATCGAAGACGCCGTCGGAGCCACCATCACGGTCGCGTTCATCCGCGCGCGTGGCCTGATTGCGAGCGCTAGCGCGGCACCAGGGCGTACGCACCGGTGGTGGTCGTAAATCCGAGCGCGAGCGGAATCGTCTGCAACGGAGCCGTGAGGTTGACAAATGACAGGTCCGTCGCCTCGACCAGCGCACCATAGCCGTCCGGGTCGAGCGTGAACGCGGTCACCGCATCGCCCTCCGCGGTCACTGGAATGTTCTCCGCGCCGAGTGATGAACGGTGTGTCACTTCGAGCCGCCGCCCGGATTCGCGGCTGATGTACGCGATCAGCAGCCCGTCCCGGCTGTAGCGCGGCGACATGACCGCGAAAGCCGATGGCGAGGCGACCGGCGCGGCCGTCGCTGGCGATGCGAACGAGACCTCGTACAGCGCGCATGCACCCGATGGATTCGCGTTCGTCGGGCAATCGGACGTGACGAGTGCCGCGTTCGAATCCGCCCGCATGACGAACGGCCGATCGGACGGCGAGTAGTAAGCGGCTTGTTGGAAGGCGACCGAACCCAGGGGCGTCGTTGCGCCGGGTGCGCGCGGATCGCCGACGCGCAGTTGCGCCGGATCGAGCGCCGAATGAAGGACCTGGAACAGCACCTGCGTACCGTCGGGACTCATCACGGGAAGCGAAGTGAAGTCCGCGCCCGAGGTAGGCTCGTGCAACAGCGTCTCGACGTCGGGTTGCGCCGTGTCGGTCACGTAGATGTTGCGCGGGATGGCGCTTCCCAGAGCGCGGCTCGCGATCACACGCGTCCCGTCCGGCGTGACGGCGAACGAGTCGATCGCGCCATCGGCTCCGTCGATCTTGGGCGACAATCGCGTGATTGCGCGCGTCGCAACATCCATCCGATAGACGGCATTCGTCGAGGTGGACTGGCTGAGTTGCTCGCGGCCGACGAAATCCACGTGGACGCCGCTCGCATCGAAAGCGGCCTGGGTGGCCTGATAGAGGTCCGCCGGATCGGTAACGCGCTGCGCCATGGTCGAGCCCTGCGCATCGAACAGCCACAGTGTCTCGCTGCCGGTGGCGTTGTCGTGCAGCTGAAACAGGACGTAACGGCCGTCGGGGCTCAGCCGGAAATCCGAGAAGACGGTGCCGAAGGGCTCGCGCCCGCTGACCTCGCGCATCGCTCCGGCTGACGAGAACGCGACATACCAGAGCTGTCGCTCTCCTGTCGCGGAGAAATTGCCCTCGAATGCGATGGCCGCGCCGTTCGCCGCGGCGCGGAATTGCCCGACGGTGGCGCCCGACGGCAGATCCGGATGCGCGCGAGTCGTGCTCAGAAAATCGCTGACGTAGATGTCGAACGGCGCGCTCGAGTCGACGGGTTCACCCTGGAAGAGCGCCTTGAACGGTGCGACCCCGACGAACACCACGGCAGTTGCGACAGCGGTCGCGCCCGTCGAGTCGGCGACGTGATAGTCGAATCGAGTCATGCCCTTGAAACCCGTGGGCAACGCGAGTGACACGACGCCGGACGCGTTCACCGATGCGGTGCCGATGAATGGCGCGTCCACAGTGACGGCCAAAGGTCCACCGTCAGGATTGCTGTCGTTCGCGAGCACGGCGAGCGCGTCGGCGGAAGTGACGCTGAGCACGTCGTCGGCGGGTACCGGCGCATCGTAGGTGTTGGCAACGTTGAGCGTGATGGTCGCGGTGCTCGACTGATTGTGAGAATCGGTCACTCGCGCGCTGAACGTGTCCGAGCCGAAGAAATCCGGCGCCGGCGTGTAGGTGATGGCACCCGAGGCGGACACAACGAGCGTACCGCGCGATGGATTCGTGGTCGCCGCGAACGTCAGCGTGTCGCCGGGATCGCTCGCGACCAGTTGCGCCGACAGAACCATGTCCTCGGTGCCGGAAAACGACTGCGCGGCGATCGTGGGAGCGGGATCCGCCTGCCCGCCGCCTCCCACGCCTCCGCCACCTCCGCCACCTCCGCCGCAGGCGGAGAGCGCGAGGCAACTGACGATGAGTAGTTTGTTGTCGTTCTTCACGTGACTTCAGTGTCGACGCGCCGTTGGAGTTCTCGATATGCCGCGCCCGGCTCCAGTCGAGCACAGCGAAGTGTATCCTATTGGCTCGCAAGGGCGTTTGGAACGCCGCATCGCGCACGGCGAATTGGTGCGCACTCGAGGCCGCGCCCTCGAACGAATTCCGGCTGCAATCTCGATGGCCACGAAGTCGCGTGCGCGCGATTTCAAAGCCGCGACCGCCCGGCGAAGCTGCCGGCAGATGATCGCCGAAGGGACGTGAACCGGGCGGAGGCGCCGATCGTGCGGCACGACCGATGCCTCGGCCGGAGCGGCGCCGGGACAGCCCGACGCCGCTCCGGATTCCTGGACTCAGTTCGCCGCGATGCCGTTCAATCCCGCCACCGCGGGCAAACCGCCGCGTACGCCGAGGTTGGTCAACGACCCATCCCGGTTGATCGCAAACGCGCCGACCGCGCCGCTGGCCGCATTCAGCGAATACAGGAACTTCCCGTCGACGCTGACCGCGATGTCCAGGTTGGCGGAACCGGCGGGGTTCGTGCCGACGATGGTGCTGCCGATCGGTTGCAGCTCGCCCTGCGCTCCGATGGCGAAGCCCGCAATGGAGCTGCTGCCGGCATTCGACGTGTACACGAAGCGCCCATCCGGCGTCACGACGTTCCAGCAATTCGCATCACCCAGCGTCGGAACGCTGACGCTGACCGGCAGTAGTTTGCCGTCGGCGTCGATCCGGTACGAGGAGATCGCCGAGCCGAGCGGGGCGCCGCTGCCGGTCTCCGCCACGATGGCCGTGCCATTCGACGCGAACACCAGGGAGAACGCGCCCGGTCCCGCGCTGTCATTGACCGTGATCGCGGACAGGCGGCCATCCGGCTGCACGCGGAACACGTCGATGCGGTTCGCGGCCCGTTCCGTGACGGCGAGGAAGCGGCCATCGGGCGAAAACGCCAACGACGCCGAGTTCGTGAAATTGCCGCTGAGGAAACGCTGCGAATCCGCGATGCGCGTGAGCCGGCCGCCGTCGAGGCGGAATCCGACCACGCTGCTGCTGCCGGCGGTGTTGAGCACGTAAACCAGCCTGCCGTGCTGCGCCACGGCATTGGGTTCGCTGCCGCCCGTGGCGACGCGGCCGGTGAGCAGCAGGCGCGAGCCGAATACGCGGAACACCGACAGGTCGCCGCTGCCCGCGTTGGTGGCGAACAGCAGCGAGCCGTCCTCGCTCAGCGTCAGCGAGCCCTGCGAGCCCAGCGGATCGACCGTGCCGCCGCTGCCGCGGCCGGCGGTGGAATACTTGTGCGAGCCCTGCAGGGTGCCGTAGGGCGTGCGCTCGAATGCCACGATTTCATTGGCATCGGCATTGTTGGTCATGACGAACACGGCGTGCTGCGCGCCGAATCCGCCAAAGTCATCTGCATTGGCGGCGGCAATGCCACCGCCGGCGATGGCCAGAAGCACCGCCGTTCCTAACTTGTTCATGAGGTCCTCACGAGAATGATGGGGTTGATCGCTCCCACCATCGCAGCGCCCTGCCCGGACGTTACCGGCGAAACATTTTCGCGATCTCCCCGGTCACCTCGTAACGAAATCGCGACGCCGGACGAAGGCTCATCGAGGGAATGTGGACGCTGCCAATCACGAATGGCACTGGACGATGCTGATGGAACAGTCGTTGGACGGAGATCTGTCGGCCTACCGGCAGTTGCTGTCCGCACTCACACCGGCCCTGCGCCGCACGATCCGCTCGCGCGCCAACAGCGCCGGGCTCGACGCGGAGGACGTGGTGCAGGAAGTACTGCTGGCGCTGCATCTGAAGCGCAATACCTGGGTCCGTGGCACGCCGGTGGCGCCCTGGGTAGCGGCGATCGCGCGCAACAAGCTGGTGGACGCCTATCGGCGCCGCGGGCGGCGCATCGAGATCTCGATCGACAGCGTGGTCGACACGCTGAGCCACGACGGCGAGGACGGCGATGACCGCTCGCGCGACCTGGCCCGCGCCATGGCCGAGCTCACCGCGCGTCAGCGCGCGGTGCTCACCGCCGTATCGCTCGAAGGCTGTACCGCGCAGGAGGCCGGTGCGCGGCTGCAGATGACCGAAGTCGCCGTGCGCGTCACGCTGCACCGCGCGCTCAAATCCTTGTCCGCATTCCTGCGCCGGGAGACGCATGAACACTGAAGCCCTGATCCGCGCATTGACCGCCGACGCGGCCGTGCCGATGACCCCCATGCGCCGGGTGATGAACAGGGCACTGATGCTGGGAGCGCTGGGCTCGCTGGCGCTGTTCGCCTTGCTGTTGCGTCCGCGCCCGGATCTCGCCGATGCCTGGCTCGGCATCGGCTTCGTGGTGAAGGTCTTCGTGACGGGCTGCCTGGCATTCACCGCCTCGATTGCCGTGCGCAAGGTGTCGAGCCCCGTGACGCCGCGCTCGCCGTTGCGCCTGCTGTGGTTGGCGCCGCTGCTGTTGCTGGCCGGCGTGATCCTGGAATTGCTGACGCTGCCGCCGGAAAGCTGGGTCGCCGGCGTACTGGGCCGCAACGTCTCACACTGCCTCACCTGCATCCCGCTGTTGGCGCTGGCGCCGGCACTGTGCCTGTTGCTGGCGCTGCGTCGCGGCGCGCCGGCGCGGCCCGGGCTCGCGGGCGCGGTGGCGGGACTGGCGGCGGGCGGCCTCGGCGCGAGCCTGTACGCGCTCGCGTGTCCGGAGGACAGCCCGCTGTTCGTGGCCGCGTGGTACTCGCTCGCCATCGCCCTGGTCACCGGCATCTGCTTCCTCGCCGGGCGCCGCTGGTTGCGGTGGTAGGCGCGCGCGCACTTCCCTGTGCGCGCGGGTGAGCCGCGTCAGGCCACCTTGCGAGCCGCGACCACCGGGAAGTCGATGACCGTGCCTGCGACGCTGTTGACGTAGTTGGTCCAGGTGTTGAGCGCCACGTGCTGGACGATCTCGACCACCTGCGCGTGGCTGTACCCCGCATCGCGCACCGCACGCAGCTCCGCGTCGCTCACGTGACCTCGCAGCTCCATCACGCGGCGCGCGAAACGGACCGCGGCGTCCGCCTGCGGGTCGTTGGAGACGCCGCGACGGTTGGCCGCCATCTCGGCATCGTCCAGTTTCGCGACGTGCTTGCCGAGATACGCATGCGCGGAGAGGCAGTAGTCGCAGCCATTGGCTTCGGCCACGGCGATGGCAATGCGCTCGCGCGTGGCGGCTGGCAGCGTGCCCTTGGAAAGCGCCGCCAGCATGCCGACATAGCCTTCGAGCGCGGCCGGGCTGTTGGCCACCATGCGGAACAGGTTGGGCGCGAGGCCTAACATCTTCCTGACCGTCTCGAGCAGGGCGCGCGACTCCTGCGGCGCGTCCTCGATGGATGGGGGCGTGGGAATCCTCGACATGTGAATCTCCTGGTTGACGCGGCGGATGCCGCCTGCGGTCAAAACTAGGGGCTTCCGTGGAACGAGACCAGCCGGTATCTTCAGGAGGATTCCTCTCGAAATACGGAAGGGTGCGTGGACAGGTTCGGCGCGATGTCGGTGTTCGTCTCGGTGGTGTCGGCCGGCAGCTTCTCCGCGGCCAGCCGCGAGCTGCGCATGCCTCTGCCCACCGTCAGCCGCAAGGTGGCGGAGCTCGAGGCGCACCTCGACGCCAAACTACTGGTGCGCGGCACCCGCCGCCTGGCGCTC
The DNA here is from genome assembly GCA_035761265.1 of Steroidobacteraceae bacterium. Taxonomy (GTDB): domain Bacteria; phylum Pseudomonadota; class Gammaproteobacteria; order Steroidobacterales; family Steroidobacteraceae; genus CADEED01. The sequence continues at coordinate 17,431 of DASTRL010000238.1, forward strand.
ACCGAGGCCGGCGAGTCGTACCTGCAGGCCTGCCGCCGGATCCTCGATGCGCTGGCGGAAGCGGAACGCGGCGCCGCCGGCGAGTATCACGCGGCGCAGGGAGAGCTGGTGATCACGGCGCCGGTGGCCATGGGCCGGATGCACGTGGTTCCGGTGGCCGCGGAGTTCCTCGCGCGCCATCCGCGCGTGGACCTGCGCCTGGTGCTCTCGGACCGCCCGCTGAATCTCGTCGACGATCACCTCGACCTTGCCCTGCGGGTCGCCGAGCTGCCGGACAGTTCCCTGGTCGCGGTGCGCGTCGGCGAGGTGAGGAGCGTGGTGTGCGCCAGCCCGGGCTACCTCGATCGACATGGCACGCCGAAGGCGCCGCAGGCGCTGGCCGCGCACGACTGCGTGACTTTTTCCGCGCTGGGCGGCGGTGAAACCTGGAATTTTCGCGACGAAGCGGTACGCGTCAGGTCGCGCATGTACGTGACCACGGCCGAGGCGGCACTCGAGGCGGCGGTCTGCGGCGTGGGCATCACGCGACTGCTGTCCTACCAGGCCGTCGAAGCCGTACGCGCGGGCGGGATCGTCACCATCCTGCGCAGGCACGAGCCGGCGCCGCTGCCCGTGAGCCTGGTGTACGTGCGCGAGCGGCGCGTGACCGGCAAGCTGCGTGCGTTCCTGGACTTCGCCGCGCGCCGCCTGCGCGAGCGCCTGCAGGTCGCCGGTAGTTAGCCGGCGTGAGCGCTCATCCGGCCGCGGCGCACAGCACGACGCGCCACAGGTCCGGATCCTCGAAGCTCACGCTGCGTTCCAGCCAGTACGGATTGACGGGCTGCACGCAGCGATAGCCGAGATATTCGAGCCGCCGGCGCAGCCGCGCCACCTTGGCGAGCGTCGGGAAATAGAACACCAGCAGGTCATCGGCGTCGGGTGGCGCGCTGCGGTTCGCCGTGTCGTGCTGCGTGAATTCGAGGTGCGCGCCGCCGGGCATGCCGAGGATCACGCCGGAATAGCCGGCGTGATTGTGGAACGACTCGATCACGGGCAGGCCGAGTCCATCGCGATAGAAAGCCACCACGGCGTCGAGCCGCCGCGTCGCGCGCGCCACCCGCACGCGCGCGTGCTCGCGCGTGGCGTATGTCGGCGTGCGCCTGCCCAGGATCCGCGCCGCGAGACTCGTCGCCGCGGAACTCATGGGTGCGACCCGCCGGCCACACGCGGCAGCAACCGGCACATCGCGATGCGGTGCTCGGGCTGCGGCAGCCAGCGACGTTCGTATTCGAGGTCCTGCCGCAATTCGGGTCCGCAGTCGGACTCCTTCACGCGCATGAATCCGCTGCGCTCGTAGAACGGCCGGTTCCAGGGCAGGTGATCGTAGGTCGTGAGCCACAGCGCTGCGGCGCCTGCGCGGCTGGCCGCGAGCAGCATCGCTTCGAGCAACATCGTGCCGATGCCCTGTCGCATCGACGCCTGGCGCACCGACAACTGCTGCAGGAACGGCTGGCCATCGCGTTCCCCCAACGCGGCGAAGCCGGTGGCGGTGCCACGTGCATCGAGCGCCAGCAAGGCATTGCCGGCCGCGATGCTCCGCGCCCAGCGGGTGCGCTCGGTCAGCGAGAATTCGTGATCGTCCGGCAGATCGAGCAAGAGGCCCGCCTGCTCGAACAGCATTCCCGCATCCGTGTCGATGGCGTGAAAGACCGCGAGGTCGTCGTGAACTGCGGCGCGCAATTGCAGCGCCGGCCTGGATCGTGAGGTTTCGTCCATGCGCAGATATCGCCGCCTGGGGGCCATTCGTTACCTCGTCAGCATCGTCCGAGAAAAAAACGCACCGCAACAGCGGTGGCGGCCCCCGGCGAATAGACAGTGGCTGACGCGACGTTGCGCCTCTCTGACACAGCTATTTCGTTCTGCATGGCGAAAGCTGCGTGGCAGCTGCAACGGCCTGCCATTCCGGGAGATAGCTCATGCTCGAGAAGACGTCGTTCCCTCTTCAGTTTCGTTTCGCACCTGCAACACGCCTCGCGCGCAGCCTCGTCGGCCGCGGCGTGCTCGCGGCGCTCGTGGCGCCCATGCCACTGATGGCGCAGGAATCCGCCGCGCCACCTGAGCAGGCGGACCTGAGCGGACTCGAAACCATCGTCGTCACCGGCGTCGCCTCGGCGGGCGGCGTGAAGAAGCTCGAGGCGAGCTACAACATCGTCACCGCCAACGAAGAGCAAATCCGCCGCGCGAATCCCAAGAGCACCGCGGACCTGCTGAAGATATCGCCCGGCATGTGGCCCGAGACTTCCGGCGGACAAACCGGCGCCAACATCGAGATCGCCGGTTTCCCCGGTGGTGGTGACGCGCCTTACTACACCACGCAGCTCATGGGCTCGCCGCTGTACGGCATGCCGACGCTGTCGTTCTTCGAGACCTCGAGCATTTTCCGGCTCGACGACACGATCCGCTCCACCGAAATCCTGCAGGGCGGCCCGTCGGTCGTGTTCGCCGGCGGCCAGATGGGCGCGACGTCGAATTTCCTGCTGAAGACCGGCACGGAAACTCCCGCAGGCACCGTCGGCCTCACCTACGGCGATGAAAACCTGATGCGCGCGGACGTCTTCTACGGCTTTCCGCTCAGCGACAACTGGTTCGGCAGCATCGGCGGCTTCTGGCGCACCAGCGATGGAGTGCGCGATCCGCAGTTCGCCGCCGATGAGGGCGGCCAGATCACGGCGACGCTCAAGCATCAGGGCGACAGCGGACAGCTCACGCTGTACGCGCGCTATCTCGACGACAAGAACCAGTTCATCACGCCGATCCCGGTGATCCAGCACGGCACCGACAGGTTCAGCGAGTACCCGGGCTTCGACGCACAGACCGACACCTACTACAGCCGCGCCATCCAGCACGTGACGTTGCCGGGGTATCCGAATGGCGGCGCGAACGCCGACCTTGCCAATGGCCGCGGCGCGAAAATGTTCTTCTTCGGCGGCAACTACGACCAGGAGCTCGGCGGCGGCTGGTCCATCGTCGACAAGTTCATCGTGAACGGCGGCGACGTGGACACCAACGCGCTGTTCTCGGGTCCCAATCCGGCCACGCTCGAAGACGAGCTGTACAACATTCCCACCAACCTCAACGGCTTCGCGCTGCCGCCGGGATCGGCCACCGCCACCTTCGTCGGCGGCGGCGCGGTGGCGCCCGACCAGGACGTGATCCAGCAAGGATGGTGGTTCATCCACAAGGAGCTGAAGAACATCAACAACGACTTCCGGCTGAGCAAGGAAATCTTCGACGGCAATACGCTCACGGCGGGCGTGTACCTGGCGTACTACGAGATGGACGACGAGTGGTCGCTGGGCAGCCTGATGCTCATGGCCAACGAGCCCAACACGCGGCCGATCACCGTGAGCTACGTGAACGGCACGGGTGACACGGTGCAATTCACCGACGATCAGGGCTTCGTCAACTACGGCGGCTTCAACATCACCGAGAAGGGTCACGCCTTCAACAAGGCCGTGTACCTTTCTGACTCCTGGCGCGTCGGCCAGTGGCTGCTGGACGCATCGGTGCGCTGGGAAAACCAGGAAGCCACCAATCGGGTCTGCAACCTGTCGAACGTGAACCTGGATGGCAACCCCCTGACCGTTTACGACAACGCGGTGGCGGCGTGCAACGGCACGTTTGCGATCACGGACTACGACGAGGACTTCACCTCGTGGACCGTGGGTGCGAATTACGCCTTCACGGACAACATGTCGGCGTACGTGCGCGTCAATCGCGGCGGTCACTTCCTGGACTTCGACAACGGCATCCGCGGCAGCACCACGGGCAATACGGACCCGATGCAGGTCGTCAGGAACTATGAGGTCGGCTACAAGTTCCAGAACGATCTCATCTATGCCGACATCAGCGCCTACTTCCGCGACTTCACCGGCCTCGCCTACCAGCAGACCACGCCGGGCGGCGCGCCGACCGGCAATCGGCTGTTCTACGGCTCCGAATCGAAAGGCATCAATTTCATCGGCGCGCTGACGCCGGGAGATTTCCGGCTCGAGCTCGTGGCCAACTACCTGGACGGCGAGTACACGGACTTCGACGCCTGCTTCCCGTTCACCAACGTGGTGACCGGCAACGGCTGCGCGCCCATCGAGGGCAAGCAGCTGCAACGCCAGCCCAAGCTGCGCTACATGCTCACGCCGAGCTACCGCTTCACCGCGCCGTGGGGCGACATCGAGCCGTTCGTCACCTACACGCACGTCGGCGACCGCACCCAGGATCAGTCCGGACTGCAGCAGCTCGGCTCTTACGAGACCTGGGACCTCGGCATCATCGCGAACGTCAATGATCGCTGGCAGTTCTCGCTGCGCGGCACGAACGTCACCGACGAGCTCGGCCTGACCGAGAGCAACTCGCGCATCTTCGGCGTGGCGGCCGACACCGGCGGCGTGCTGCTGGCGCGGCCGATCGAGGGCGCCGAGTACAACTTCCAGGCGAGGTATCGGTTCTAGTCAGGAGCTTTCAGCCCAAGGTACACGGTGCTCCACAGTTGCGCGGCGTTCGATTCGTCGACGTCCGCGCCGGGGCGCCCGAAAGGCTCGGCGTGGTAGCGGCCGCCGGACCACGACCAGGACCACAGCTCCGAGGTGCGCATGGCGCGATTCTGCTGGATGACGGTCCACAGATCGGCGCGCGCGCGCGCGAGCATGGCGCGCGTCGGCTCCGGCAATGGACGGCGCAGCTGATGCTCCAGGCCCGCGGCCAGCAAGGCCTGCTGCCAGGACCAAACTACCGTGCCGTGATACGCGAATCGCGTGAACTCGCGCCGCAGGTCCTCACCCGTGAGTGCCGGGTTCGCGACCAGCAGGCCCGCGCCGGTCATGAGGCCTGCCGGGAACGGCCGCATGATCGCGGCGACACTGCGCTGCAGTTCCCCGGGTTCCGGGTCCGTGAGCAGCAGGCGAAAGCCTTCATCGGAGTTCAGGATCGGAATCGGCCGGCCCTGCTCATCCAGCGACAGCGCGTGGAACCGCAGCGGCTCGTCGCCCAGCGCCTGCACTGCCGGCGCCGGATCGACGCCGACTTGGCGCGCATAACTCGTGATTTCGGTGCGCGCCTTCGTCGCATCCACGTCGACGGCGAACAAGCCCGGCGCGTGCAGCGACCAGGCCTGCGCCTGGGGCCTGGCACGTGCCAGCGCCTGCAGCTGCGCCGGGCCCAGGAAGTCGTGCAGCAGCCCGCTCTCGTACAAGCGCGCCGCGGCCTGCAGCGCGGCCGGCACCAGCGCCGCGTTCACGTCGTAGGGATAGCGACCGCCGCCCAGGCCCTGCTCGCTGTCGCGCCAGTTGCCCGTCATGCGACCGGCCTTGATGCCCACCAGGTTCGCGGCGAGCGGTCGATCCGCGAAGGCCGCGCTGCGTTCGACCACCCAGGCGATGTTGCGCGCGAGCGCGGCGCCCCGATGTTCGCCGCGCGCGTCGCGGCCCGCGAGGAATGCCCGCGCCCGCGCGCGGCCGCGCGCGTCATCCAGCAACCAGCGCGCCGCGAGCGGCGCCAGCATGAAATCGTCGTCGACCATGCCGTAGTCGTAGATGGGCGTGGACACGCGTCCGCGCCCCTCGCGCGCGTTGCGCAGCACGGCGAACTCGCCGATGTCCTCTTCATGTGCCACTTCGCCGTCGCGCGCCAGCCGTTCGAGCACCGAGGAAATCGCGCTCTCCGCGGCCTCGGGCTCGAGCACGGGCGCGAGCAGCAGCGCGGACATCAGCGTGTCGCGACCGAAGTAGGTGTCGAAGCGCCAGGACCCTGCGAGGAACTTTTCCTGGTAGCTGAGGAATGCGAGCACCTCGCGTGCCCGCGCATCGCCGCCGGCCTGCGCCGTGAGCACGCCGCGCAAAGGGGTGAGCGGCATCTCGCCGCTGAGCGCGCGCACCTTCAGCCGCAGCGTCCGGCCCGGCCGCGCGATCCAACGGTCACGGGACAACCGCGCCCCGTCGCGCGCCGTGATCACCAGTCGATAGCCCGCGGCACCGTCGAGCCGATTGCGCGACCAGCTGATTCGACCGGTGCGCTCGCGCGCTTCCACCAGGACCTCCTCCGGCGCCTTGCCCGTCAACTCGTAGTCGCGCAGCACGCGGACCGACGACAGCACGGCGGCCCGCGGCCGCAGCTCGCGGGTGTCCACGGCCACCTCGAACTCGATACCGCGCAGCGCGCGGCGTCTGGAACCGAGCATGCTCAGCGGCCGGGGCGGCTGCAGCAGCTTCCACGACACGGGCTCCGCCGTCTTCTCGAACCACAGCCCCACGCCGCTGTTGCCGGCCGGGAATGCGACCAGGATGCGTGGCTCGTTTCCGGAGCGCAGCAGCAGGTGCGCGGCCACCGGCCCCTGCTGGAAGAAGCTGTTGATGTTGCGCCCTTCGTCGATGCGAAAGGCGAGCGGCGCGGCGGGGTTGGCCGGCGTGTCGCACGCGGCGTGCGCGCCGAGCATCAACATCCCGAGCAGGACCAGCAAGCGCATCGTCGCAGTCTGTCGATACTCATTCCGGTCGAACTATCGGCGTTTGGCGCGCCGGCATGTCAGAATCGCGAGCGGACATGGACATCGTGGCGAAGCAGCGTCCCCGCCGCCCGAAACCATAGTAGATTTCCGCGTCATGAAACGACGCACGCTGTTCCAGATGGGAGCCGGCGCACTGCTCGCCGCGCAATCGCAGGTCTCGATGAGCAAATCCACGACGCCAGACCGGCGCGAGGAGCTATACGGCCTGATGGGCAGGCTCCCGCCGCGCGATCGGCCGGTGAGCGCCAGGCTGATCTCGACCGAAGATCGCGGCGGCTACACGCTCGAGAAGCTGGTGCTGGACCTCAATGGCGAGGAAGCCGCGCCCGCGTACTTCGCCAAGCCCAGGGGCAAGACCGGCAAGCTGCCCACCGTGCTCTTCAACCACTCGCACGGCGGCGGCTACACCATCGGCAAGGCGGAGTTCATCGACGGCCGCGAGTACATGCACAAGCCGCCCTATGCGGATTTCCTGACCTCGCTGGGCTGCAACGCGCTGTGCTTCGACGCCTGGATCTTCGGCGAGCGAGCGCGCCCGCAGGCCGAGCTCGAATCGTTCAAGGACTTCATCTGGCACGGCCGCGTGCTGTGGGGAATGATGGTCTACGACGCGCTGAAGGCCGTCGACTATCTACACAGCCGCGCGGACGTCGACACGCGGCGGCTCGCGACCGTGGGCATGTCCATGGGCAGCTCCACCGCGCAGTGGGTGGGCGCGCTCGATCCGCGCCTCGCGGTGGTCGTGGACATCTGCTGCCTGACCGACTGGCACACGCTGGTGGAGGTCGGCGGCCTCAAGGGTCACGGCATCTATTACTACGTGCCGGACCTGCTGAATCACTTCACCACCGCCCAGTTGAACGCGATGATCGCGCCCCGCCCGCACCTCTCGCTGGCCGGCAACCAGGATCAACTGACGCCGGTGGCCGGCCTCGAGAAGGTGGACAGGGAACTGCAGGCCGCCTACGCCGCCGCGGGCAAGCCTGAGCACTGGAAGCTGCTGCGCTACGACGGCGGTCACCAGGAAACGCCGGGCATGCGCGAGCAGATCCGGCAGTGGCTGGTCCGCTACCTGTAGTCACCACACATCGCGCGGCCGCGCGATGCGCGGCACCCAGGCGAAGCCCACCTGGAAACCGATGTCCGGGGTGTTGTTGATGTTCTGCAGGTTCTCGGTGATGCCGATGGTCCACACGTGATGGTCCACGCGGTGCCGCAGGCCGAGCGTGGCCTGGTACTTGTTGGCGCGCAGTTCGCGCAGATCGGTTTCCCGCCGTGAATACAGCGCCGGGCTGACATAGCCCTGCAGATTCACGTTGGTCTTCGCCGTGAGCCGCAGCTCGTAGCCGAGCACCAGCGTGGGCACCAGTTGCCGCTCGCGCGGCGCGGGCGCCTGTCCGCCGCCGTACCACACCAGCGCGGCGTCCAGGTAGAACGCCTGGCGCGCGCCACGCCTCTGCGCCGACGCCTGCAGGCCGTAGTCGACGCGCCCCGTGGACAGGAAATCGCGCTGCCCGGCCACCGGGATCTTCACGGCGCCCTCGATCGAGAAGTTCCAGCCGCGCAGGCGCTGTGGCGAGGAGTAGCGCGCGCCGATCACCGGGTCCAGCAGGCCGCCCGAGGTCCCGGTGTCGAGGTTCGCGTACTCGATTCCCTTCAGGTCGAAGACCGTGTTGACGCGGTTGCGGGCCAGCGCCGGGCGACCGAAGGTGCTGAAGCCGAAGGCCTCGTGGAAACTCTCGATGGTGTCGTCCATGAAGCCGCCGCGGAACGACACGCCGCTCGCGACCGCATACGCGCTCCAGTTCGGCGCGAGCTTGTAATGCACGGTCACGTCGTACACCGCCGCCTCGAGATCCACGAGGTAGTTCTCGCCGGGCAGGTCGCGGATGGCCTGCACCTCCTGCGGGCCGAGCTTGCGGCGCCCGGTCGGTTCCAGGCCGACGAGGTATTTCTCCACCTCCGGGCTCAGCGCCCAGGTGTTCTGGAATGCGACATCGGACTCGACGGCCCAACTACCCGGCTCGGTGGACACCGCGTGCGCGGGCCGCATGTCGAGGCGCATGAAGCCGAACGGCGTGAGATCGCGCTCGCGCATCAGGCCGTAGAACTGGCCATCCGCCAAGGCTTGTGTCGCCGTCGCCGCGAGCATGAGCGTCGCCAACCACCGGCCGATGTGCTTTGTGAAACTCCCTTCGGGCATGGCGCACATCGTCGCGCCGCATGCGCCGGCCGCCCATTCCCCGATGGCGGCAGTTGCGGCGGCCGCCACGGGAGAATGGCGGCTACCCCGTTCGGAATACGGGTGGGATTCCGGCGCGGCGCGCCCCCGGGCGCGCGCCCTCGACGGTAGTTAGAGTGCGGCGCTCAGCGCGCCTCGCCCGCGGTCGGGTCCTCCGGCACGTAGCGCCTGCCTTCCCTGGAAAGCGAGCGGACCAGGATGTTCATGTTGCGCAGGTATTCCTGCGTGGAAATCGCCGGGGTCTTCGCGGTGTCCGGATACGGCGAGGTGTCGCTGTCGTCGCCCACGTAGGTGGCGGCGAAGTCGCCCGGCGCGACGGTCCTGCTGCCAGGTCCCCGGTAGGGATGGCTGGTCTGCGGCAGCGGCGCCGGCCAGAAGCCGGTGTCGTTGAGCGCGGCCAGCGAGGCGCGCACCTGCGTGTCGAGGTCCTGGTTCGCCGGTGGCGCATAGCGCTCGGCGAAGAACCGCGGCAGCTCGACGACGCCGGCGCCGGGGGTGAGCGGCGAAGCCTTGGCCAGCGCCTGCGCGTTCGCGTTGCGCGCATTCTCGTAACGCTTGCGCAGCGCCGCGGTGTCGATGCGCCGCGTCGGGGAATAGTGGCCGATCGGCCGCTGCGGATCGTAATCGACGTAGTACTCCCCGTTGACCACGTTCGAGCCGCGACGGTGCACGTACAGCGGCCGGTTCGTGCCGGGCTCGATGAACGTGGGGTGCGTGCGCCCGCCCGCGGCGGGCCTGGGTAGTTTGACGCGCTCCAGCCAGTCGATGGCCTCGGGGACGCGCGCGAGGAAACGCGTGTCGCCGGTGAGCTCGTAGAAGGTGATCAGGTGATTGATGTTGGCGGCCGTGGTGTGCGTGGCCAGGGCCAGCGGCTCGTAGGTCCTGGCGGCCGCGGGTTTCAGATCGGGGGTGTACTGCAGGGCCCAGGCCGGGCTCGGTGCGCCCTGCTGCGCGAGCAGGAAGAAGTTCATGCCGCGCAGGATGGGGTCGAGCAGCCGCGCATCGCCCAGCACCTGGTAGCACTGGATCAGGAAGGAGACGTTTTCCCAGGCCACGTCGTCATTGAACGTGTAGTAAGAGGAATAGTCTGCCAGGCCGTGCTTGGAGAACTCGTGGCTCAGCGGATAGCGCTGCGGCCAGGCGCCGATGGGATACTGGCTGTCGAGCACGAACTCGATGGCGCGATCGACCGCCGCCTTGTAGCGCGGATCCAGCTTTTCGGTGTACAGCCGCAACAGGAATGTCGCGGCGTCGGTGGAGACCTGGTCGTCGAAGGTGGCGTTGCCGTAGTAGTGCTGGAACTCCTCGAGGCGCCAGGCATTGCGGCCCACCGTGTCGTACCAGTCGCGCAAGCTGCGGTCGCCGGCGAAGTCCACCACGTAGTTCCAGCCACCGCTCGGATGCTGGCCCCAGATGAGCGCGGCGCCCACCTGCTCCGCCGCGCGGTAGTAGTACTCGTCGCCGGTGGCGTGATAGGCGTCGAGGAACTCGTGGCCCATGCTCGAAGTGCCCGGCGGCTGCAACCAGATCATGGTCTCGCGCGCCTCCATCTCGCCCCAGCGGCGCGACATGTCGGGCAGGTAGTTCCACAGATAACCGCCGCGGTAGGACACCTTGTCCACCATGAATTGCGTGGCGCGCTTCATCGCGGCTTGCACGTCGGCGCGAGTCGGGGCGTCGGCGGCGCGCGCGTGCGGCGCGGCGCCTGCGAAGAACACGAACAAGACAGCCAGCCCCGGTTTCACTCTCATCGTCGCCCTCCAGACGCCACGGGCCGCGATCATGCACCGGAAATGACACCGGTTTCCAGTTAAATGATTTTCACGCAGATCGAATCGCGGCCACGACCTCGTCCGCGGCGCGCGTGCCGCTGTCATAAGCGCCATGCGCGGTGGAGAACTCGTCGGAACTGGTCGCCTCACCCGCCAGGAAAATGCGTTGCTCGCAAGGGCGCGACAAGTCCTGGCGCGCCCCGGCCTTTCCCGGCAGCGCGTAGCTGTAAGAGCCGCGCACGCGAATCGACCGTCCCCAGCTCGACGCCGCCATGGGGCGCAGATGGCGACGGATGTCCGCTCCGAACAGCGCGCTCAACTGCTCGAGCACGAACGCGAAGGCCGCGGCCGGCCCGTGCTCTTCCACGATTCGTGCACTCTCGCCACCCATGAAGCACTCCACGACGGGCAGGCCGAGCGGTCGCATGTAATACGAGCCGGTGCAGGCATCGCGCGGATTGCCGAGCAGCTGGGTTTCCTTTTCGAAAGGCGCCTGGCCGAGGATTTCCAGGAACAATTTTTCGTTGCGTCCCAGCGGCAGCGACCGGGCCGCCTCCCGCCAGGGATCGAGCTGGCGCGGTAGTTTGATGGTGTCGCCGGCGAGCACGCCCGTCGAGACGGTCAGAACGAGGGCGCGTGCGCGCACCACGTCCGTCGGCGTCCTGACGATCACGCCGTCGGCGGCAAGCTCGACCGACTCCACGGGCGTCGCCAGGTGCAGCGCAACGCCTTCTGGAAAGCTCGCGGCCACCAGCGCGCCGTATCCGGTGAGCGAGCGCCAGTTGGATTCCGTGGAGGCTTCGTCGTAGGCCAGGTAGTCCTGCGCGGAGAGCTCGTCCACGTTGCCGCCGCTGATGAAATTCACGATGGCGCGGATGTAGGAGTTCCACTTGCCGCCGGGATCGAGCGCGTCCGAGGCGCGATCACCGCCGACGTGCGCCAGCCGGTGCACCCAGGTTTCGAAAGCCTTGCGGGCCTCGACCTGCTCTCCCGGTGCGAAACCCAGGTCGCGGTACTGCGTCCCCCAGGCGGCGCGGCTGCGGTCGATGGCGATGCCTGCCTCGTTGGCGAGCGCCACCCAGGCGTTCTTCTCGGCGGAATGCATCCACCCGCAACCGAGGTCCAGGTGCAGTCCCGCGATCTCCTGGGTCCACGCACGGCCACCGAGCCGCGAGTCTGCCTCGAGCAGCACGGTAGTTAGTCCGCTGGACGCGAGCCGCCGTGCCGCGCCGATGCCGGCCGCTCCACCGCCGACGATGACGACGTCGAACCGCGCGCTCATGCGAACAACGCGAGGCCCGTGAGCTGCTCCAGCCTGCCGAGCAGCCGATCCTGGAACGCCAGCTCGCGAGCTTCGGCGGCGGGCAGGACCTGCTTGCGGTGATGCCAGTAGCCACCGCTGACTTTCGCGGCCGGGTCGTCGCTCGCCGCCAACCAGGCCTGTGTCACGTGCCCCTGCTCGAGATCGTCGGGCGCCGACGGGCCGCCCATTTTCGTCGGTACCCAGCCGGGGTCGACGGCATTGCTCAGCACCTCGGGCCAGTATCTGGCCACCGCCAGCGCCAGCGCGGTCACGTACAGCTTGCTCTCGGAGTAGGCGCGCAACGTCTCCCAGCGCCGCTCGTTCCAGTCCATGTCGTACAGGGTGCCATCGCCGCCGCGATGCATGCCGCTGCTGAGATACACCAGCCGCTGCGGCTTTTCGATGAGCGCCGTCAGCATGTACGGCGCGAGCACGTTCACCGCCAGCACTTTCGCATGGCCTTCCGGAGTCGCGCCCCGCTTCGGCTGGCGAAAAATGCCAGCATTGTGGATCACGGCGTCCATGCGCCCGATCCTGTTGACCTGCTCGGCGAGCGCGCGCGTCTGCGCGGCGCTGGCGAGATCGCCGACGACCACGCCCGCCGCGCGCGCGGCCAGCGCGTCGAACGCCGCCGCGCGCTCGGTGGAGCGTGCATGCAGCACCACCTGGTGACCGGCATCGATCAGCGCCAGGGCGGCCGCGCGCCCGAGCCCATCGGCCGAGCCCGTGATGAGAATGCGCATGGTCGCAGTGTATTCATTCGCACTGGTCGCGGCGCGGCATTCGGTCGGACGTGTCCGACAGACGCGTGGGCCGGAGAATGACATTCTGGCGCGCATTTCCCGGAACCACTGGCCCGCCAGTCGATGGCGCGCAGGGAACCACATGAGCGCAACGCCCCGGATCCTCGGTCCGCACGCCTCGACTTCGCTCCTCGTCGAAGACCTCGGCGCGCCGCTCAGCGAGCTCGCCACCGCGAACCGCCAGCGCGACGCGCTGTACGAGCTCAGCGAGCGCCTGCATCGCGCGGGATCGGCCGAGGCTATCTACACGGCGGCGCTCGATGCCATCGAAACGGCGCTCGACTGCGACCGCTCCTCGATCCTGCTGTTCGATGAGGCCGGCGTCATGCAGTTCGTCGCCTGGCACGGGCTGTCGGACGGCTACCGCGCGGCGGTCACGGGTCATTCGCCCTGGACCCCGCACGATGCCGAAGCCGCGCCGCTCGCGATCGCCGACATCGCGCTCGCGGACCTGGACGAGGGGCTCAAGGCCACCATCCTCGATGAGGGCATCCAGGCGGTGGCCTTCATTCCGCTGGTCGTCGACCGCAGGGTGATCGGCAAATTCATGGCCTACTTCCGTGCGCCGTATGGTTTCAGCCAGGAAGACCTGGCGGTGGCGCTGGCCATCGCGCGCCAGCTCGGCTTCGCCGTCCGGCGGCAACGCATCGATGCGGCCATCGCGATCGAGCTCGCCGCGCTGCGCTCGCTGCACGCGCTGAGCGTGGAGATCGCGCACGAGGTGGACCTGGCAGGTTCGTACGAGAAACTCGTCGACGCCGCGATGCTGATCATGAATTCGGATTTCGCGAGCATGCAGGAGGTGCATCGCAATCGCGGCCCGCTGGGCGAGCTGCGGCTTCTCACCTTCCGCGGGCTCAGCGCCGCGGCGGCGCAGACCTGGGCCTGGATCCGCGCGGACTCGGCCTGTCCCTGCGGTCTCGCCTGCCGTTCGCAGCAACGGGTGATCGTGCCGGACGTGGAAGCTTCCGACTTGCCGTGCGGCGAGGCGGAGCTCGCCGTGTATCGGGAGTGCGGCATCCGCGCCACCCAGTCGACGCCGTTGATCTCGCGCAGCGGGCAACTGGTGGGCGTGATCTCCACGCAGTGGAGGCGACCGCACGAGCCGTCGGAGCGCGACCTGCGCCTGCTGGACATCCTGGCGCGATTCGCCGCCGATCTGATCGAACGGAAGTTCTACGAAGAAGATCTGCGCCGCCGCGAAGAGCGCGCGCGCACGCTGACTCAGTTGCTGACCGACGTGCCCTGGGAAGCCCGCGCCGATGGCGCTTTCGAAGCCCTGCAGCCGGCCTGGGAGAACTACACCGGCCAGAGCTGGGATGCGCACAAAGGTCACGGCTGGTTCGAGGCCATCCACCCGGATGATCGCGGCGCGGTACAGGCCTCGTGGGCATCCGCCTGCTTCGATGCCCGCCCCTATGAATGCGCCGCACGGCTCTGGCACGCGGCCACCCGGCAATACCGCGCCTGCCTCATTCGTGCGACGCCCATCTGCAACGACGACGGCTCGTTACGCGAATGGGTGGGTGCCTGCATGGAGTGCCCGCCGCGGCAGGATCTGCCACTTTCGGGATAGCGCGGCATGGATCGCGCGGGTGGCGGCGCCTCCGCCGCCCGGGCGTTGTTAGGCATGCGCTCCCCGCCGGATCATGGTCGCGTCGAAATCCCCGACGGAGACCGCCATGAAACGCCCCGAGATACGCATCCAGATTCCACAGCACGATTACGCACCCGCCGTGCAGAGCGCGGTTTCGTGGCTCGGCGATCGCTACCTGTTGGCGGCACCCACGCCGCGTCTGCCTGAAGAGCGCAGGCCGTACTTCAGCGAAACCCGCAAGTGGCACGGCGCCGCGCCGAAGCGCATGCACACGCGACATTGAGAGGCCCGCCCCGCTGGACTAGGCTGGGGCGTGAACTCCTTCCTCGTTCCGCGCGGCGGCCCCTACCTGCTGACACACTCGGTGGGTTGTCTGCCGCAGGCCGCGCGCGCTGCGCTCGATAGCGGATTCCTCGCTCCCTGGGCCGAGCGCGGCGGCAATGCGTGGCCGCTTTGGCTTCAGCAGATCGACATGTTCCGTGTCGCGCTCGCGAATCTGCTCGGCGGAGCGGCGGGTGAATACTGCCCGCAGGCCAATCTCTCCTCCGGACTCGTCAAGCTCTTGTCGGCGCTGCCGCGCGCCGATCCGGCAAAGCGCGTGCTGCTCGCGGCGGAAGACTCGTTCCCGTCACTCGGATTCGTGCTGCGCCAGGCGCAGCGGTATGGTTTCGAACTGCGACTGATCCCGCGCACGCAAACGCCGGATGAGCTTCGCACCTGGTCGGCGGCGCTGGGCTCGGATGTGCGGCTCGCACTGGTGACGCACGTGCACTCGAATACCGGCCGCGTGGCGCCCGTGGCCGACATCGCCGGGCTCTGCCGGTCGCGCGACATCCTCTGTGTCGTCGACGTGGCGCAATCGGCCGGCATCCTTCCCCTCGATCTGCCGTCGATCGGCGCCGATGTCGTCCTGGGAAGCTGCATCAAGTGGCTGTGCGGCGGACCCGGCGCCGGCTGGTTATGGATCCGCGGCGATCTCGTCGCTGCGCTCGAGCCCAGCGACGTGGGCTGGTTCTCGCATGCCGATCCGTTCGAGATGGACATTCATTCGTTCAGATACGGTGCCGATGCCCGGCGCTTCTGGGGCGGCACGCCGTCGGTGGCACCCTTCGTCGTCGCCGCCGCGGGCATCGGACACATCGCGAGCCTCGGCGTCGAAGCCATCCTCGCGCACAATCGGCGCCTGGTGCAGACATTGAAAGATGGACTCCCGGCGGCGTGGCGCTCGCGCCTGCCGGCCTGGCCCATCGGCGGCACCTTGTGTATTCCGCTCGGCGGCGACTTCGATGCGGTGACGGCCGCGTTGCAGGCCGCTGACGCGCAGTTCGACTGCCGCGGCGACGTGCTGCGACTGTCTTTTCACGCCTGCAACACCCCCGAAGACGCTGCGCAAGTGGCGCGCGCCTGGCGCGGAGAACTCTGATGCACACGAGCGCGCACGCAGAAGCCTTCGATCACTGGATCCGCGGATCGTTCGTCGCGCTCAACACCGAGCTCGAGGAAGCGTACTTCCGGCAGCCGGACCGCACGCGCATCGAAGGCGTCGGCGATGCACTGAAGGCCACTTTGCGCGATGAAGGCCACGTGCACGTGGTCGCGCTGCTGAAGGAGGGCAACACCGGCGACGGCTTCGAGAGCGCCTTCAACGTGCTCGGCAATGTCGGCCTCTATCTCGGCGCGCTGCGCCGCCATGAATTGACCAATCCTTCGCGCGAGGAACGCTCGCCGTTTCCGGAGGCTTCGTCACTGGCGCTGCACGTGGGCGCATCGCTCGGCATGGCGCCGCGCTTCGCCACCAGTCATCTCGCCACCCACAATCGTGCCGTGAACGGCGTGCGCAAGAGTTTCACGTCGTTGCGCGACGAATTCCTGTTTATCGACGAGAACACGCGCGGCATCCTGGCGCTGCAGACCGCGGCGGACGCGCTCGGGCGCATCGTGCACATCGGTGTGACCAGCCCGGCGGCCGACGTGCTCTGGGAGACGGCGAGGCGCGCGCTCGAGGACGTGCTGCGCTTCAACGCGCGGCTGTTCGCGCAGCTCGACGTGGAGCGCTTCTTCTACTGCGTGCGGCCTTACTACAAGCCATACCGCGTCGGGCGCATCGAGTACCGCGGCGCGAATGCCGGGGACTTCTCCGGCATCAACGAGCTCGACCTGCTGCTCGGCCTGTGTCGCGCCAACGATCCGTACTACGCCAATCTGCTGGTCGACAAGATGTCGTTCATGCTGCCCGCCGACCAGTCACGGCTGCGCGAGTGCATGACGCACACCAGCCTGCTGGACGAATTGCTGGCCTCCGTGGAGGCGCACGCCGGCGCGGACTGGTTCCAGCGCAATGCGCGCGCCTACCTCGAGGTCTGCGACCTGTTCGGCCGCTACGCCGCCCAGCATCACGATGAGCTCGTGAAGCGCTTCATCGAGGGCCCGGCCGCGACCTTGCCGGCCGGCGCGCAACGAGGCCTCACGGCCAGCGGTCCGCCGCTGCCGGTGCTGCTGCGGTCGCTGGAAGTGCTGCGCGACATGCGCGTGGCCGCACCGCGCACCGACATGCCGAGCCGGCACGAGGATCTCGCACGGCTGCGACGCGCGGTGACTGCAGGGTAGGAATGACCCGCGGCGCCGACGGCCGCATTTGCGGGCGCGGCCTCAAGCATCCCTACAGCAACCGGTGAGTGCGGGCAGCAGGCTCGATGCATGCCGCCCGTTCCCCGAGGCCTCCTCTACGTCAGCGACCAGTCGCCCGGAATTCGGCGCGTGCGGCTGCCAGCAAGAAAGAGGGCCGGTCGCAAGCCGCCGCCGCCGCGCTTCGCCTACTTCGCACCATCGGGGCGCCGCATCCGCGACGCGCGCGTGCTGAAACGCATCGCGCAGCTCGCGATTCCCCCCGCGTACGAGGCTGTGTGGATCTGCCCGAATCCGCGCGGTCACCTGCAGGCGACCGGGCAGGATGCGCGTGGCCGCAAGCAGTACCGCTACCACCCGCAGTGGCGCGCCGCGCGCGACGACCACAAGCATGCGCGCATGCGCAGTTTCGGCCGGGCACTGGGACGGCTGCGCGCCGCCGCGCGCCGCGACCTCAAGCGTCGCGGCCTGCCGCGCGAGAAGGTGCTGGCGCTCGTGGTCAAACTACTCGACGCCACGCAGGTGCGCGTCGGCAATGCCGAGTACGCGCGCAGCAATGGCAGCTTCGGTCTCACGACGCTGCGCGACCGGCATGCGCGCTTTCCCGCGCGCGGCAGGGCGCTGCTGCAATTCCGCGGCAAGGGCGGCACGGAGCACGACGTGCTCATCGACGACGCGCGGCTCGCGGCGCTGGTTCGGCGCTGCCAGGAGTTGCCGGGCCAGGCGCTGTTCCAGTACCTGGACGAGAACGGCGGCCGACATGCCATCGATTCCGGCCAGGTGAACGCTTACCTGCGCGAGCGCATGGGCGGCGAATTCACCGCCAAGGACTTTCGTACCTGGCACGCCACGCTGCATGCGCTGACGCTGCTGGATGAGCTCCCGGTGCCGGAGCGACGCGGCGAGGCGGCGCTGCGTCGTTGCACGAATGCGGTGATCAGGGAAGTTGCCGCCGGCCTGCGCAACACGCCCGCGGTGTGCCGCAAGTCGTACATCAATCCGGCGGTATTCGTAGCCTGGCAGGAGGGCCGCCTGCGGCGTGGCGCCGCGGGTAAACCCGCGAACCGGCTGCTGACGCTGCTGGCGCGCGCGCCGACACTCAACCTTTGGCCTTGAACGCGCGCACTTGTTCGTTGAAGCGATCGGCGATCTTCTCGAGCTCGGCGTGCGCCGATTCGATCTTGGTGTTGCTGCGCTCGCAGCCCATGTAGTCTTCCATCGCCAGCTTGTACGCGTCGATGGCCTTCTTGGCCGCCATCATTTCGTCCTTCGAGGCGGTCTTGCCATCCGGGATCGTCGACGGGGAAGTCGGTCTCTCGCAGCCCAGCGCAGGAAGCGCACAAGCTGCCCAGAGCACCGCAAGCGCAACGTACATCTTCATTTCTCGCTCCATTAAGTAATCCGGACAGGCAATGGTCGAAGTCACCGCTGCCGCCGTGTACGAGCTGTATCGGCCGGCTCCCGTCCCGATTTAGCTCAACGGATCAGAACTCCTTCCACACCGCATCGTCGGTTCCCGCCATCACCTTACGGGCTGACGGCGGTGGCGCCGCTTCCGCCTGGCGTTTCGCGGCCCAGGGCCGTCCGCTCTTGCGTCGTTCGTCGGCGGAAGCCGGCGCGGCAGGCGCAGGAGCTGCGGAGGCGTTCACATGAAAGCGCTGCATGGAGTCGTTGAGCCCACGCGCCTGTTCGGCCATGGTCTGGCTCGCCGCCGCGGCCTCCTCGACCAGCGCCGCGTTCTGTTGCGTGAGCTCGTCGAGCTGCATGACGGCCTTGTTCACCTGGTCGATGCCGGCCGACTGTTCGCGCGAGGCGGCGGCGATCTCGGCCACGATGTCCGTGACCTTCTTCACCGCGCCCACGATCTGCTCCAGCGTCGCCCCGGATTGCGTCACGAGGCTCGAGCCCTCGTCGACCTTGCGCACGCTCTCCTGGATCAGCGTCTTGATCTCCTTGGCGGCCGTGGCAGAACGGCCCGCGAGGTTGCGCACTTCGGTGGCCACCACGGCGAAGCCGCGACCCTGCTCGCCGGCACGCGCCGCTTCCACCGCGGCATTCAGCGCCAGCAAGTTGGTCTGGAAGGCGATCTCGTCGATGACCCCGATGATGTCGGCGATCTTCTTCGCCGCGACGTTGATCTCATCCATGGCCTTCACGGCCTTGGCGACCACTTCGCCGCCCTTCTCGGCCTGGTCGCGCGCCGCGACCGCGAGCTTGTTCGCGTGCCCGGCGTTGTCGGCGCTCTGCTTGACGGTGCTGGTCATCTCTTCCATGGACGAGGCGGTCTCCTCGAGCGAGGAGGCCTGCTCTTCCGTGCGCTGCGAGAGGTTGGCATTGCCGAGGCTGATCTCGTTGGCGCCACGGCTGACGTCCGCGGCTACCAGCTTCACCTGCGACACCAGGCCCGAGAGATTCTCGGTGAGCTCGTTGATGCCGCCGCCGATCTTCACCAGCAACCCGGACTTGCCCTGCGTGTCGATGCGCCGCGTGAGGTCGCCCTGGTTGGCCGCGGCCACCAGGCTATGCACCTCGTTGACCACCGTGCCGATGGCGTCGACGAGCTCGTTGATGCCGCTCGACAGTGTCATGAAGAAGCCACGCTTGCCGTCGAGCGAAATGCGATCGTCGAGATTGCCCGCGGTCACCGCGGCGATCACCTCCTGCAACTCGGACTCGGTGGCGATCTCCTGCGTGCGGTCGAACCATTCGAGCACGGTGCCGAGGCGCCGGCCGGTGTCGTCCTGCATGGCACTCATGAGGGTCTTCATGGTGCGGCCGCCGATGACTTCCTGGCGCGTCACCCGATCGGTGAGCTTCTCGACGGCGGCACGCAATGCCGCCGGCTCGCGCGTCAGCGCCTCGAGGCTGGATCCGAGCACCGCGTCGGCGTTGAAATTCGGCAGGTCCTTGCGGAAGTCATCCTGCGCGCGTGCCAGCATCTGGCGCGCGGCCGGGTTGACGAAGATGATCTCGAGTTCGTTGTCGCAGACCATGACGCTGGCATCGAGCTGATCGAGTGCGCCGCGGAATGCGGCATTCAACAGCGCTTCCTGCCGCTGTTTCGTGATGTCGCTGAGATAGGCGACCACCTTGAATGGCTTGCCGTCGGCGCCGAGGATGGGGTTGTACACGCCCTGCACCCACACGTCGTGGCCGTCGCGCGCGCGCTTGCGGTATTCACCCTGGCGGCTCTCGCCGCGCGCGAGCGCCGGCCAGAACCCCTGGTAGCTCGCGGTGGCACGCACCGCCTCGTCGACGAACATCGAGTAGTTCTTGTCCTTCACGTCTTCCAGCGCGTAGCCCATGAGCTTCAGGAAGATCTCGTTGCAGGAGATGATCGTGCCGTCGGGCGCGCACTCGACCACGCCCTGCACCTTCGCGATCGCGTTGATCTGGCCTTCGTAGTCGAGCTTCGAATGCAGCAGGTTGTCCTTCATCTGGCGCAGCGCGCCCATGAGGCTGTCGTCGTCGACGTCAACGTCCATGTCGAACTGCAGGTCGCCCGAAGCGACGCGGCGTGCCACTTCGCTCGCCTTGGCCGGGTCCGCGCCCAGGCGGCGCATCGCGCCGCGGATGATGATCCACGCCCAGAGAATGGAGAGCAGCGCGCCGCCGGCCAGCATGATGGCGGTGTTGCGCCGCGCCTTCTCGTAGCTGGCCTGGTTGTTCTTGAGGTCCAGGTTCGCCGCGGTGAGCTGCATGTCGATCAGTTTCTTGAGATTGCTGGCGCCGTCGATCAGCGCGGGGCGCAGCGTTTCGTTGCGCCACGCGGCGAGCGTGGCGACGTCGCCGGCCTCGAGTTTCTTCTGCAGCTTGTAGATGGCGCTGTACGCCTTGTCGAGCAACGGCGTGGTCTCGTCGGCCAGCGCCTGCTCCTCGGGGATCATGTCGCCGAGAAAGTAGCGGTCCCAGTCGTCCTTGGCCTTGGCGATGGCGGCGTCGATCGCGTCGTGCGCTTCCTGCGCCGTCTGCTTCTTCTCGATCACGTTCTGCGAGTCTTCCAGCGACAGGGTGAGCGCGTCCGCGACGCTCTGGATGGCCTGGCCCGACACCATGCGGTTGTCGATGGTGTGCTTGAGCGTGCCCTGGGTGCTCTGCACCAGCTTCATGGCATAGGCGAGCAGGCCGGCGGAGATTGCCAGCGAGATCACGACCATCGAGAAGAGCTGGATGGACAGGCGGATGTTCTTGAAGGGATTGAGTCGCATGATGAAGACCGTCGAAGTTCCTTGTTGGATGTATGAAGCGTCAGGCCGCGCTGCCCAGCACCAGCGCCGACGAATCCCCCGAGACCAGGCTGTCGGCGTTGAACAGGATCAGCATCTGTTCGCCGACCGTGGCGATGCCCTCGATGAACTCGCCGGCCTCATCGCCATCCACCGCGGGCGCGGGACGGACGCTGTCGGTGGCGATGTCGACCACGTCGCGCACGCCGTCGACCACGATGCCGCATTCACGCTGGCCCGCGGGTGTACGCAGCGACAGCACGATGACCACGGTCAGCGCATTGAATTCCGCCGAGGCCATCGCAAACCGTACGCGCAGGTCGATGACCGGCACGATGGCGCCGCGCAGGTTGAGCACACCGAGCACCGACGCCGAGGTCTGCGGCAGGCGCGTGACCGGCGACCAGCCGCGGATCTCCTTCACGCGCAGGATGTCCACGCCATAGACCTCCTCGCCCAGCGCGAAGGTGAGGACCTGGCGCGTGGCGGCGGCGGTGATCTGATCAGCCCGGGAGTGCATGTACGTTCGCGATTTCTCGTAATGGCCCGCTGGGGCTATCGGCTCGGGCGGCGATTACCGGAGGAATCGCGTCACATTTTGCGGCGCCCTCAGGGAACTCCCGGGTGAACCGGCCGGCCCTGCGCGTCAGACCTTTTCACCCTGCCGCCCGTACGGTTGTCGGGGCGATACGATCCCCGGCATGACCTTGCTCGCCACCGTGGACGCCGCATCGCGGCAGGTTGCCGCAACTTCGGCGCGCGTGAAGCGCTATCGGCCGGACAAGGACTTCGAGCATGCCGACACGTTCGAAACGGTCCGCAAGATCTTCGCGGCGCAGAGCTCAGGCTGAAATGCCATGGCGGGCGAGACCAGACGGGCCGTGTTGGCCGCGATCGCCGGGAACCTCGCGATCGCGATCACCAAGTTCGTCGCCGCCGCGTTTTCCGGCAGCGCCGCGATGGCGGCCGAGGCCATCCACTCGCTCGTCGACACCGGCAATGGCGGTCTCATGCTCTACGGCATGCGTCGCAGTCGCCGGCCGCCGGATGAAGAGCATCCCTTCGGCTACGGCCACGAGTTCTATTTCTGGGCACTGATCGTGGGCGTGCTCATCTTCGCGCTGGGCGGCGGCATGTCCATCGTCACCGGCCTGTGGCGCATCGTGACGCCGCATGCTCCCGAGAACCTCGGCTGGAATTTCGTGGTACTGGCGTTCGCGGCCGTATTCGAGGGCATCTCCTGGTACTACGGCTTCGAGGCGTTTCGCCGCGAGCGGCGTGGCCGCGGCATCGTCGAGACCATCCATCTCAGCAAGAACCCGGCGAATTTCTCCGTGCTGCTCGAGGACTCCGCCGCGTTGCTCGGCCTGATCTTCGCGGCCGTGGGACTGCTGCTGAGCGAGCATCTGCACGCGCCATGGATCGACGGCGCCTCCTCCGTGTTGATCGGCGCGCTGCTCTGTTCGATGGCGTTCGTAATGGTGTTCGAAAGCAAGGGACTGCTGGTCGGCGAAGGCGTGGAGCGCCAGACGCTCACGCAATTGCGCGCCATCGTGACCGCGGACGCGGATGTCGAGTGCCTGAACAAGCTGAGCACGCTCTACCTGGGACCGGAGGAGGTGGTGCTGGTGATCGAGCTGCGCTTCCGGGCCGGCGTGGACATCGAAGGCGTGCGCGCTGCCATCGCGAGGCTGAAACACGCGATACAGGCGCGCTATCCGCGCATCCGGCGGATATTCCTCGACTCGGCTTCGGCGAGCGGCCGTTAGTCTTCGAAGCTTCGGGTCCTCGAACGGTCAGAGCCGTTTCCGAGTAGTGAGGAGAGCAGCATGCCGCCGGCCATGGCCGCGGCGATCATCACGCCCGGATGCCTGCGGAACTGACTGCGCCAGTCGGCTGCGTCCTTCACCCGCGTCTCCAGCTCCTCGAGATTCGACTTCAGGTCGTCGCGCCTTCGAGCAATGTCGGCCGCTATCTGGTCAGTTGTTTCGCCCATTCGACGTTCTCCTTGAGGCTGGCCGCGGTTTTCGGCGCGGCGCGTGTTCGCCTGAGTCGCTTGATCCCGACCGCGATACAGGGCGCCGCGATCACGCCGACACCCACGCCCACGATGAGCGCAGCCAGCCAGGCCGCGACGACGAGGCTCAGCGCATGGACGATGGCCAGCAGCACGAACCCGGCGCCGAAGGCGAGCAGCAGCACACCCACGGCGATGAGCGCGGCGGCGGAGCCTGCTTTCGTCGCTTCCGTGGTGAGCTCGGTCCTCGCGAGGCGCAGTTCCGAGCGCACGATGTCCTGGACGTTGCCGACGATGTCGTTCAGCACCGCGGAAATCGGCCGATCGCCGTTTGCCATGCGCGCCTCCTGCGATTCAGCGCCGCGCAAGACTGCGCGCCAGCATAAATCCCAGCGCCGCGGCCGCGAGCAGCACCGCGCCCGGATGTCTGTTGGCAGCCTGCCGCAGGTCGACGAGCATGGCCCTGACATCCTGCTCGCGCACGTAGCCCGCGGCGCGTCCCATCGCGTCCGCGGTGGTCCGCGCAGCCCGGGCGACTTTCTCGCCCCCCGGCAGGCTCTCGGCCCTGGCCTGCAATGCGGACGCCGCGGTATCGAGGCCGCGCGCGACGCTCTCACGCTTCGCGTCGATCGCGTCCGCCGCCTTCCGGCCAATCTGCGCGGCGCGCGAGGTGGGCGTCGCGCTGCCGTCGCCGTTGTGGAAGGAAGATCCCGGATCCAAAGTTGTCGGCGTCGTGGTCTCCATGGCGCCAAGAACACCATGGACCGCGCCCGGCCGCCATCGCTCGGCGACGCCTTCCCACGTGGGAGTGGACCGGCGGGATGACGGCCGATGCTGGCTCGGAAGCGGGTTCGCGATGCGATGCGGCCGCGCGACAGGCCGGCCCCGGGCTCGCTTCGTGGCATCCCATTCGGGCCGTGACAGGTAGATCGGCCGGCATATGTCGAGTGCTCGCCAGGCCCGAGCAATGGATTTCGTTCCCTGCGCCAGTGTCGCGTTGACAGTTGCGGCGCGACGTCGCCGTCGCGCCTGCACGCGCCCTGGCGCTGAGGCTAGAATGCGATCGTGAAGCGAGACAAGGTCAAAGAGCCGACGGCAAGAGCGGCCAGGACATATTCGGTTCCCGCCCTCGACAAGGGGATCGACATCATCGAACTACTCGCCGGCGAGAGGAACGGATTGCTCATCTCGGAGATCGCCTACCGGCTGAAGCGGTCCATCAGCGAGATCTTCCGCATCGTGATCACCCTGGAGCAGCGCGACTGGCTGCAAAAGGATCGCGAAAGCTCCCGTTACGGCATCACTTACCGGATGATGGAACTGGCGCACCGCGGCACGCCCGCGCAGGCCATGTCCCTGGTGGCCGCGCCCGTGTTGAGCCAGCTCTCCCGGCAGATCGATCAGTCCTGCCACATCGTGGTGCCCGCGGGCGCGCGCGGGCTGGTGGTGCTTCGCCAGGAGAACTCAGGGCACGCCGGGGGCTTCACGATGCGGCTGGGCGCGGTGGTGGATCTCGTTGCGAGCTGTGGCGGCCACGTGCTGCTCGCCTTCATGGAGCCGGCGGAACGGGAGATTCACTTTCGGCAACTGCCCACGCCGTGGCCGATGCGCAAGGCGGAGCTGCTGAGAAGACTGGCGCGGGTCAGGAAGCAAGGCTACGAGATGCAGCGCAGCCATCTGTCGGCCAGCGTGACGGAGATCAGCTATCCGATTCACGGCCGCGATGCGAGGGTGGTCGCCGCGCTGACGGTTCCCTATCTGCCTCCGAACGGCAGATCGTCCTCGCTCGCGCAAATGCGCGGCTCGATCGCGGAGGCGGCGCAACAGATATCGAGTACGCTCGCGGCGATTCGATAGGAGGCGAGCGCGTGTTCGTGACCACGCCAGGCCCGACGAGCCGACGAGCTCGGTCTTTGGCCGTCAAACTGCGAGTTCCGCGTGCCGCGGCTTGGCGCGGACAGGCAAACTCGCGGCCTGACTTTCGCCCAGCCCGCTATTGAAAGTGGGAGGACGTCGCGATGACGGTAGCTCGCTCGACCCGAACTTCGCCACGGGTGGGAAGTTCGTCATGGATTTCTTCGGCGCCGACGACTGCGACTACCGATCAAGGCACTTGGATTGCGGCTTCGGTATCTGAATGCTTGTCCGCGCCAGTCGAAAAGAAGTTCTTCAATTCCGCTTTGGTCACGGTGACGCTATGCCGCATTTGTCCGTTGCTGTAGACGGCCTGATTGACACGTTCACCGAAGTATTGTTTCAGTCCGGCTATTACCGCATTGTCTTTCCCATATGCACTCAAAGTTGCGCCGTGGCTGTTCGGCTGGACATAGAGGGTTGCTCCATTCTTCACGAATCGCTGGTCGACAGCGCGAGCCGGTTGCGGCTGCCATCCCAAGGCGACAGGATCGATGTTTTCCAGCAGCTGCTTGATTGACAGCTCGGTTCGCGCGTAGCGTTCTTCTAGATCTCCCCTGCTGTCATCCTGCTGATCCAGTGCCTGGTCGCTGACGGGACTACAACCCATCAACTGCATGATCTGGCGAAGCCCATCGACCAGGGATTCATCCGGATCTTCGAACCACTCACCCTCGATGTTGCTTCCATTCAAGACCTTGTGAAGGGCTGCCTCGACCTGTGCCGCACGGCCGTCGCCCACCTCCCAAGCTGCTTCCACGTACAACGTGAACGGCATCTTTGTGGCCAACTGGGCGGCACGAATGACTGTGTTGTTGGTGATACCGACCTTCTTGTGCAGGGGCAACTTGTCCGCCTCGAGAATCGGCTGCATGCTCATCACGTAAAGCAGGTGGCTCATGTGTTGGTCTCGCTTCTCGATCGCATACTATTTCGCAGAGCGCAGCGAAAGGCGACGAACGGCTTCACGGATTGTCCAAGAGCAGAAAGCGCAAAATGATTGATCCGCTGTGACGATGAGACTTGATCGTGGCCAAGCTTCGTCTTTTGGAATGGATAGTTTGGCAAGAACGGCCAAACTAGCTTTCGAGCGCACGACGATCCCACCAGAAATGGGATCTTGGGCCTGCTTGGATTCGAACCAAGGACCAAGGGATTCACGTTGCCGGAGAGTTTCCTCCCCGCGTGGACTATCTCTTCACCCTCGGTAGTTAGACCACCGGTGGGGTGCGGGACGCTCTAGCCTGTCATCAAGGGCGCTCGGAGCCCTCAGGTAGTCTCTGCACCTTCCCGCGCTGCAGCGCGGGCTTGGCTCAGGATTGCCATGCATCGTCGATGCGAAGGTTCCCCTGAATTCATCCCGTCCACTGCGCGCGTTACCGCGCGCAGGCACCTATATAGATGAGTCCCCTGCACTAACCGCTGTGCTACAGGCCCGACCGGCGCGCATTGTACACGGCCCTGCAACGGCGCTTGCATTCAAAGTGATATCACTCTAGTATCAATTCCGTCACCGCAATCGTTACCGCCTCTGGGAGACAAAAGATGAATACGCCCATGCCTGGTAGTGGAACCGAAGAAGTCGATTTCAAAAGCTCGAGCGGCTACGCGGCGCTGGTGTTCATGTTCCTCGCGCTGCTCGCGATTCCCTTCTTCATCTTCGCGCGCGTGCCGGTCTTCTCGGTGGTCGCGCTCATCATTTTCCTGTTCCTCGCCAAGGGCATGTACATGCTGCA